>QIAA01000286.1 GCA_003224905.1 Acidobacteriota bacterium
AGCTTGTGCGCGACCGTTGAGAGACGTTCTGACCATCATGCTGGACTCGGGTCTGAGAAACGGGGAAGTCATTAGGATGCGCCTGGAATACATCAACTGGAGAATGCATTCTATTTCAACCCCAATGGTAAGACGCGCAAAGCTCGGCGGCCAGTGCCGTTGAGTGAGCGAGTAATTGCTCTGCTCAGGACCATTCCGCAAGAACAATCAGCGGGAACTGAGGGATGGGTGTTCCCTGGGTCACATTGAGTTGAGGTTCAGAAAGATTGCCCGCAAGCTCGAAATTCCTGATGAACTGAAGCTCTACTGCGCCCGGCACACATTCGGCACGGTGGCAATGGCCGAGACGAGAGACCCGAGACTCGTCAAAGAAGTGATGGGGCATGAGAGCCTCATTACGACCATGGGCTAGCTGCATCCGGAAACGGCTCCGATCGAGGCCGTGATCGATCGACTCAACCAACTGAAGGTCAATGACCGGTTTGACCAGAAGAAGGTGATTGAGCAGCTCAACCGGCAGAAGTACGTGATGTAGCAACAGCCACAAAAACAGCCACAGGGCTGCTGAAGCGAATTGGCAGGTCAATGCAAGTGATTGAAAAATTATGGTGAGCGCGGAAGGAATCGAGCCTTCAACCTACTGATTACGGAGTCCACTTCCGTAGTTGGTTAAACCATTGAGCTTACGGCGGTTCACCGGATCGCGATTAGGCTAGAGTGGGCTAGTTTAGGCGTAGTTGAACCCAAAGTTGAACCCAAAAATTAGTAGTTGGTGAAATCGCCTTCCATGAGAAGGCCGGTCGGAGTCAAGTGTGTTCTTTTGTTTTCTCGTTGGACAAGGTTTTTTTCCCAGCCGAGCTACCGCTGTCCGCCACCCTTCCATCCGCACTCTTTGATGAGCGATTTTTCGCTCGGTGCAAGTTGGGCGTTCTCGTTTCAGCCGGTGCTGCCACCTGTTTGTCGACCTGCAGTTCCATTCTTAAGAATGGAAGTTGGGCCAGGCGATTAACGCAGTCACCGGAACTCGGCGTTTTGGGCTTTGTCTTTCCTTTCCTAGAATGTTTTAAGCTGCTGCTGGCATCGCCATCCGGTTGCTGTTTCGTAAGGGTTCGTATACTTCTCCGCTCACCCACAGACGATGCAGCAACACGGCTAATTTTCGTGCCGTGGCAATGATGGCGCGTTTCTTCCCGTTCTTCCCGCCGCGCTCCGCCAGCTTCAGGCCCCAGCGCCGCAGATCACAATCCGTTCCAAACGGTCCCAGAATATGCTGCGCACCTTGCACCAGCAGGGTTCGCAGATACGGATCGCCTTCTTTGCTGATGTGCATCTGCGGCTCGCTCTGGCCGGAGTTCCTCCGGCCCGGTTGCAGTCCCAGGTAGCAACCCACGTCGCGGCTTTTGCGAAAGCGATGCGGGTCTTCCAAGGTCAGCAGGAAAGTCAGCGCGATCAGCGTCCCCACTCCCTTGATCTGCTTTAGCAGCGCCGCCTGGGGATAGCTTGATTGCGCCAGCTTTTCGATCCGTTCGTTGTACTCGCGGATCTGCTCGCTCAACGATTCGATTCCCACCAGCAACGGCTGCAGTGCGGATTGCAGTTCCGGACTCAAGCCTTCCGCTTTCTCGGGATTCATATTCCGCACATTGCACCCGCGCAACCGCTCCCCGTAGCTCTTGGCCAGTCCGCGTGCCGTGTTGACCAGCGCGGTCCGCGCTCGCACCACTCCAGCTCGTGCCCGGATCACCGTCAGATCCGCCTGCGCTTTTGCGCTGCGATGCTTCACCGGACATAGCAACTGCGGATCGATCCGGGCCAGCCGCGCCAGAGTCTGCGCATCCAGTCGGTCGTCTTTGCGGCGGCTCTCCCCGATCAGGCGCACGTTGCGCGCATGCGCCACGATCACTTCATGTCCCAACCCGCTCAGCAATCGGCTGACCCAGGGGGAATGCATCCCGGTCTCCAGCGCGATGCGGCTGTGCGGCATAGCTCCGAATGCCGATTGCAGGGCCTTCACTGTGGTCGAGAGTTTTTGTTCCATCACGATGCCCCCCGCTTCATCCAACGCGCAGTAACAGCTAGAGCGATCTCCCAGGTCCAGACCAATAGTCAACTTATGCTGAGAAAAATTCCTCATCCGCTTCACCGCTGCAGTGCTAACCTTCTTCATTGCCGGTCTCCTTTATCTCTTGTGCTTCAAGCACGTCGATAACTTGGGAGCGTACAGCATCCCGTCGGAGACCGGCCTTCTCATCCCATCTGAGCGTAGCAAGCACTTCGCGAAGCGAAGCGCTTGCGAAGGGATGACAGGTTTATGCATTTACTTTTTAGAAGTGGAATTTCAAGCTTCCGCCAACGGTCCGCGACGGCGCGTACTGAATCGGAATCTCTTCGCTCTCCTTCGCGATCTGGTAAATGCTGTTTGATACGTTCGTGACGCCAAACTCCAGGTCGAGTCTTCGCGGTTCGACATTCCACAAATTCACGCCACTAGCCAGATCGCACGTGAAGTGCTGCGGCAACCGTGGACCGTTCTCGACGATCGTCCCGCTTCCGTAGCGAAGAGCGGTGCCAGTCCAGAATCCGCGCCAGCGATTGTGATAGAAGATCTGCGCCGTGCCGGTGTGAGTCTGATCGAACGCCGGCACAATCCG
>QIAA01000288.1 GCA_003224905.1 Acidobacteriota bacterium
AAAAACACACAGGGTGCGACTGATTCTCCGTCGCTCAGGGACCAAAAAACGCCTCCGGCGGAACGGAATAAAGATCGGATGTCACATTGGTCACACCCGGTACGTTTTTCACTAGCTTTACGACTTCTTCTTCCAATCCTTGGTTTACTCTACCCTTGACGTGAATATGGCCACCCTGGGCATGGACTTCGAAGGCCGATCCTCGTAAATCGGGCGATGCTAATAACGTGGCATGGACCCGGGAACCAAGAGCGACGTCGTTGAAAGCCTGATCGGATGCGGCAGTGGGCTGATACTCTTCGAGCTTCGCTGCCTCTATGATTACACGCTTGGCCCCCTCTCGGCGCATCTTGCCCATATTGAGAATAAGGTCATAACGATTAGGATCGCGCCAATCCGTGCCGAACATCGCCATGAGCCGCCGGCTGCGCGCCTTATCGATCTCTTCTACATAATGGCGCGCTGCGATGTCAGTCAGACTTTGCCGTGCGCGAATTTGTTCGATGCGAAATTCGATTGGCGCGGTCAAAAGTACTTTCAGCACATGCCCGATACCGGGCAAAAGCTCATGACCCAAATGGCCGTGGTAAACCAATTTTCCGTCGTGAGCCAGTTCGCACAGCGTAGCTTGAAGAGCGATCCGGTAAGGCCGCAGATCTTGCAGCAGACGCTCCCACCAGTGCGGGCCCTTCTCGACGATCTCGTTGAGTTTTGCGTCGGGTATGCCATAGCGCCGGCTCGCCTCAACGAGCACCTCACGCCCGACACAACGGTAGCCAAGAGCCTCGGCCACAGTTTCAGCCAATTCCTGACCTTCGCCAGAAGCGCCTTGATAGATTGTGATGATCGGCATGACGGCTATCCTCCTTAGCGTCATTCACTAGCCTCGCCGCCTTATTTCTCCTTATGCGCGCGAGTTATCGAGGTGTTGTTCAACTCCACGAGTCGTCTTTGTCTTCCGCTCCAGCCCAATTTGCCCAGCTGATATCTGACACGTTGCAAAGATTGAACTCTACGATACCTTAATTCAATCTTTCCGCAGTTTGTGAACCGCTTTCAATGAACACGCGAGTACCCACACTGGGTTGGACAAACTCTTCCGGAAATTCCCGCGCAAATGCGTGAGTTGCTTTCCAGCCTGTACAGTGCCCAGGCATTACAAGCCGTGGAGCAATGGCTTTCAATTCCTTCAGAGTGGGAGCAATGATCGGCTCAAAAACAGCGCCGGTTAGGTGCAGCCCTCCAAGCAATGCATAGACTTTTTCGACCCCGGTAAGTTTCTGGGCGTAACGAATCGAATTGATAGCACCCGCGTGACCGCAGCCAGTCATCACGACGAGTCCTTTGTCTCGTACGTTCACCACCAAAGCCTGGTCATCATGGATCAGGGGATCGGACTGCCACGTGCCGTTGATCTCGGAGTAGTGAATGGGAAATCCCTTCTCAAATTCTGTAGTGCGATGGATCTGTCCCGTTACCAACACCATCCCTTCAAGCAAATACGAACAGCCGCGCTCTTCAATAAACTCGACATTTTCCTGTTCTAACAAGCGGCGGTTTGGCGCGGGCGAGTGAAGTTCATGCTTGTCAGGCAGAATCACTTTGCGATTCAAGAAAGCGTCGGGATGCAATAGGATGGGCATACGCATTTTTCCTAGACGCTTGATCATTCCAAGCAAACCCTGTGTGTGATCCACGTGGCCGTGACTTAGAACGATGCTGTGTAACTCTTGTGGTCGTATTTCGAGCACATCCATATTGTGGGTGAGTGCATTGGTACTAACGCCCGCATCGAAGAGGAGGCTAGCCGAGTGCTCATCCATGTGGACGCTGACCAAAGCCGAGTAGCCGTGCTCTGAAATCAGCGCCTTGCGCTCTCCCCATGGCAAGTCTGTTGGTATTTGTGCCCTGCGAATTTCAGCCGTGCTGGGAAGAAACACGTCGATGCTATTGTCCACCAGAATTGTGATTTCCAGCCGGTCAACCGCCTTCAGCGCTGCTGGTATTTCAGCCATGATAGATTCCTTTCTCACCGGTCCGTAGTAGCCGCGGGTAGCTTTAGTTATTTAAGAAAAATTCAGAACGCCTCCACTCGGTCCGTACGCTGGAATAGTCGCGAGCGATCCCACCGGCCAACTTCTACCAGTGAACTCAGCTTTCTTCTAGCCGCTTCGCGCCGTCCCACCCGCGCGTCGAGATGTCGAACACGATTCCGTCCGGATCGCGGAACTTGTGCTCCGCATTCGCCGGCATGTGTGCCGCGGGACCGGCATGATACTTGCCGCCATGCGCCTCGATCGACTGCTTCATCGTCTCGATGTCGTCAACCCAGATACCGAAATGGTGTAGACCGATGAAGTCCTTGCCACGCTCGTCGCCAGCGTCCTCCTGTGTTTCGAATTTCAGAAGCGTAAGGTTCATCACGCCGTCTGAGAGCCGCGTCGCAACCCGCGACTGCGAGACGCGCTCGAAGCCGAATGTTTCTTCGTAGAACTTCGCCGCTTTCTCTTTGTCGGGCAC
>QIAA01000289.1 GCA_003224905.1 Acidobacteriota bacterium
GAATGGAATAGAGAAAAAACATGTACAAGATTTCTTCCTTGTAACATGTTCCTGCCACATCTCTGCTTGCTAATCACAGTGACTTTTTCAACAACCACGCCTTTGATTACAGCAATTGTTTCCCGAGCCGGCTCGTGCTTTTGAATTGCCCGTTTATTTGTACAGCACCCATCCAGAATGATTCGGGACAAAAGCTTGATCCCAACCATCCTCAACGTTCTTCGAACACGTATTCGTGCTGCGCGTCTCTGATTGTCAATGTCCTCTTGGATCCGGAAGCAACGGTAAACTCCAAACCGCTGGCCCCTGGTGCAATGGTAATGAAAGATATTGTTCCATCGGGATTCTTGCGGGAGGCGACTTCACTTTTCCACTCGCCAAAATCGAACGTCGTCGTAGCGCCCGACCTGCTGACCAAGATTTCCCCGAGTGAAGAATTGGCATAGTGTTTGGAAAGCTTAGCAGCTTCGCTTGCATCTGCTGGGATGGTGAGCAGTTTGCGATCGGCGGCCAGACTGGAATAGAAGCTCTTGGCGTCAGCATTGAGCTGCGCGTCGGCCTCGTGACGCCCGTCGAAGAGAACTTCGAGCAGCTTGCGTCTAATGTGGTCGCGGAGCAACCACCCAGGATCGCCGTCGGTCAGGATGACGGCCCCGACGTTTTGCTGCGGCAGCCACATCATATCGCTGTGATATCCGACCAGGTCACCACCGTGATGAACGACGGGCACGCCGTAGGTGGTGTCAACCATCAAGCCCATGCCGTAGGAAGTATCCTTGCCGATATAAACTTGGGGAGTGCGCCGCTCCAGCAACGGTTCTTTTGATATATAAATCTTCCCATCCGGGAGCTTGCCTTCTGCAAGTTCCATCGAGACGTATTTCAGAATGTCGTGCACGCTGCTCCATGCACCTCCGGCGGGGCGTACAGGTGTGACGGCATCATTGATGGCGGTCAAAGCCTTCGCGGGCTTTCCGTCCACGTCCTGTGAGTGCGCTGTTGCATGGTTAGCAGAAAAGGCGCGTTTGAAGTTGAATGTTGTCGCATTCATCTGCAACGGATCGAATACATACGACTGCATGGCACGATCGTAAGCAGCGCCGAGTTCCACCTGAGGGTAGAGCACGTAGGCGCCGGTGTATCCCGCGGCTGTGGCCATCAGATTGGAATATTGGAAGAGTTCACCGAACTTAGAGGTAGGCTGCATGGTCCCGAGGAGAGAGAGCGAGCTCTCGGGCGTGATGTTTCCGTACTGGAATATCCATTCGAGATCCTGGCGCGGCATTCCAGTGCAGGCGCAGATCAGGTGTTTGACGAGAACACTGCGGGTTGTCTCGGTGTCACCGAGCCGAAACGTCGGAAGCAATGTTGTGACCGGCGTTTGCCAAGTCATGCGATGTTCATCGACCAGCTTAGCAAGCAGGAGTGTCGTCATTGCCTTCGTATTCGAGGCCACCATGAACAAGGTATCCGCGTCGGGCTTGTCGCTAGTACCAAGCTCCTTGGTTCCGAATCCATCGGCGAAAACGACATTGCCATCCTGTACTAAGCCGAAAGCAACTCCCGGAACTCCCGTGACTTTTTGACCTGACTCGATGAAACCGACGAGTTCCGCAATGCGCGCCGGATCGAGGGTGTTCGCCTTTTTCCCGGCGAATGACTCGCGACTGTAGCCCTTGGGCAGCAAGCGTCCATGAATGAGCTCCACCTGAGCGCCGCGCTTTTCACCTACCGCATTTGCCAGGTCATCAATGACTACGGTCCAATTGGACCCGGAGTAACTGACGAGTGCGGCCACTGCGCGTTTCTCACTGGGTGAAGTCAGGTATTCGTAAACCCGACGACGGCTCCAGCCATCCTGATCGGGCAGATCATGCGCGACCTTGACGGGCCACTTCGCGTCCGGCTTATAGGCTTGCCAAGCTGCGGCCAACGCTTCATCTGGGGCCTTGGCTTGAACGTCGACAAGCGCGACCCAGGAACCTCCCTCGGGCGCGCTAAGGATTGTCGCCGGGCTCTTGACGCGAATAGACCAATCCTTTGGCGCGACGAAGGCATTGCCGAGAACGCTGGTCTTAGGAGTATCGGCAGCGAGACGCTCGGACGCCTGCTCGGTCGCGGCATTCGTGGCTCGCTGGTCAGAGCTTTGGTTTTGTCCCAAAAGCAGAACGCAACTGAACAGCAGGAAAAAACCGACGAGGAGGTTTTTCATGGCCTCGACATCTAACCTCATGCTTAGCCAGGAATGCAAGGGCGTAACTCTGTGGGGTGGTGAAGGTTACAACAATTGCTTCCGCATTGCCCGTCAACCGGGAACAATTGCAACGAATGTCCGAAAGTCTCCGAATGCTTAATAAGAGGTCGGTTCCAAGAAAGCCTGCCGATCACTCGCGCGAGGGGTTATTCGTATCTCAAGGCGACGATGGGGTTGACGCGCATGGCCCGCCTCGCCGGGATGTAGCAGGCGAGAATGCCTGTCGCAAACATTAGCGCCGTCGCGAGGGCAAGCGCGGTGGGGTCAGCCGGTTTCACGCCGAGAAGCAAACTCGAAATCCACTTCCCTGCTCCGAATATCGAGGGCAGCCCGATGGCGACACCAACAAGCATCAGCAGCAGCGATTCACGCAAAATGAGCCAAAGGACGCTCCCGCGTTGTGCGCCAAGCGCGATGCGA
>QIAA01000178.1 GCA_003224905.1 Acidobacteriota bacterium
CGACATCTGGAGATTTCCTATTACCGACAATCCTCGAGAAAATGTCTCCCGCGCGATACAGATTACGCACCAAACCGGTGCGGTACAAACACCCTCAGTGAACGCAACCGACCGTGAGATGGCGTACTTGAGTGATAGCGGAGGCCACGGCAATATCTGGATTCTGGATATGCAGACCGGCAAGAGCCGCCAGATCACCTTTGAGCAAGATCCTCGTCTCGCCCTCGGTGTCCCGGTGTGGTCACCAGATGGCTCTCACATCGCGTATGTCATTCGCAGTCGCACAGGATGGAACGTTGATCTCTGGATCGTGAATCCAGATGGGGCCAATGCGCACAGAGTCTCGGTCGGGGGCGGCTGGGCGGCGTGGTCTCCGGACAGCCGCTGGTTGTACCACGCACCCCCAAAGAACACAGAAGGTGGATTCGATATCAGAAAGGTATCCACGGATGGTGCGACGGCCGTCGAAGTACGAAAGGACTCACAGAGGCCCGCAGTCGCAGCCGACGGCACTTTTTACTACGCCGTCGAGCTCGCGAATGTGAACGGCACCGCTGACCTGGAGATTTTGAAGGCGCGTCCGGAGACTGGTCCATCGACGCCGTTGCTGCGCATCTCTAGTGCACGTCTTCCATCCTGGATCATGCCGCAGCCAGTGCTTTCGCCGGACGGGAACTGGTTGGCTATGCCACTGGGGGACGGACCCAGTTCCAATATTTGGATCCAACCCACGGCGGCCGGAGCGATGCGCCGAATCACCGATTTTGGCCGGCAGGCTACGTTCATCACGCGACGCGTTTCCTGGTCGCCGGATGGGAAGAGCATTTATGCTGCTGTGGGAAAGGGCGAGGCCGATATTGTGTTATTGAATAATCTTCTGCCGTAGACAGGCGAGAATGCTTCGATCCACGTTTGTCCCATCGTATGCTATTTTTCTGGGCTTGATTGCCCTCTCGGCCTTCTCTTCAGCGCAGCAATCAGGGGCGGTCGGGGAACCGCTGGAGATGACGACAGCCTCGCCTCCAAAGGGCTATCTGCACCAACCCTACGAGTTCCAGCTTGAGGCACGGGGCGGAATCTCGCCGTTGGAGTGGGAAATCACAGCGGGTGTGTTACCGCGAGGAATGAAATTGTCTCAGAATGGACACGTGACCGGTACTCCAAGCGAGACAGGCGACTTCAGAGTCCGTGTAACGGTCACTGACAGTGGAAAGCCACCACGTGAGGAAAGTCGGGAGCTCGTGTTGACGATTGTCGCCCCGCTTCTGCTGGAGTGGAGTCGGTACCCTCAGGTAGTCGGAAGACGAGTTGAGTGCGCAATCAGGCTGTCGAATGAAACAGGAGACAATTTTGATCTCACCGTTGCGGCGCTTGCGGTAAATGAAATCGGGCGCGCCACCGCCGTCGGGTACCAGCATTTTGTGCTGCAAAAGAACACCACAGATATGGAGCTCTCATTTGGAGAAAACTTGCCGCCGGGACTTTACGAGCTGAACCTGGATGCGGTCGCAGAGGTTCCCGAGGCCAACGTCATCCATCGTGCCCGCCTGGTTGCAGACAAGCTGCAAATACAGCAAGGACCATGATTGATAGGAATGGACCGAAGAAAACTGATCAGAAAAGCGTCATCCTTCCGGTGTGAGCGGTTCCTGGATTTTTAGGGGAGGGCAATAGGCAGAATCGCTCAGCGACGGTCGGGTGACGCACCCAATAATTAAGAGTCCCGAGGTGGTGTTAAACTCATTCGTCTCGGCCAGTAGCTTGCGTTAGACCCTTGCCAACCTGCATTCAAAGCTTCCCTTGCGGATTGCTCTGCGCGATTGTTGCTCGGGCTCCGGGCTCACCGCCAACCGGATAAACCAGCTTAACGCCTCGGGACTCTATCCTGCCTTCGACATTTCTTCCTGTTCGCCTCAGCCAGCACTTTGCTATAGACCCTCGCTAAACCCTCACTCCTTCACCTTGCGGTGCGAAGTGTGATTTCGCTCGAGCCCCGGACGCCGTACCAACCGGGAAAACTTCGGAAGTTGTCAAAGAACGATTATGTTTTTACTCCTTTCATTTTTATAGTCAATCAAAACCGCACTCATATATCATTCCTGTTTTCAATGACATGCACTTCATCCACAGCGATGTGACCGCTTTTTGTGCAATTAAACGGCGGCTCTCCACACAAAAATCGCGTTCAGCGTAGTCTTCACCATTTTCGGGGCAAATTGTCACACGCAAAGACTACAACCCTTCCTGTGAAAATCTCGCGAAATTCGCTATTGGCTGGCATTTTCTAGAATCGGAGGCGTTCAGGCGTATTTGCGTTGCTGGTAAAATCTGCTCCGAATTTGTCCTACGTCCGGCTGAGGATCCTTCGAGACGCGTTTCGCCACTCGCATGCCCGAACAATTCGATCAAGGCGAATCGGCTGCGCAGTTTCTTCTTGCCCACACACCGATGCGCCCGACGATTGCGCTCGTGCTTGGTTCGGGCCTGGGCTCGTTCGCTGACGAACTCACCGATGCCGTACGAATTCACTATTCACAAATCCCATTCTTCCCACGATCAACTGCTATCGGCCATCCCGGACAAATGGTCGTTGGCAAGTCGGGACAAATTCCCGTGATCGCAATGCAAGGCCGAGTGCATTTGTACGAAGGCTACTCGGTTAAGGAAGTCGCCTTTCCCATGCGCGTCTTCGGCAGGATGGGAATCCGTTCCGCAATCCTCACAAACGCTGCTGGCGGCATCAATCTGGAGTATCAGCAGGGCGCGTTAGTTGTAATTTCCGATCACATCAACCTCCAGGGCCACAATCCGTTGCTCGGCCCGAATGACGACCGCTTCGGCCCCCGCTTCCCTGACATGACGGAGGCGTATTGCAAGTCGTACAGGAAGATCGCTCAGACCGCGGCGAGCGCTCTTGGGAAAAAACTTTATGAAGGTGTTTACGCCGCTCTGATGGGCCCGAGTTACGAGACGCCAGCGGAAATTCGTTATCTGCGCGTCATCGGCGCCGATCTGGTAGGGATGTCCACGGTCCCTGAAGTTATTGCTGCGCGCCACATGGGCATCAAAGTCCTCGCCATCTCGTGCGTAACCAACATGGCCGCCGGCATTCTCGACCAGATCCTCAGCCACGAGGAAGTCCTTGCAACCACAGAGCGGGTTAAGGGCGACTTTATCGCGTTGCTGCGTGCAGTGTTGCCGGAGATTACTGCGTCCCAGGATCACTGATCAGTCTTGGGTCTAGGTATGGTGATAATCACCGGCGGGATAATGTGATGAGTCTCGGCGAAATTCCCCCTATTCATCGCCAAAGCTACGCGCCCTCGAGAATCGATGTAGAGCAATGGCTGATTCTTAGGAACGTCACTGAAGGTGCGCATGAAAGGCATCGATATCTTCTGGGCATTCAAGTGAACGGCTATTTGGTCTCCGTGCTCGTAACCAAGTTTCTGGAAATCCTCCGCTGCGATATCGGTTATTAGGTTTCCAAACGGGCCATCGATGCGAACAACGTGTCCGTTTATGCCGTGCGGCCCAAATTTCGGGGAGGTAATCTCAACGCGTTGCAAATTTTGGCCAGGTACTTCTGGTCCAACTTGGACCCAATCTTCCCCACCTGCCAGATGAGCCGCTACCGGCGAGAAGATATCCCGCCCGTGAAAGGTTGAGGATATGTTTCTCCCAAGCATCCAGGCGACGTTGGTGATCTCGCGCACGGCTTCGATTCCGTCGCGATCAGCAATCGCCGTGATTAGGCCGTTGTCGCGTAGCACAAAATATTGCTTGCGTCGCGACCTCACCACGAGCGGCCGCTGAGGGCCACCCACGCCGGGGTCGATTACGGCAAGGAACACCGTTCCGGCGGGGAAAAAGGGAGTAACTTCATGTAAGAAATCTGCTCCATTGCGGATGGAATAAGGTTCGACGTCGTGAGTCAGGTCAACAATCCGCACATCTGGTGCGATGGAATACATTACTCCTTTGCAGATCGTAACTGAAGCGTCGACTGTGCCGTAATCAGTCATGAAGACGATCGTGGGACGAGCCTTGTCTCTGTTCTCCCGCGCAGCCACTGATGGCAGGCAGAGCAATGCCAGGATCAGCAGTATACGTATGAGGCAATGCAGACGTGTACTTGGGCGAAAAGTGAAAGTCATCATATTCCACTCAGTTTATGAAATGTTCGCGCGGTCAGGAGGATATGGAACAAAAATGGTCACAGGTCAACGGTTGATGTCTTTCTTTCAAATGCGTGCTTGCTCTCAAGCTCCGCCAGTGCAGCCCGCATATCAGCTTCAAACCTTTCGGCTTGCGCCATTAGAGCCGCATTTGCCGAAACCCACTCTCCCTCCAATGTAATCAGTTCCTGATCCGCAAGCTTTCGCGCAAGCTCGACCACATGCACAGGCGATGTTTCGACATACAGGGCCTCCGTGGGATCTCCAATCCAGACTGGTCCACCGTAGAGCCGAGTCTGCCAATACACCTTGCGTTCAATCATTAATATGATTTCTTCATCACTGGCCTTCCCGAACACCCATTTGTTGCGTTTGAAATCATAATGACGGCTGGAAAAATTTACCGGAACCAACTTGCCCGATTTCAGGAATTCTACCTGCCGTCGATCCACTTCCTTGCGCAATGTGTTGATGACCGGCGCCTCTGCGTCACACGCTTCCAATGAGGGCATTACCTCCCGCACTGTGGCAGACAAATTAACTGCAACCGGAGCATGCAGCCCGACAGAATTCTCCAGACGGATGTCCGCGTGCAGCACCCAGAAATCAGCGCCAGAGGTGGATTTGTGAAACGGCCAGCGGAGATCGAAAGACAGGGGCAATCCCGTGAGGGTCGCATATACCCGGTTGCCCGGTTGTGTGTGTCTATTCATGCAACACCGAAGGTGACTGAGATAGCGCCGATATTCTAACGCTGAGCTCCGGTCTCGTCTCCGCTCTTCTAGATCCGCTGCAACTTCCAACGGCCGCGGCGGAAGAGCAGAACGCCGGCCAGGGCAATGGCGGCTTCCGCAACCACGATAGAGAAGTAAACTCCATCCGAGTGCATTCGTCCCCAAATAGCTAGTCCGTAAGCGAGGGGGATCTCAAGGAACCAGAAGCCGAACAGGTTTACCAGCGTGGGCGTAACCGTATCGCCCGCGCCGTTGAAAGCCTGCAGCATCACCATGCCGTAGGCATATCCAATGTTCCCGTAGCTCAGAATGCGCAGGCACGAAGCTGCCAGCGGCACAACTACAGGATCGTGCGTAAAGAGACGCGCCATCGGCTCAGCAAAGAAGATGAAGAAGACTCCCACGCCGCCGAGAAACAGCATATTGTAAAAACCTGTGCGCCAGACCGAACTGGCGGCTCGCTCCGGCTGCCTTGCTCCCAGGTTTTGACCAACCAAAGTAGCGGCGGCGTTGCTCAGTCCCCAGGAGGGCAAGATCACAAAAATAATAATGCGAATGCCTATGGTGTAGCCGGCCAGTGCGGCTGCGCCGAAAGTGCTGACAATGCGCACTAGCGCGATCCAACTCGTATGTGCGATGGCGAACTGCATGATTCCGGTCAGCGAAATACGCATTAATCGCAGAAGTATGGCGAAGTTCAGCCGAATCTGGGATCGAAGGATGCGGATGCGCTCGGTCCCTTGCAACAGACGACAGATCTGGTAACCAACTCCGATGCTTCGCCCCGTCAATGTAGAGACCGCCGCGCCCGTGACACCGAGTTTCGGGAACGGGCCTAGTCCGAAAATCAGGCAGGGATCAAGAATCAGATTAATGATGTTCGATACCCACAGCAGTCGCATCGCTATGGCGGCGTCGCCCGCGCCACGAAAAATGGCATTGTTGAGAAAGAGTAGGAGTATCACCCCGCTGGTACCCAGCATCACGCGGGCATAGTTGCCGCCGACCGCTAGGATCTGAGGCGATGCGCCCATGGCGCGCAGCAGGCGCGGTGCGAAGAACAAGCAAGGCACTCCCATCAACAGCGAAATTACGATCCCCAGAGCCACCGCCTGTACGGCGGCAACTGCTGCTCCCTCCGAATCTTTTTCACCGATGCGGCGCGCGACCATCGCAGTGGTGGAAAGGCTCAATCCCATTGCCACAGCGAACACCAGAGTGAGCAGAGATTCGGTAAGTCCCACGGTGGCGACGGCATCTGCTCCAAGACGTCCAACCCAGAACACGTCGACCACCGCAAATAGCGACTCCAGCACCATTTCCAGTACCATGGGAATTGCGAGCAGCAGAATGGCGCGGTTGAGATTGCCGGTGGTGAAGTCCTGGTGAGACCCCTGAATGGCTTCCCAAATGGAAGCCCAGAAGTTTTGCGGTGCTGTGGCCGTAGCTGACGTAGTCATAAGAAGACCGCCGTGTCGGATGCGATTCCGAAACGTAAACGCGTGCTGAATGTGAAGAGTGGTGAAACCGATTGGCTCAGCAATCGAAGGACAACGGACTAGCGGGGATTGTACATGTGCTTGTCCTTGAGTCAGCTTGCTGCTGGCTGGGACTGCTGAGCAGCGGCGGACAATTGAGGCGGAAAGAATGTAG
The DNA here is from genome assembly GCA_003224905.1 of Acidobacteriota bacterium. Lineage (GTDB taxonomy): Bacteria > Acidobacteriota > Terriglobia > Terriglobales > Acidobacteriaceae > QIAA01. The sequence continues at coordinate 6,566 of QIAA01000178.1, forward strand.
CACGAGCAACCGATAATCGCCAACCAGATTTTTTTGTTCCGTACTTCAGACGCAAAAGGAAGGAACGTACAAAAAGCTTCGTGCTGAGCTTGACCGTTTTGGCCCGCAAGTCCATAATTCACCTCAATTCACCTCTATCGTCTCCGGACGCGCCATGGGGAAAATGGGTTCAAGGAGAAAAGCATGTTGTGGAAGAAGGAGGAGGACGTGGTAGGCAACCAGCCGACGCGAGCAACCATGGCCCGATACACCGAAGCAGTAGACGAGTTCACCAGGAACGCCTCGGCGTTTCTCGAGCACATTCCGCTCTTCAGCAAGGCCCGCGAAGCCTACGAAGAGGCAATCCGAGCCAGCGCTGAGCTGCGTAGAGTCCTAGACACTGGCGACGAGACCCTGCGAACGCTCATGAGCGAAATCGAGGAAACCGTCAATGTTCATGTGGTGAATCCCACCCCTGAGAAAAAGAGACCAGAGCCGGCGAGAGTCGAATCGATAAAGGCGGAAGAAAGAAGCTCTCAGGTCGTAAACGAACTTCCGTAGCGGGATCAGCCGCGAGGTAGTCCACCAGACAGACCAGACAATCGTCGTACGCCATGAAACCCGCCAGGCGATGTAATGCGGCATTCCCCTTTCTCTTCCGAAGGAAGATGGCGTCGGTATGCAGCACTTCACCAAGAACAGCAGCAGCCAGTGCCACACGCCGCCGTGGAAGACGGAGTGCTCCATGAAAGCAAACCTGAATTGGAAACTGTTGGAACTCGAGGCTGAAACTGGGGGCCAGGGCAACCAGCGTCTCTCGGCGATTCTAAACGGCTTGGCTGAACAGGTCTGTTTGCTCATGAGAGCGGAGGGGGTCGCAATCGCGCTTTCAGATGCCGAAGGCGTGACCTGCCAGGCCAGCACAGGCCTGGCGCCGGCAATTGGCTCGCGATTGCCCGCCGACTCTGGACTCACCCGTGAATGCTATGAAACGGGTCAAGTTGTGCTGTGTGAGGATGCTGAGAACGACCCTCGAATACGCGCTTCCATAGCCAAGACTCTGCACTTGCGTTCTGCGATCGCTGTTCCGATCGTTAAGGAAGGCGTGGTGCTCGGCGCGGTGTTGGTGTTTTCCTCTCGCTCATTCGCCTTCGATGAGACCGACATCGCAGCCTTGCAGCGGATGGCGGAATCAGTGGCGGCGATCACGCATCCAGAGGCGGTGGAGGAGGAAGGCACGCCAGCCGACTCTTCTATGGTCGCATTGGAAGAGCCTGCGCTGGTACAAGAACACACTGCTGGTTCAATATCGGCTGTAGTGGTTCCGTGGGGCGGTGCGACTGCTGCCGCCGCGCCTGCCGAAGCTGAAGCTAAAGATAGACCGGCGCCCATCGTAGCCACACCGGTTGAGAACCAAGCAAGGGCCGGCATTCGGATGTGGCTCGTAGCAGCAGCAGTCCTGCTCTGTGTGGCTCTTGTGTTGGTCTGGGTTGGGACCCGCGGCTCGAAATGGCCTTTCCGAAGAGCAGCGACGTCTGTGCAGAAGCAGATCCAATCCCAGAGTCCTGCAAATCGTCAGTCTTCCAGTACCCCGGCCCCTTCGGCAACGCCAGCTTCCAGGCAGCCGCAAGGCCTTGCCGTTTCTCAACCAGGACAACCAGGCAGCGCTGCGAGTTCAGGATTGCCAGATCAGATCAATGGTCAAGAGAGAAGGCTTGCCTTTAGCCTGACTCCCAAACCTGTTCCAAACCAGACGAATACTGCTCCGATGCCTGCGCTTGTTATTGAGCAAGCTCCGGCAGGAGCACAAGTCTTCATCGATGATCGCCTGGCGACGTCGACGAATTCGGCTGGTCAGGCAATTATTTCGAGTGCTGCTCCCGGTCAACATCGGGTACGAATAACCGTCGCGGGGTATCGGGACTATGAGCAAGGAGTAGATGTTGAAGTGGGACGAACGTCCGCCCTCATCGCAAAACTTGAGCCATTTCAAATGCCACTGCCTTCAGCATCCCTGGCTCCGAGTCTTGTTCTTACTCCGGCCCTGCCTCCGCCGGTCAAATTAGTTCAACCGGACTTCGAGTTGGACCGTACCGTCAAGGGTCACTCGAGTTGGGTGACAGGTGTCGGGTTCAGTCGTGACGGGCAACAGTTGGTGTCAGCAAGTTGGGACCAGACCGTCAAACGTTGGAACGCGGCGACTGGGGCGGAGTTGAGCACTATCGTAAGAGACGCAAAGGAAGTACAGGCAATCGCCTTCAGCCGCGACGGACACTGGCTGGCAACGGAGAATTCATCCAACACAGTGATCTTGTGGGATGACACGACTGGTCGCGCGGTCCGCAGGCTTGAAGGCAAGGCGCCGGGTATTTTGGGAAGCAGCTGGGTTTATTCGATCGCCTTCAGCCCTGATGGCCGCTGGCTGGCTTCCGGACTCGACGACAAGATCGTTCGCGTGTGGGACGTGCAGACCGGCGCAACAGTACGGGATTTCGTGGGCTCGCGCAGGCCCGTGATCTACACCGCCTTTAGTCCTGATGGACGTCGGATCGCCTCGGGACTTGATGAGAAGACAATCGCTATTTGGGACGTGACCACAGGCAGAGAAATCCAGCGGCTAAGCGGTCACAAGAAACAGATCTACGCAGTTGTTTTCAGCCCGGACGGCCGCTGGCTGGCTTCCGCTGGCGCAGATAAGACCGTAAGACTTTGGGACGTTTCTACAGGTCACGAGATTCGCATGTTGTCCGGGCACCGCAATATTGTGACCAGCCTTGCCTTCAGCGCTGACGGACGCTGGCTCGCATCTGGAAGTTGGGATAACACAGTCAAGATCTGGAATGCGGCGAACGGACAGGAGCTTCAGACCTTGTCTGCAAACAATCACCACGTTTATACCATCGCATTTGATACCTCAGGAAAGCGCTTAGCGTCCGGCAGCGAGGATGGCACCATCAAGCTCTGGCGGTTGGGCGAATCGCTAGCCGAAAGCAAGAACCCGAGCACCGGCAAGAGCAGCTTTCGCTGATTCAGGGCTGCCGGTTTGCTTCCGAAGGAAGGGCAATTCTTAAACCTAAGAGAGAGAACATATGCAATTTCAGGAAACTGGTTCAGTTGAAATTTTGCTTTTCACAAAGAATCGCCGAAGCGCAGCGTTGCTTTTAGTCGTGATCACGGTGATAGTGGGGAGTAGTATTGCTACTGCTCAGAGCCTGAATTGGGAAGGGCAGACTGGCGTTTTCATTACTCCACTGGCGTATTCGGCCCCTTCGAGTGACAGAGGTCTAGGCAGGCCGATCGTTGCTTATCATTACCTCGATGCAGGAGACGTTCTGGGAGGATTTCACCAGGCGTCGATCACCGTAGGCGCATTCAACCGAATCGAATTCGGTTTCACTCGCAACGTTCATCAGGATGGCAGTACCCCGGTTCTAAGTAGTCTGTGGGGAGACGGTTTCAACATATTTCATGGGAAGGTCAATCTGCTGCGGGAGAGAAGAGCGTGGGTTCCGGCCCTATCCGTCGGATTTGTGGCACGCACTCAGGTTCACAATGTCGGTGGAGTCCTTACCAACCAGGACACGAGCAATGCCGACTTTTACGCTGTCGCAACCAAAACGATTACCAACATTCGTCACCTTCCGCTCGTATTCAACCTCGGTTTCAAAGCGACTAACGCGTCCTTATTGGGACTGGTAGGAAACGCGCCAGCATATCAGGGACGTTTTTTCGGGGCGGCGGCATTCGCCCTCAAGGGACCTGCGAGAAGTACCATCTTGCTGGGATCAGAGTTCATGCAGCAGCCGCGAAGCGTCGAGAATCTACCGGGCCCAGTGGTTCCGACTACGATTACCTACGCCGTTCGCATCGTACCTGCCGGAGCGTTACCGCTTCACAACTGGAACGTGGAAACTCCGAAGCTCACCATTGATCTTGGCGTGGCGCAGGCTGCCGGAACTGTCTTTCCCGGGGTGAACCTGCAGGCCAGACATCAATTTGCGCTTGGCATTTCGTACGGGTTCTAGGCCTTGCTGTACAAGCCGTGCCAGAGAGTGCTGCCCCTCTAAGCTCGGGAGCAGTTGCGCAGTTCCGAGAGCACGTTTATAGTCTGCGTCTGCATTGCACAGACAGCATGAGACTGCTCTTGAACTGGGTTTTGAGTGCATTGGCGGTCTGGGTCGTAGCCAGATTGGTTACGGGATTTCATGTCCAAGGCCCCTTCGCCGCATTGATTGCCGCGCTGGTGATTGGCTTCGTGAATGCCACAATAGGGGCATTTCTCAAGATCGTCACCTTTCCCCTAACGCTGATAACTCTCGGAATTTTTTGGTTTGTCATCAATGCCGCCATGATCGAGTTGGCTTCTGCCATCGTGCCTGGTTTCCACGTCGATAGTTTCGGCGCGGCATTTTGGGGAGCCATTGTGTTGAGCTTAGTCAATATGTTTTTCCGCTGGTTGGTGGGAACGGCGCGGAAACACGATTGAGAGCGATCAAATATCGCAACGCCACACGAAACCCCATAATCCGCATACTGAAACTCGGAAGGAATGCTGGAGCCGCCTAACGTCCCACCAGAGCGCGCGGGACCAACTTGGGCAACGATTGCGGAAGTGTCACCCTATTGAAAGAGTTGGCCTTCAACTCTGGCACGCCTTTCCAGTTCCCGCTCAGCTTCAGTAGGTAAGCGATGCCTTCTTGCGATACAAATCTCGAGCCACTGCCAACCTGACTGTTGCCGTGCGGTTGACGTGCTTCCCCAGCTAAATAGAATGGATTTATGGGCGCGTAGCTCAAGCGGATAGAGCATCGGATTTCTAATCCGAGGGTTGCAGGTTCGAGTCCTGCCGCGCCTACCATTGGTATTGGCAAGAAGAGGATTACAGATGCGCTACGTACTCATAGCTTGGTTGGCGGGATTGGCTAAAGAATATCGATCGCGCGTGGAGAAGGGCTGCCTGCGACCTGTAGGTGCTCTGATACAATCCACAGCCGAGGGGAAACCATGCCGAACATTTTGATCCAGTTGAAGGTTGAAAGGGAGCGCGTAGCAAGGCAGTTAAAAGGGTTAGATGCAGCCATCAGCGCACTATCCGGATCGCGGTCAACGGGGAATCATACGAGACGTGCTGGGCGTAGGACTAAGCTCAGCGCCAAAGCTCTGGCGAACATTCGCAAGGCTCAACGTGAACGTTGGGCGAGATGGAGAGCAACACAGAAGAAGGCAGCCTAGTATCGTATTGACCGGCGTCTACTCCAAACCGCCAGCAAAGAACTGAGCTATTCCTCAGTCCCTCAGCGGAACAATAGGATTCTCCCCCCGGCAGAACGTAGCCACCCGTAGGAATCCGCCCTCGGGCTGGGGTAGCAGCTTCACCGGTCCGTAGCAGTAGACCGCGTGGCCATTATCGGCAAGATACCAGCGGCCACCTTTGCGGGCGGGCGAAACAACTGTGCGCTGCACCGGCTTGCGTAGCAGTGGGAGTGACTGCGAATTCGGCAAGGACAACGATAGTAGCAAAGCTGCCAGAGCTTTCATGGGTTGGACCCTGGCTCCTGGGATTTATATGGAGTTCAGCGTTCGCCGGATATCCGCCTCGTCTGACGTGTAACGTGGCGGTTTCCGGGGCGCTGGTCTCCGAATTTTTCCTGCACCCCGAACATTCCCGGCGTTAGCTTGTGGTGTGACCTGGGCTGAGGGAGTTTGCGCCTGGAAGTCTCGCGGTTTTACCTGGGGCGACGGAGTTTGCATCTGAGCTTTATCTTTCGACTGAACCTGTGCGGTTGCGTGTTCTTTCTGTATTGCTTTCCCGCGCAGCGCGCTCAACTGGAAGCTGTCGCCGAGCAACTGGTGAATCAGGGTACGCTGCGAATCGATGGTTCGTCCTTGTTCCACGATCAGCATGGTCATAAGTCCATACGAGACTAGGAAAAGCAGGACGAGAACAGGAAGCATAGAGTGCTTTGGCTTCTCTGACAGTCCATCAATCGTGAGATTCAGCAACTAACACCCCGATCTGTGCTCTAAGCGCAGCTATGAGATGCAGCTTGTACGCCAATGGGGGTAACCTCTGCAAAACTTTCCAAAAAGGGAACTTAGGCCCGGTAAGCACAATTTGGCCTCGGGGGGATACCGCAACTCCGTGCACTTTATATGTAACCGTAATGGGTTACCTTCGTGTCCGAAGCCGCAACTCAGCCGTGGACAGTGGTTTTCGGGTGCATGAAGATGCCTGAAACGGCGCCTCGGTGAACCACTTCCACCCATGCTCCACCAGGTAGTTGACCAGACACTTTTCCAGGGAGACTGACCTGTGGCAGCATCAGACCAACACAAAATAGAAGTTGCTGCGCCGCCGTCCGAAATTCACCAATAAGGGATCCCTGAGATATGAAAATTTACGGAACTGCTCTTTGTGCTCTGCTGCTCGGCAGCCTGGTTTTGGCCCGGCAAGATACCACCCCTATCGAGCCGATGGACCAGACACCGGTATTCCGCGTAAACGTGGTTGCTCGCACCACCAAGGCCGTAAATTACCGCCACCGCGGCGGCTCGACCATGGTTGATCTCAAGGGTACAAGCCTGATGCCGCAAGCGACCGGCAAAGCCAAGGTCGATAGCAAAGCGGGACGGCTGGAGATTGGCATTGACGTCGCGCGGTTGGGGCCGGCTGGAAAATTTGGCGCGCAATATCTCACCTACGTGCTCTGGGCCGTGACGCCGGAAGGGCGCTCAGTCAACCTGGGCGAGGTGGTTCCGAACAGCGATGGCAAGAACAGCCTGGATGTAACCACCGATCTGCAGGCCTTCGGTTTGGTAATCACCGCGGAGCCCTATTTCGCGGTGACTCGACCCAGCAATCTTGTGGTCGTAGAGAACATCGTCCGCCAGGAAACGAAAGGATTCGAAGAATCCATTGACGCCCGATTCGAAATGCTCGAAGGGGGACAGTACACAATCGATGTCCCTGCGGCACAACTCCCCTCAACGAGTTCTGCGGCGACTACTCCTCTGGATTTGCTGGAAGCACGCAACGCTGTCGCGATCGCCAAGGCTGCTGGTGCAGCGGACTACGCAGCCGATAGCTTGAAGAAATCTCAGGAATTCCTGGATCGCGCGGAGGACTACCTCAAGCGCAAGCAAGGCCGAACTCCCATCGGCACCGCGGCGCGTGGCGCGACACAAATGGCTGAAGACGCACGCATCCTGACCCTGGAAAAGAAAGAACAGGAGAGAATCGCAGCGGAAAAGCGCGCGACCGAAGAGCGCCGCGCCAAAGCCGAAGCGGATGCCAAAGCCGCGGCGGAAGCCGAAGCCTCAGCCAGAGCGCAATCCGAAGAAGATGTGCGCAAGCGTGAGCAGGCTGAGAAGGCGCGACTGGAGGCGGAAGTCGCTCAGGCACGGGCGGACGCAGCCCGTGCAGCAGCGCTGGAGGACCAGCAGAAGGCCCAGGCCGAAGCGGAAAAACAGCGTTCGGCGGCAGAAGAAGCAATTCGTCAGAAAGAGGAAATGCGCGCCCGCCTGCTCAAGCAACTCAACCAGGTGCTGGAAACCAAGGACACAGACCGTGGTTTGGTCGTCAGCATGCCTGACGTGCTCTTCGATAGCGGGCAGTACACCTTGAAACCTGCGGCTCGGGAGCGGCTGGCCAGAATCTCGGGCATAATCCTGGCGTATCCCGACCTGAAACTGCAGATTGAGGGCTACACGGACATCCTCGGCAGTGACGAGTTCAACCAGAAGTTGTCGGAAAAGCGCGCCGCCAGTGTTCGCGACTATTTGATCGATGCCAATGTGCCGCTTGACAACATAAGCGCGCGCGGTCTGGGCAAGGCCAATCCTATCGCGGATAATAAAACCTCGGCCGGCCGAAAGCTAAACCGCCGCGTGGAAATGATTGTCTCCGGAGATGTCATCGGAAATGTGGTTGGAACCGGCAATGGAACGGCGAATCCGCCTGCGTACAAGCCGGCGTCGCAAAGCAGCCAATGATTCGGGGCGTGTAGGGCCAAGCACGGGGAGCAGCCGTGCCGTTGAGCAGAATCGGATTGCCTTAGCTCCAGCGGCTTTGCATTTATCACTACTCTGATTGAACCCGCTGGAGCCGGGCCTCACACCGTTGTTTTACGCTAAGCCAAGAACGCCTTACTTTCCCTCTTCTTCTACTCTCAGGTTATTCGTAACCGAAAACACATTGGGCACGCTCTTGGCCTGCATCTCCGCAACCTGCTTGTCCATTTGTCGGGCAACGACTCCCTCGAGTGTCACATGTCCATTCTTGACGATGATATGGATCGGCGGTACGGCTCGCAGCGCGTACTGGCTCAGGACATCGTTCCCATAGATTGCGCGGTACGTGGCGCGACGAATCTGGTCATCCATGGGTGACGTGGGCAGGACCTCAATCTGATTGTCTACTCGTTCCACGCCTTCGATTCCCTTTACCGTGCGCTCGGCATCCGATTTCAAGGTAGGTCGCGATACCTGCCCGAGCAGTGTGACGGTGCCATCGGGAGCGACTTTGAACGCGAGATTATCGAATACTCCGTAATACGGGAGTAAAACCAGTCGATGACGTACTTCTTCTGTGATTCGCTCGACGCCGCGCTGGCTAAGGGGAGCGTTCTGGGTTGAATTAGTAGCATTGGGAAGAGAACCAGGCTGCACGGGGGGTTGCTGCGCAGCGAGGGAAAGTGACAACAGGACGACGAGGGCCACGATCTTCATTGGCGTACCTCCTATCTTTCTTAAAACCTTCAGTAGAGATGGAGAAAGCCCGACAAGCAATACAGAAATCTAAGTAAAGCCCTGGGAAAGTACCTTTAGGCGCGAAAGATACTGGAATTTATACGCCGACGACACACGAACATTGTATCTAAGTCGCTGAAACTATCACGAGGATTTATGATTCGCAAGCTGCAGTCGGGAAAATACCGGCTCTATTCGCGTAAGAAGAATGCAAAGACTGGCAAGCGTCGCAACCTTGGGACATTCACCACTCGAAGAGCCGCGGAGGCGCATGAGCGTGCAGTGCAATATTTCAAGGGCAAGTAAGAGCCGGCTCAGTGAACGCGCGCCAGCATACTCACGAACAGCAGCAACGACAGAATGATGGAGGCAATGCTGTTGGCGCGAATCGTGCGGTGACTAGCCGGCCAAGGGAACATCAGCACGTCGAAAACCGCAACAAACTTCTCCGGCCAGAACAGGCCGGCCACCCCAAACACAAGGCACAACTGCGCCATTAAAGGAACGCCAAGGCTCTGCATGTAAACGGCTCCAACGCGAGGTCCGGGCGGGGTACCCGTTCCCCAGAGTGTGCCGTGAGAGAGGCTGAGCGTCAAGCAGAAAACACGGACATGTCATTACCACATTAGAAATGTTACCTAGTTACCATGCGTTTGGAGAGGCTTGCATACGCATGTTTTGCGAGCCTTGCCCTCAAGACTGATGCGGGCAGGAGAGCCCCAAGGCCGTCGCTGCTCGCAACTGGGGGTCTCGGGGATGCCAGGGAAGGCAGTGCTCCCTTCCTCACCTCCCCTCGAAGCATGCCCATTTCGCGGAACGTACACTGTGCCAAGCCATTTCCGCGCGCTGAACTGGCACATTACCGTTCCGGTGGCGTCATCTACCATTCTGAAAGATGTGGAATGGATGAGCAGGGGCCGCGTGATGCTCAGCACTGGCACTCTTTATGGTGCGTTGCGGCGCTTGCTCGACCAAGGTTGGATCGAGCGATTCACGGAGGATGAAAGCCCACGCGATCGACGAGCCTATCGGCTCACATCACAGGGGCTCAGAAACCTGCAATTGGAAGTGCAACGCATGAGGCATCTGGCGAAGTTGGCTACGGCGCGTGTGGCGCGCCGCGAGGCCTGATCAATGGTCAATCTGTACCGTTGGCTACTCTTCCTATATCCAGCTGCTTATCGGCACGAGTTTGCCAGAGAGATGAGCTTGTGTTCTGCCAGAGTGAAGAGGCCACAACAACCGAGGGCCTCGCCAGGCGACTCGCATTTTGCGTTCGCGAGCTGTCAGGTCTGCTCTCTGGCGCGTTGCGCGAGCAGATTCGCACCCTTGTTGGCTCCTACGACTGCATTCCATTCGGGAGGATCGATATGCGTCCAGAGCTTCGCTTTCCGCGTTCCACAGTTTTTCTGATGTCGGTAATTCTTGCGGCGGTAGTGCTTGCGATCTCGAAGGCCACAAGCATTGAACTGGAATACGGAGGCACGATTGAGACGGTCTGGCCTGGGTTGCCGTGGTTTTTGGCGACCATGGTGGCCTTGGTTTTTCTTGCCGTCACAATTGTCTGGGGAATCCTGTTTGCGATGCGACGCACGGGAATGCACCGCCTCGCGAACCTGCAGAGTTGGCACGAACAGCGATAATTGGTCCCGTGTGTATTGGTGCAGCGGGGCGGTCAACAAGCGATGAGAACCAAGCGGGAGCAGGTGCGCGACTTCTTGGCGAGTATCCCAGAACCACCACTTGGAACGCCTGAACCGGTCCCGCGATGCGTAGATTCTGATGACATAACTCGGGGGCAACGGCGGAACAAACTCCTCTCCCTTCCTGACATCCAACCTGTTGCTATATGTTGCGTACTAGCTACGCTGTCGGAACAGTATGCGCTCTTCTACTCGCCGTCGGATGTGGTGGTGGCGGCATCGGCACTTCCAGCAACCCAAACACTCCTAGCCAGCCGCTCTTCGGGCATGTGTTTCTCGTCGTAGAAGAGAATCACAGCTACTCGGAGGTCATTGGCAATTCCGACATGCCATATCTGAACAGCTTGGCCTCGCAGTTCGGGTTGGCAACGCAGTACTATGCCAACGCTCACCCTTCGATTGGCAATTACTTCATGCTTACCACGGGAAAAATGGAAAGCCTTGATGATGCATTTTCCGGAACCATCTCCGATGACAATATCGTTCGCGAACTAGTGAACGCTGGAAAGAGCTGGAAGTCTTACGCGGACAGTCTGCCGTCCAAGGGATACACAGGGCCCGACTCTTACCCCTATCTGAAGCATCACAATCCCTTTAGTTATCTCAGCGATGTGGTGGGCACGGGCCAGGCCGATAATTTAGTTCCGTTCACTGAATTCTTAGCAGATCTCGCATCCGGGGCGCTGCCGAATTTCTCCTTCATTGTGCCCAACGCGCTCAATGACGCGCACGACGGTTCCCTGGCCCAAGCCGATGATTGGCTCAAAAAGAACATAGACCCTCTGCTCTCCAGTTCTGCCTTCCAGGGAGATGGATTGCTGATCGTCGTATTCGACGAATCAGAAATGAACGATGTCAGCCACGGCGGCGGGCACGTTCCTGCGGTGATCGTCAGTCCGAAAGCAAAAAAGGGCTTTCAGTCGTCGACTCTGTTTCAGCATCAGAGCACGCTGCGATTGATCCTCACATCGCTCAGTATCAGCAAGTTCCCCGGAGCTTCGGCAGCGGCCACGGATATGCACGAATTTTTCTAACGCCTTCCACAGAGATTTGCACTGTCACCGCTGCAAGTTGCTGAAAAAGATTCCCCTTAGCACTAGTTTCCTATTGCTACTGCGAAAAGAGCTACGCATAATACGCGCAGAGTTCCTATATCCGTGTACCGATACAGTCGAGCGGATCTACTTCGCATCTTGCGGCTCACGGCGCGTCAGTTGGCGGGTTGGGAAAAAGCCGGACTGGTTGCCGCGTCGGAGAACTACTCCTTTTTCGATCTACTGCAAATCAAAAAGGTTCGCGACTTGTGCGCGCGCAAGGTACGTCCCGCTGTGATTCGGCAGTCGCTCGAAGCCATGCAGAAGCAGGTGGCCGGAATGGAGAATCCGCTGCTCGAAGCGGGCGCGTTCATTACCGGACATCGCATCGCGTTTCGACATCAGGGCAAGGTTGTGGAGCCGATCGCTGGGCAGTTCATGTTTGATTTCTCCATACGTGAGCGCGTGCTGGCTAGCACGCCTGGACCGGTGGTCGTCAAGCCCCAACCTGAGACCGCTGACGTCGCCGAGCTCTTTTCTCGCGGGATTGCGTTGGAGGAAGACCCAAATAACCACGCTCAGGCCATTGCCACTTACCAGCGCGTGCTGGAGCTCGACCCAAACCATGCCGCTGCCCACATAAATGTGGGGACGCTTTACTACAACCGCCAGGACTACGTTGCGGCTGAGAAGCATTACCGTCGCGCCGTCGAGATCGATCGACGCTATGCGCTGGCCTATTTTGATCTCGGTAATGTGCTCGATGAAACTGGCCGCGTGGTCGACGCCATTCAGGCATACAATACGGCACTCCAACTCGCGCCCACATACGCCGACGCGCACTACAACGTTGCGCTGGCCTATGAGAAAGTCAAAGAGCCACGCAAGGCCCTTAAGCACTGGCGGGCGTACATCAAGCTGGACACGACTGGTCCGTGGGCGGTTCACGCCCGCAATCAGATTCAGCGAATCCTGCATGCAGACGGGCTAAAGCTTGTGTTCAGCAATGCTCGCAAGTCCTGATCCAGAGCGGGCAATCTAAACCGAAGAGACGTCAAGAAGTGGAATGTCCAGCTTTGCTGCAGTACAGCTCAAGTACGGCAGCAGCAGCTCGTTCGGCGGGATATAGTCCGTCTCGATGACTGCCGCGAAGGCCGGCTTTTACTTGGGCCAGGTTTTCGATCATCCGGTCGCGCGTGTCGCCGTCGGGAAGAATTTCTTGAAGCCTTTCCACAACATTCTTGGCCGTGAAGTTCTGCTGGACCAGTTCGGGCACGACTTCCTTGCCGGCGATTAGGTTTACCATGGCGAAATGCGGCACCTTGACGCGTGGCTTGCCCAGAACGTAAGTCAGGGCCGAGATGCGGTAGACCATGATGAAGGGAGTACCCATAATTGCCGCTTCGACGGTGGCAGTCCCGCTTGCAATGATCCCGGCACGGGAGTGATAGAGGGCAGGCAGGGCTTCGGGGACGAGGGTAACGGTTTGGGTCCCGATCAAGGACCTCAAAAATTCTGGGTCCAGCGTGGCTGCGATCGGCAGAACGAACTCGTAGGAGCGACCGAACTGCGATGCAGCCGCGAGCATAGCGGGCAGGTTCATTCGAACTTCTTTCTGGCGGCTGCCGGGCATCAGAGTGATCCAGTGCTTTTCCGGATCAAGCTGGTGTTGTTTTGAGTATTCCTCGCGCTCGATCGCAGGACGCGGGAGGTCGGCAAGGGGATGGCCAACAAAAGTCGCGTCGATCCCGTGATCGCGAAAGAATTGCTCCTCGAAGGGAAAAATAACCAGAGCTTTGTCGACGTACTTGCGCAGGAGACGGACTCGTCCCTGCCGCCATGCCCAGAATTGCGGCGCAACGTAATACACGACTGGAACGCCGCGTTTGTGCATTGCCCGCGCTACTCGCCAATTGAATGCCGGAGAGTCAATGACGATGGCAAGGTCGGGTTTGTGCTGGTCGGCTTCGGCAATCAGCTTGTGAAACAAGCCCCAGATTTTTGGCAGGTGCGCCAGGATTTCGGTGATGCCGACGACCGACAGATCTTCCGCATCGATGATGGTGTCGCATCCCGCGGCGCGCATGCGTTGACCTCCGACCCCGAAGAACTCCACAGAATGTGTGGCGCGGGCGCCCTCGCCCGCGAACTCAAGCGGAGTTCGGGAGTCGGCCCCACAATCGAGAGTTCCCTCGCGAGCAGCGGTGCGCTGTAGGGCCTCTATGAGCTGCGCGCCGTACATTTCGCCGGAAGCTTCGCCCGCGGAGATAAGGATTTGCATTCGGCAACATTCTAATTGTGAAGAAGAATTTCGAATGTAGAAAGGATGGCAACTACAAATGGCTTGCAGATATCGCGCGCCGGCTTTTAGTCGTCTGCGCTGGCTGTCACCTCGGGCGCTTCGATACGGTTGGCGTTCGACTGCGCCCTCTCCGCGCCGATTTCCTGGTCCTTATACTGCAGCTGGTAGAGCTTGTAGTAAATGCCGCGATTGGCGAGCAGTTGCTGGTGGGTTCCCATCTCCCGCACCTGGCCTTTGTGCATCACGATGATTTTGTCGGCACGTTGCACCGTTGAAAGGCGGTGCGCGATGATCACCGACGTACGCCCCTGCACCATGCGGCTGAGCGCGTCGCGAACGCGAAATTCGGTTTCTGTATCCACGCTTGAGGTAGCCTCGTCGAGAATCAGAATTTTCGGATTGTGGGCGAGAGCGCGGGCGAAGGAAATCAGCTGCTTCTGGCCGGTTGAGAGTGTGCTGCCGCGCTCGCGGACTTCTTCTTTGAAACCTCCCGGCAAGCTGCGAATAAAGTCGGCGAGGTTCACGTCTTCGGCGGCTTTCTCCACGTCTTCATCGGCGATCGATCGCGTGCCCAGACGAATGTTGCCCTCGACCGTGCCGGTGAATAGAAACGGATCCTGCAGCACTACGCCGAACCTGCGGCGCAGCTCGTTGAGCTCCATCTCTTTAATATCCACACCATCAATCCGGATTGCGCCCTTCTGAACGTCGTAGAAGCGCATTAGCAGGGAGATGATCGTTGTCTTTCCTGCGCCAGTGTGACCCACGATGGCGACCGTCTCGCCCGGGTCGATGGCGAAGCTCACATCGCGGAGCACCCAATCAGGCTGGGAGGCTCGTGCCGAGGCTGTCGAGCTTCGCTCGACCTGGACCCTTCGACTTTGCTCAGGGTGGGCTTGCGAGGCGCCCGTCCCTACACGGGGTTTGCCATCTCCTTCTGTGGAAATCGTGCGATAGGCAAACCAAACATGATCGAATTCGATCCGGCCGGGACCCTGCGGTTTTTTAGTCACGGCCGGCGAGGTTATCTCAACCGGAGTATCCAGCAGCTTGAACACCCGCTCGCTGGCCGCCATGGCGGATTGCAGGATGTTGTATTTCTCACTCAGGTCCTGGATAGGGCGGAAAAATCGCTGAGCATATTGTATGAAAGCGACCAGCACGCCCAAAGTCGCGGTGCCGCGGATCACGTCATTGCCGCCGAACCAGATCACACAGGCGATGGCCGCTGCCGACAGGACTTCCACCACCGGATAATAGACAGCGTGCGCCATGATGGCGTCTTTGAAAGCGTCCATGTGCACGGCATTCACTTCAGAAAACTTATTGAAGGCCCGCTTCTCGCGATTAAAGAGCTGCAGCACGACCATGCCGCTGACGTGCTCCTGCAGGTACGCATTGATGCGGGCAATCGCAACCCGAATGCGCCGGTAAGAATCACGAACTTTGTCGCGGAAGATTTTCGTGGCGATCCCAATCAGAGGCAGCACGGAGAACGTGATCAGTGCCAGCCTCCAGTCCATGTGCAGCATGATGGCCACAATGCCGGCCAGCACGAATACATCTTCGAAGATAGAGACCACACCGGCTGTGAACATCTCGTTCAGTGCGTCCACATCGGTGGTAACGCGAGTCACCAAGCGTCCAACTGGATTTTTGTCGTAAAAACCAATGTGCATGCGCTGCAGGTGTCGGAAGATCTGGCTGCGCAGATCGAACATCACCTTCTGCCCGGTCCACTGCATGAAGTAGGTCTGCAGGAACTCCAGCAGGAAACTGAAGGTCAGCAAGCCCACATAGAGCGCGGCAACCTCGGCAATGCCGACCAGCGGCTGATCGCTGAGGAACCGGTCAAAAGGTGAGCGCAGGCCCGGCACCCTGACTAAATAGCGGTCTACGGCAATCTTGGTGAGATAGGGGCCAAGGACGTCGGCGCCTGACTTGATTACGATCGAGCCCAGCGCAATCGCCACCTGCCATTTGTACGGACGCAAGTAGGCCAGCAGCCGCCTCATCAGCCGGCTGTCGTACGCCTTGCCCAGTACGTCTTCTTCGTGCATGGATGCCTACCTCAAAAGACTACCTTAAATAGATGGGATGGTCAGCGGCTGAGATGAAAAACCTTGCGGAATTTCCTGAATTGAGGGGTCGTTCGTCGTTAGCAACCAGGAAACAGTTATGCGGCTGCTCGGAGCACGAGGGCTGAGTTTTTCGAACCGAACCCCACGCAGTTGCAGATGGCATGCTCGATCTGTGCCTTGCGACCCGCATCCGGCACATAATCCAGGTCACATTCAGGGTCAGGTGTTTCCAGATTGATAGTCGGTGCGATGCGGCCATGTTCCATCGCTACGAGAGTGGCGGCGACTCCGGCAGCTCCACTGGCGCCTTGCGCATGCCCGATCTGGGATTTTAGTGAGGACATGGGAATTCGCTCAGCACGTGCTCCCAGCGCCAGCTTCAGGGCCCGAGTCTCCACGCGGTCATTAAGTGGAGTTGAAGTGCCATGCAGGTGAACGTAGTGAATGTCTTCAGGACTGATGGCGGCATCTTCCAGAGCAAGTGTTATGGCGCGCGCCGGTTCTTCTGGGGATTCGCTCATGCGCACACGATGGAAGGCTTCGCAGGTGGAACCATATCCTGCGACTTCGGCATAGATGCGGGCGCCTCGAGCGCGAGCGTGTTCGTAGTCTTCCAGCACGAACATCCAGGATCCTTCTGCCAGCACGAAGCCATCGCGATCGGCGGAAAATGGCCTCGAGGCGCGCTCCGGGGCGTTGTTCCAGGACTGTGTAAGAGCCCGCAACAGTGAATAGCCCTTAACGATGCCCGGTGTGATAGCCGAATCTACGCCGCCTACTAGAAACATAGGTTGCACGCCGGCCCTGATATGGTCAAGCGCGTAACCGATCGCGTCTGTGGATGAAGTGCAGCCTGTGGTGACCACATGGCTGTAGCCGCGGAAACCAAACCGCATGCTCACTTCGCTGGGAATCGTTCCCATGGTGCCGCTGGGAATACAGAAGATGCTGACCTGCTTAACATGACCGCTATGCCAGAGCCGGTACTGCTCCTCAGAGAATTCTTGTGCTCCGCCACCTGTGCCCAGAATTACGCCGATCTCCCGCTTCTCCTCCATCGATTGTGAAGTAAGATCCACCCCAGCATCGCACAGGGCTTCCGCTCCAGCCGCAATCGCCAGTGGCACCACGCGCGAGACATGTTTGCGCTCACGTGGGTCAACCCAGGCCAGTTCGTCGAATTCGGGGATTTCACCAGCGATGTGGACCGGCAGCGTGGAAGGGTCGAACCGCGCGATCCTCTTCACCCCGGATTTCCCCGCGAGGATGGCGCGGCAAAACGCCTCTTTCCCAATGCCATTGGGACTGACCACGCCAAATCCCGTGATGACAACTCGTGGAGTCATGACGAAAGTGAGGCAGCCATTCTAAACGTATGCTGTTCGTGTTGCTTGAACGTGGGTCTTCAACTAACTCAGCTGCCACCGGACCACTCCCCAGCGACGTGGGATAATGGGATCAAATGCCGCTCGGGCTGTATGTTTCAGTTCCTTTCTGCCGGACAAAATGCAGTTATTGCAACTTTGCGTCTGAAGTCTTTTCCCGTTCCGTGTTTCAGCGCTACGTGGACCACGTGTGCTCCGCGATCGCACGCGCCAACGAGACTGCCGAACAGATGGGAGGGCGTTTCGATCCGGTCGTGGATTCCGTGTATCTGGGCGGTGGCACTCCTACGATGCTAGATGTATCCCAGCTGCAGCAGCTATTTGTCACGATTTCGCAAAATTTCAAGGTTCTGCCAGGTGCGGAAATCACGGTCGAGTGTGCCCCGGGCACGTTATCCTCTGAGACGATTGAGACTTTATGTGCCTACGGTGTTAATCGCGTGAGCCTGGGCGTGCAGTCGTTTGTAGATGCAGAAGCGGCTTCCGTAGGCCGCCTGCACAAGCGCGCGACAGTGGCGAACGACATAGCACACCTACGTTCCGCTGGAATTTCTAACATCAACATCGATCTGATGGCAGGACTGCCGCACCAGACCTACGAGAGCTGGCACATGTCGCTGCGGGAAGCCATCGCCTTCGGAGTGCCACACGTCAGCCTTTACATGTTAGAGGTGGACGAGGACTCGCGCTTGGGCCGCGAACTGATCGCCGGGGGCGCCAAGTATCATGCACATTTTGTCCCGGACGACGATCTCACGGCGGACCTGTACGTGCAGGCGAGTGATCGGCTTGAGTCCGCGAGTATTAGGCAATATGAGATCTCCAACTTTGCTCGCCATGGGTTCGAGTCGCGCCACAACTTGAAGTACTGGACGCGGCAGCCGTACTTCGGTTTCGGCGTAGATGCGCACTCGATGTTACAGGCATCGCGGTGGGCAAGGGCCGATTGGGAAAGAGATAGCTTCAACCATCCCGAAAGCGCGCAGGATAGAGAATCTCGACGGTTTGCCGGAGCCGTACGCTTCTCTACTGCGGATTCGCTGGAAGGCTATTTAGGGAATCAGCCGCTAAGACGAACCGAAGTCTCAGAACAGGCCGCGCTGGAAGAAGCCTTCTTCCTCGGGTTGCGCTTGACTGAAGGCTTGAATCTGCGAGAGGTAAACATGGAGTTTGGACAAGAAGCTTTGCTCGAACTGCAGGAGACGATTACGGAGTTGGTCCAAGCCGGCATGCTCTTACTGGAAAAGGAAGAAGTCCGGCTGACGCCTCGCGGACGCCTGCTCTCCAATGAGGTTTTTGAAAGGTTCATTCACGTGGGCCATGGCGCGATATAATTCGTGGCCGCAAGTCGTCTCTTCCAGAAATGAATGACGGGCCTCTACTCCCATTACGACGGTGCCCACAATCATCCGGTTAATCGCGCCCTGCACATGATCGCCATACCGGTCGGGTTCTCTTCGATTGTGGTCGTCTGGTTTCATTGGATCATCGGATTGCTGCTCATCCCGGCCGCATTTGCATTGGCATGGCTGGGACATTTGATTGAAGGCAATAAACCAGCATTCCTTACCAACCCCGACCATGTATTCGTTGCTCCAGTGTGGATGACAAGGAAGCTTTTCAGAATTGGTGAGAAAAAGTCAGGGTAATTTCAGCTTCCAGATGCTTCGGCACTTGAAAAAGAGCACACCGATGGTGTACTCCTTCCGCACTCTTTCGCTGCAGATCAATTCATAGTGATATAGCCTCGGAATACCTATGGCTGACGAGCACTTGATCAAACTCCTGGAAGAAATCCGCGATCTGCAAAAGCAGCAGATAGAGAATTCCAGGCAAGCAATAGCCAACCAACAGCACGCAATCGAGACTCAGAAACAGGCGGTTCGCAGGGGGAGGACTGTGCTGATCTTAGTCGGAGTGATTGTGCTCGCCATCTATTTTCTCCCGGTATTCTGGTGGACGCTGGGTTGGGGTCTGAGGTGCGCACCGCGACATTAGCTCTGAAGGGCCACCTCGTTTCTTCGCGTTCCAACGCTATGTTCTAATGAAAAGTTGCTCGCCGCTGTTCCGTATGTGAGCACGCCGTAAGCCGGAGGGAATTTGGATTTACAGCTCAATGACGAACAGGTGCAACTAAAAAAAAGCGTGCGGGAATTCGCGGAGCGCGAGATCGCTCCCAATGTAATGAAATGGGATGAAGTCAGTGAATTTCCGCTCGCGACCGTCAAGGAGCTCGGCAAGCTTGGGCTGCTAGGCACAGTATTTCCGCCCGAGTACGGCGGCGCGGGGATGGGTTACGTAGAGTACGTCACGGCGATCGAGGAACTCTCGCGCGTAGACGGCTCGGTCGGCATTATCGTCGCTGCCCATACTTCTCTGTGCTCGAATCACATTTTTCTCGTTGGCAACGAAGCGCAGAAGAAGAAATACATCACCAACTTAGCCACAGGGGAGCACATCGGCGCATGGGGCCTGACCGAGCCTTCATCCGGATCAGACGCGGGCAGCGCTCGCATGAACGCCGCCAAGACCAGAAGCGGCTGGGTTCTAAACGGAACAAAGACGTTCTGTACGAACGGCCATTATGCCGACGTGCTTGTGGTAGTTGCTGTCACGGATCGCGCAGCCCATACACACGGACTGTCCGCTTTCATCGTGGAGAAAAACACCAAAGGTTTCCGACCGGGCAAGAAAGAAAACAAGCTGGGCCTGCGTGCCAGTGACACGGCCGAGCTGATTTTTGAAGATTGCCTCATTCCTCACGAAAATCTGTTGGGCAGAGAAGGTGATGGATTCATCGATGCTATGCAGGTTCTGGATGGCGGCCGTATCTCCATTGCTGCTCTATCCCTCGGGATGGCGCAGGGGGCCTATGAGGCCGCGTTGAAGTACTCACGCCAGCGCAAGCAGTTCGGCAGGGCCATCAGCGATTTTCAGGCGATCCAGTGGAAACTGGCCGATATGGCAACGGAAATCGATGCCGCCAGGCTCCTAACGCTGCGCGCCGCTTCTATGAAAGACGCCGGGCTAAAGACCACTTTGGAGTCATCCATGGCCAAACTCTATGCCAGCGAAGTGGCGGTGCGGTGTGCCAACGAAAGCGTGCAAATTCATGGGGGTTACGGGTTTATCAAGGACTATCCTGCCGAAAAATTTTATAGAGATGTAAAGCTCTGCACTATTGGCGAGGGCACAAGCGAAATCCAGCGGCTGGTGATCGCCCGGCAGCTCCTGAAGGACGAGTAGTCTGGCTTCTCCTGCTGTCTTCTACCCGCCACTCTGGGAAATCACCTGATTGCGCAGCAAACTCGTAAGTAGCTTCCGACATCCTAGCTCCGCCGCCACTGCAATCAACCTTCATGGAGCCCAGGATGAAGCGACTGCGCCGCAGCTACAGCAGTAATGTAAACAGGAATCGGAGTCTTACGCTCGCATTTCTGAGCTTAAGTGTTGCCAGCATCTTAATGAGTTGCGGTGGACTCGGAAAAAGTCCAACGCCCGAGCCTCAACCCGACCCACAGCTCAATCAGTCGGTGAACCACATCGTTTTTATGGTGCAGGAGAACCGCGGGTTCGATCACTATTTCGGCAAACTGGCGGACTACTGGCAGGAAAACGGTTATCCAACACAACAGTTCGATGGGTTGCCGGCTAACGCCTCGAATCCAATGGTCGACGCAAACAACAACGTGATCGGCAGCGTCAACTCTTTTCACTTCCGCACCGTTTGCATGCAGAACATGAGTCCTGGCTGGAATGAAAGCCATGTGGACTGGAACCGGACAGACCCGGTGAACGCCACTCCCATGCTCGACGGTTTCGTTCAGTCCGCCGGAAACTTCGCCAGGAATACCGTAAAGAATGGCGTCACTGACGATATGCCGGGTGGGTTTTCCGATACGGAGGGCCTTCGTGCCATGGGTTATTACGACGGCAATGATCTCAATTACTACTACTTCATGGCTTCCAATTTCGCTACCTCCGATCGCTGGTTTTCTCCCATCATGAGCCGGACTCCCCCGAATCGCCTATACCTTCTTGCAGCAACCTCCGCCGGGCACGCCAATCCTCCAAAACAGCCGTTGTCTAATAAGACGATTTTTGAACAGTTGGAAACGGCGGGGGTGTCGTGGAAAATCTATCTGACCGATCCGAATACTGCGTTTCTCGAAAATTTTCAGCCGTTCGGCTCGCAGCACGAGTCAAAAATCGTGAAGGTTGATCCCGATTATTACAATGATGTGAAGAATGGAACGCTTCCATCTGTTGCCATGATTGAGGGCGGATACGAGTCCGGACTGGATGAGCACCCGAACCAGAATATTCAAAAGGGCGCTGCGCACGTTGCAAACATCATCAATAAGCTCATGGTCAGCGACTCCTGGAAAGATACGGTTTTCATTCTGACGTTCGACGAGGGCGGCGGCTTTTACGATCACGTGGCGCCCCACACGGGCACTCCTACGGAAAAGCCGGATGACTTGGGACCGATGGATTTGAATCCAGGCACGAACGGTCAAGGCGGAGACATCTGCACCACGAAAACCGGTCCTAACTGCGACTTTGTTTACACCGGCTTTCGCATTCCTCTAATCGTAATCTCGCCGTTCACCAAAAAGAATTTCGTATCACATACGGTGGCGGATTACACAGCGATTCTGAAACTGATTGAAACGCGCTTCGCCGTGGATAGTCTCACGAAACGGGATGCCGCACAGATCGACATGACAGAATTTTTTGATTTTGCTAATCCGCCCTGGACAACGCCACCACCACCCCCGGATCAGAACCTGAGCGGCGTGTGCGACTATGATCCCACGCATTATGGCGCGCAGTAGTTAACTCTCTGCAAACAACCGGCAGTTGTTCGGAGCTGATTTGGAGATTTCCTCAAAACTGTTTCTCGTGAGCGGGTGCCATACTTCATCCTCTTGTCAGTTCTAATTTTGGGTGGACCAGCTCCGGATGGAATTGCGCATTCAATTAGTTCATTCCGGATTCACACTTCCTCGTAGAACTTCAGCGCCATGGCGCCGTGGGTTGCCGCGCCTCCAGCGCGCAGGGCAGCCGCGATCATTGAGCTTTCGGTGATTTCTTCGCGTGACGCGCCTGCTGTTTTCGCGCCTTTTGCGTGCACCTCGATGCAATAGGGACATTGAGTCGTGAACGCCACAGCCAATGCGATGAGCTCGCGATATTTCCTTGGAATGACGCCCTCCTCGCGGCGCACAATGTTATCTAGCGCAAGCCATGCATTGAATTCTGTCGGCGCTAGTTTGCCCATCTCCTTCAAAAACCGCAGATCGCCTACATCGTGGTAGTGTTCACTCATTCTGCTCCTCCCCTGTAGAAAATTTGTTTTCGAAACAGGTTCTTAGATTCCCAACTTTAGACCTAAGGTCCACCTACCGCTTGTCCGCGCGTCCGGCTTTCTTGCTCGCAACGAGGTTGCCGTATGATGGTTTGCCCTAGAGTCCGGCAGCGTTTACAGAAACAGGACGTGAGGCTTGCATGGACGTGCTCTCGGAAGTGTTGAAGGTAGTGAAGCTCCAGGGAGCGCTGTTCTACAACGGAGAGTTTTCCTCGCCATGGAGTATTCGAGCTACGTCCTCCCACGCGCTCGCGCGCTATTTTACGGCGGGCGCGCAGCACGTCATCATTTATCACCTGCTCACTGAGGGCCGCGCCTCTGTCCGGATGGACAATGGTCCGCGGGTGGCTCTGAATGCCGGCGATCTCGTCATGATTCCGCATGGCGATTCGCACATCATGGAGAACGGGGCGCCCACCAAGACTGTCGACGAGTCCGAGCAGATTGCCGAAGTTCTTTCCCAGGGATTGAAGTTGTGGCGTGTGGGTGGCGGAGGAGAAGTCACCAGATTTGTCTGCGGATACATGGCCTGTGAGCCACGCCTCAGCCAGGTGTTTCTCAGCGGCCTGCCATCGCTTTTCAAAGTCAGTATTCGCAATGATGCTTCAGGACGATGGGTGGAAAACTCAATCCGTTTTTCCGTTGACCAGGGAGGCGATTCTCGGGCCGGGGGAGCAGCGGTGCTAGCGAAGCTGTCGGAAGTCCTGTTTATCGAAACACTACGCGCCTACATTGCAAAGCTGCCACCTCAACAAACAGGATGGCTTGCCGGCGCGCGCGATTCCGAAGTCGGCGAAACCCTGGCGCTTATGCACCGCAACCCCGCGCATCCGTGGACTTTGGCCGCTTTGGCAAAAAAAACCGGAGTTTCCCGCTCAGTCCTTGCCGAGCGCTTCCGCCATTACCTCAGCGAACCTCCAATGGCGTATCTCACTCGGTGGCGTCTCCAGTTAGGCGCGCAGATGCTCTCTTCTACCAGTTATTCAGTCGCACAGGTCGCCGACGAAGTTGGCTACGAGTCTGAAGCCGCTTTCAACCGTGCCTTCAAACGCGAATTCACACTTCCCCCCGCCCGCTTCCGCAATCAATCAAGGTCTGTGCAGGTCAAGGCTGCCACGCATCAATGATAGCAAGGCTTTGCTCTATGCGCCGCTGGGCAGCACCGGCTACGCGCACCTGCTCGCCGATTGCTGCTGATGTGCCACCGCTTTTCTGACGGCGGCTCGTGCCAGCAGCCGAGTCGAGTCCAGCACAGGCAGTGGTGATTCCTCGGGTGTTACCAACAACGGAATTTCAGTGCATGCCAGCGCTACCGCGTCGCAGCCCTCATCAGCCAGGGCCCGGATTACCTCTTTGAAATACGCCAGCGAGCGCGCGTTGAACTGCGCATTCACCAGCTCATCAAAAATGATCTGGTTAATCCTTTCGCGCTCTGGTGTGCCCGGAACTCGACAATCGATGCCGGTTGCTCGCAGCCTTTCGGGATACACAGGCCCCTCCATCAGATACCGTGTCCCCAAGACCCCGACTTGCTTCGAGCCCATGCGCTTGGCCTCGCTCGCGACTTCCTGTGCAATGTGAAGCCAGGGTCGAGGCGAGCGATGCTCAACAAGATCGAACGCTTGATGAATCGTATTGTCCGGACAAATCAGAAAGTCCGCTCCCGCTTTCGCCAGCTTCTCTGCCGAGGAGAGCATTAACTCCGCAACCCCCGCCCAATCGTCGCGATAAATGCAGTTCATGTAGTGAGCAAGAGAATGAGTATGCATTGAGACTTCAGGGTGGTCGTGGCGGGCCAAAAGTTCGGCGCCTTCCAGAGCGATCGTGCGATAGCAGAGCGCCGCGCCCTCTGCGCTACATGCCACGATTCCGATGTGCTGAGGCATTTGATTTCCTTTCTTCACCTGTTTGCCAGTTTCTGGAAAACTACGGGCCGACAGTTGCTGCGTCAAATGAGTTCAGATACTGAATTTTCAATTCCGGCGGCAGGAAGGAAGCTTCAAACGAGTTCCTGGCCAATTCGCGCAAGTGTTCGTTGGTAAACCGAAATGTGCTTTGCGCTAATTGGTACTCCTCATTCAGAGACGTTCCGAACATCGCCGGATCGTCAGTGTTGAGCGTAAGCATGAAACCATGATCAAAATAATTGCGCACTGGATGATTCGAGATCGATGCGCAGCAACCGGTTCGCAAGTTGCTGGTCAGGCAGATCTCGATCGGGATCTGGCGTCTCGATAATTCCTCAACCAGCTCGGGGTCGTGGACAGCGGTCAAAGCGTGCCCAATGCGTTCTGCTCCAAGATTCAATGCACCCCAGACCGACTCCGGGACAGCACTTTCGCCGGCGTGAGCTGTCAAGTGCAGGCCGTGATCGGCCGCATAAGCGTATACCTCGCGAAACAGTTCGGGCGGGGCCTTCTGCTCATCGCCGCCGATGCCGATCCCGACCACGTGGCGATCACGATAGCGGACCGCCAGCTCGAAAACCGCGCGGGCTGCTTCCGAACCGAACTGGCGAACTGCATCGAAGATCCAAAGCACCGAGACACCGAAATCGCGCTCACCTCGCTTGCGCCCTCGTTCCAGGCCCTCGAAAATGGATGCAAAATCCTGCTTGCGCCACAGGCAAACGCCTACGGATACGTAAACCTCCGCATGCAGAATATTCTCCGCCTTAAGCTTCTCTAACAAGTGATAGGTGATCAGTTCGTAGTCCTCGCCAGTCTGCAGGTCATCCGTCACTTCCTTGAAAGACATCAGAAAGCCGGTGAAGTTTAAGTACGAATAGATCTTAGCAACATCATCGAGCGTGCCCGGCCTTCCATGGCGCTGGCGAAGCTCAAGCAGCGTGGCCGGTTCGACCGATCCCTCCAGATGCAAATGCAGCTCAGCCTTGGGAAGAGCACGGATGAAACTGCTGGCCGGCTGCATGATTTCAGATTGTAGATTTCAGATTGGGAATTGGCCATCGCGAAGAAGGCTGCTGCCCTTTGCTCGGACAGCGCAAAGGATTGACACTTTACTTTGCTGCGAATTCGCTGTGCCTTCGGCTGTACAGGCCGTAGATAGTCAACCCAATTGCCAGCCAGGCAAAAAACCGCAGCCACGTGAGGATCGGCAACCCAGACATCAGCAGGGCGCAGAAAAGCACGCTTAGAACCGGAGCGGCAATCCCACCAGGAGCTCGGAAGCCACGATGGCGGCTGGGGTCGCGTCGCCGGAGGATAATTACACCAATCGAGACCAAAACAAACGCAAACAGTGTGCCGATATTCGAAAGGTCTGCCAAAGTTCCGATGTCCAGAATTCCCGCCGGAATGCCGACCACGAATCCGGCAATCCAGGTTGCAGTCGAAGGGGTGCGGAAGCGCGGATGCACCCGTCCGAACAAACGCGGCAGGAGCCCGTCGCGCGACATCGCAAACCAAACGCGCGCTTGTCCAAGCTGGAACACCAGCAATGATGAAATCATGCCCATCATCGCTCCGAATAACACTCCAAGACGCACCCAGTGCAGCGTTGAGGATCCGGTTGCGACCGTAAGTGCCTTCAGGCTATTCACCACCGGCGCAGCATTGTCGAGCAGCGTTTGCCAGGGCACTAGTCCGGTTAATACCACGGCCACGGCCACGTACAACAGTGTGCAGACCACCAGGGTGGCAATAATGCCGATCGGCAAGTCACGTTGCGGGTTGCGCGCTTCCTCTGCAGCGGTTGAGACTGAGTCAAACCCAATGTACGTGAAAAAAATGATTGATCCGCCGGTGAGAATGCCCGACCAGCCCATAGGCGCGAAGGGGTGCCAGTTCCCCGGATTCACATAGTGCGCACCCGCAATGATGAATGCGAGAATGGCGGCGATCTTGAGGATCACCATGGTATTGTTGGCCTCGGCTGACTCGCGGATGCCTCGCACCAGAATCACCGTGAGAACCATGACCACAAGAAAAGCCGGGAAGTTGAAACCGAAGTGGAAACCCGGCGCGTACAGCATGTTTCCCTTCAGATCTGTCAGACCGCCAGGCAGATAGGCAGGTGAAATCCAGCGTATGGCTGGATGCCATCCGAACCAATCCAGCATATCGACCAGGTGAGCAGCGAAACCGACACTCACTGCCATGTTGCTGACCGCATATTCCAGGATCAAATCCCAGCCGATGATCCAGGCAATCAGCTCGCCCATAGTGGCATACGTGTACGTGTACGCGCTGCCCGCGATAGGAATCATGGAAGCCAGTTCCGCGTAACACAGAGCGGTGAAGGCACAAACGGTCGCAACCAGAACCAGAGATAACGCCAGCGCCGGTCCGGCACCCGGGCGACCTGTGGTTGCGGTGTGTTTGATCAGATAGTCGAGCAGGGGAGCATTCAGAATGGATGACGTGTCGAATTTCTGCCCGGCAATAGCCGTTCCTATCACGGTAAAAATTCCCGAACCGATGACTGCTCCGATGCCCAGGGCCGTCAGGGAAAGCGGGCCCAAAGTTTTTTTGAGTCTGCGTTCAGGTTCTTCCGAGTCGGAAATCAGTTTGTCAATGGACTTGCAGCAGAAGAGCTGATTGGCTATTGGGGCACTAGGCGGATTCTTCTGGTTGGTTGTGAGCGGTGATTGCGACAAAAGGTGTCGGTCTCCTCGGGGTGGCCCACTCATTCGCTGGGTGCTCCACCCTTCGCGATTTTCGAAGGGTGGGTCGCTCTCTACCGCTTGGCCTGCCCGCGTGCCATCTTTTTCACTTTGCGCTTCTGCGACCCGCGCGCGTACTCCCGCGGCTTGAGCGGTTTCTCCGCTTTTCGCTTCTTGCGTGATGCGCGCTTCGTCTTTTTGCGTTCTTCTTTGCTCAGAGTCTTAGTATTGGCCATGAATGCGCTTGCTTTCCTCAGTATTGTGTTTTCGGCAACTAACGCGAACTAATGCTCTCCAGCTGAGCGTACTTCTCCACGAGCTTCTTCAAGCCAAAGCGGGGAAATTGTACCGTAATCTTCGCTTCTTCGCCGTCCCCCTCGCGCTGGTAAACAGTCCCTTCACCATATTTGGGATGACGCACCCTTTGTCCCGGGCGAAATCCACGCCTGCCTTTTGGTTCCTCGACCGGCACTCTGGGGATTTTGAACTTCTTCCCGCGTGACGCAAAAAACTCGGCAATATTCTCGATCGAGTTGTAGCGCGGACCTAAGTAAGAGCTGCCCCCTCGTTTCTGACCACTCCAGCTCACACTCTGATCTTCATCTTCGTACGCGTAATGTGGCGCGGGCACAGGCGCCCGCGAATAGTGGCCTTGGGGCGCGAGCACATTCGGCCGGGAGGACTTTTTCCGGGTTCCTAATTCCTCTAATAGCTGCGTCGGCACTTCCTCCAGAAATCGTGACGGAACACTCGCCTCCGGCATATCTGTCCCATACCGGCGTCGGTATGCCGCCCGCGTCAAGATCAGCGAGTCCATCGCTCGCGTCATTCCCACATAACAGAGCCGCCGCTCTTCTTCGATGTCATCGGGATGCAGGAACGTCCTCGAATGTGGAAACAAGCCCTCTTCCAACCCGCACAGGAAAACCAGAGGGAATTCCAGGCCTTTGGCCGCATGAAGAGTCATCAGCGTGATCTGCGCTTTTTCATCATAGGCATCGGCATCGCTGACCAGCGCGGCGTGATCCAGAAACTGAGCGAGCGTCTCGCCGCGATCCCGCGAATCCATCGCAGCATTCACCAGTTCGCGCAGGTTTTCGACGCGTGAGTAAGCTTCCGGCGTATCTTCCTCCTCCAGCTGCTTGATGTAACCGGTGCGGTCAATCAGGAACTTCAGCATTTCCGCTGTGTTCGCCGGCCCGCCGGCAGTGCGGAAAGCCCCTCCATCTATTTTGTCCTCCGCACTCGTGGGCGAGGGGGCCCCCACACTTTCAATTTCAAACGCCGCCGGATCGAACTCAATCTGGTCATCGAGAGCCAAAGCGGCGGGAGTCTCACTCGGCTCTTCTTGTTGCGCAGTTCGCTCCATCCGCTCGACGTAAGTGCCGGCCAGCATGGCTTGCGCATCTTCAATCAAGTCGCGAAATCCTCTCAGCGCTCCCAGGGCTCGTTGCGGAAGAAGCTGGCGCTTCAGCGTCGCCGAAATCGCGCCCCACAACGAAACTCCGGTTTCGAGTGCCACTCGCTCCAGGGTCTCGAGCGTAGTCTTGCCGATCCCCCGGGTCGGCGTATTGATCACCCGCAGCAGCGAAATCGTGTCATCCGGATTCTGGATGACTTTCAAATACGAAATCATGTCCTTGATCTCGGTGCGTTCGTAGAAG
The DNA here is from genome assembly GCA_003224905.1 of Acidobacteriota bacterium. GTDB lineage: Bacteria > Acidobacteriota > Terriglobia > Terriglobales > Acidobacteriaceae > QIAA01. The sequence goes on from QIAA01000178.1 coordinate 35,457, forward strand.
GAAAATCCGCCCACTACGTGATACTTCAGCTGATAACGCCGCATCGCCTCTTCAAACAGCCGCGACTGCGAGTTAGTGCGGTAGAGCACTGCTGCCCGTCCGTTTTCACCGTCATCAACCATTTCCCGCAAGTACTTTGAAATGTACTCGGCGGCGAACAACGCCTCGTTCTCGCCATCGGGAGCTTCGTAATATCCGATCTTCGTGCCACCTTGCCGCGAGGTCCAGAGGTTCTTGCCTTTACGGCGCACGTTATTCGACACGACCGCCGATGCTGCCTGCAAAATATTCTGGGTGGAACGATAGTTCTGTTCCAACCGGATGATTTTGGCCTCGGGAAAGTCCTTTTCAAACTCCAGAATGTTGCGGATATCCGCTCCCCGCCACGAGTAAATCGATTGGTCCTCGTCTCCCACGGCGCAGACGTTGTGCCTGGTCCCGGCCAGCAGGCGCATCAGTTCATACTGCGGACGATTCGTGTCCTGGTACTCATCCACCAGAATGTATTGGAAGCGCCGGTTGTGATAGTCGCGAACTTCCGACGAGACTTTCAGCAGGCGCACGGTTTCCAGCAGCAAGTCATCGAAATCGAGCGCATTCGCCTTGCGCAGCTCCTTGCGGTACTCCTCATAAATGTGCGCGACCCGTTCCGTATTGGGGTCCGCTGATTGCAGATAAACTTCCTGCGGATCGAGCATGTGGTTCTTCGCCCAGGAGATATGGGCCAGCACGGCGCGCGGGGTAGTCTGTTTGTCATCGATTCCGAGCCGCCGCATGACCCCTTTCACCACCTGCTGCTGATCGGACTCGTCGTAGATAACAAAGTTCTTCGTAAATCCGCTGGGCGATCCGCCAGGTGTACCGGACGGAATCCGCAGCGCTTCGATATTGCGCCGGAGTGCGCGCACGCAAAATGAATGAAAAGTTGATATTGCCGGCTTTACAACCGAAAGCCCGGCAGCCAGCTTTTCTACGCGCTCGACCATCTCACTTGCAGCTTTGTTCGTAAATGTAACTGCGAGGATCGACTCTGGCATCGCCCCGAGATTCTCGATCAGATTAGCAATGCGGTAGGTAATGACTCGGGTCTTGCCGCTCCCGGCACCAGCCAGGATCAGCAGCGGCCCCTCGGTGGTTTCCACGGCTTCGCGCTGCTGCGGATTGAGTTGATCAATGAAGGACAACGATGAAGAGGCTCCCAATTCTGCTGATTGGATTTTACAAGGGATTCGGGACTGCTACTGCCGTAGGAGAGATCGTCATTCCGAGTAAAGCGAGGAATCTGCCGCTGACCTGATAACCTATCCTACGTGGCGGCCTTTGCTTCTACGCGCGCCGCCTTGCACTCCTCGCACGGGCACCAATCGCGCAAAAACTGCCAGGAATAAATCCCCAGTTCATGCCCATCATTCCAGTGGAATTTAATGGCGTATTTCCCCACCGGTTCGGCAGTGTCTGGCTTCGCCGCAGCCTTGAACATGGGCAGTGCTCCCGTCGCCGCTTTCGGCGCTGCGCCCGGCTGGCGCCCCGTTTTCCCCCGCTCGTCGTCGCACAAAGCACACGGACACGCATCGCGCAGGTACGGGAACGAGTAGTGTGACTGATGCCCGTCCTTCCACTCAATATCCACGCCCGTTCCTGTCGTGAGGTTCACTTTCACCGACTTTGGATCAGCCGCCACCGCCACGCGTTCAGTATCGCATAGAGGGACATGTCCAAAATTCCACTAGCCGAACGTCTCCATTTTTGGTCCCAATAGGCGATGGACGCACATTTGGATAAAGATTTTTTATCGTTATTTTTACCTGATCCACAGAAGTTTTGGTTTATTATTGAATTCGCCCCAGCAAAATCCATTCGGACCCCTATAAGGTGGAGGTCAATGTGTATTTTGGCTGGATTTTGTTTAATTTCTTTAACTTAGGAGTAAGTAAGGAGTTTTTGATATGCCCAGAGCAAGAAGCCCTCGGAATGGAAGTACCCGCAGCAGCTCGGTGTCGGCGCTGTCGACGCCATCGAATTCAGACGTGATTACAGGCGAGGAGAAGAAGAAAGCTGGATCCACCGACGTGGAATCTGAAATCCGGCGTCGCGCCTATGAACTTTACGAGCAGCGCGGCTACACAGAAGGTTACGAAAAGGAAGACTGGCTGGTTGCAGAGCGCGAAATTATGGCTCGTTACAACAACCAGCACAGCGCATAGCTCGACTGGTAGGTAGGCAATCGAGCCGCAAGAAACTCCTCGACATCTGTTTGTGAGCCGTGCCGAACAGCCTTAGTCTACGCGGGGCGGCATGGCTCTCTGCCGCTCCAATCCATTGACAATACATGCTCGCAGTCGCTGCCCAACCCTCGCATCGCAACCCTTCACCCGCCAGAACGTGAACTGATGCGTTCGATTCGAGCCAGCGCTTTCGCCTGGCAATAATGCCGCACCTCCATCACAGTGGAAAACACCAGAACGACTCCTCCAATCACGATGGCGGTCGGGAGAGCAATACGGTGATACGCAACGGTGAGATTCGATGAGACCCCTTGTACCTTGGCACTCACGATCAGTCCCAAAAGCGCCAGAAGCAATACGATAGCGAACGAGATCAAGGCTACGAGCACCGTGATGATCACAACTCGGACAGGAATCCAGAACCAGCCAGGCGCGCCAGGATTTGATTGGGCATGTGGCATCACGGCTTCACACGACGGCGATAGATCAGTTCCGAGCAGACCGGGATGGCTGGTGCGCTAAAATACCCCCTATGTCGCAGGCTGCTTCCGTCATCGTGCGTCCTCCGGCTGATATTGTTCGCCAGACCCCGGTATCCCAAGCTCCGAATGGTATTTGTTATGCCGTGTCCGGGCATATGAACGTCAGCGAAGCCGATCTGCAGCGCATGGTATCGGCCGTGCCGGACTCCGCGGCAGCTGCGCTTCATCGTAAAGCGTACTACTTCGTCCCGCTCACCATAAATCAGGGCGACGATACTATGATCGCGGACCGGTATGACGTGGCGCTCAGCGACAATGCCGTCTGTCATCGCAATCTCGAACTGGGCGATTCGCATTGCGTGTTCATTTCAACCCGTCTGATGGACGACAAATTCTCGGTGGCTTTTGAGTTCTACATCAATGTGGGTCACGCAGTTGTGGAGCGCGCCGGCGTCTCACGCGAATTTGCTGACGTGGTTTGGAAGCAGGTGGAATCGAATGCGCGGGGAGAAACTTCACTGGACGCCTGGGAGTCCCGTAAGTTGGCCACCACGCCGGGACCAGACGTGGAAAAACACAAGAACGACTACTTCACCGCCAGCTTTGCCGATGCGATTTCTATCTATTTGCTTTCTCTCTATATTGATGTGGATTATTACGACCTGCGGGAGCGCGACTATCCCCTGCTCGCCCCTGCAGCGCTGGCGGAACGTCTGAGAAAAGTGTCAGAGTTGTTCCCGCCCAATCCCGGGTTCGAGTTTGCGGTGTGCTACAAACGGCGTGGATAGCCACTGTTAGTACGCGATCTCCATTTGACATCCCACACCAGCCCTCGATTCGTTTAAGAACACACCTTGTGATTAAATGCTCGTTCCATGCCGAAAACCGTCCGCTCCTTTGCAAAAATCAACATCGGTCTGTGCATTGGAAGGCTGCGCCCCGACGGTTTTCATGAGCTTCGAACCGTCTACCAGACCATCGCACTGCACGACATTATTCGTGTCGAGGTGAAACGCGGTACGGGAATCGAGATTCTATGCAGTGATCCGCGCGTGCCCCGGGATGACTCGAATACGTGCTCTCGCATAGTCGATAAAGCTATGGCGGCCCTGAAAGCGCGTGGCCGCGTCGTCGTTAACATCGAGAAGCGATTGCCTGTGCGCGGTGGCCTGGGCGGAGCTTCGAGCAATGCAATTGCTGCCTTAGTCGCTCTCGAACGTGTGCTGAAGAAGCAATGGCCCTGGCCTGAGAAATTGCGGATTGCGGCGGCTGTCGGTTCCGATCTGCCGCTGTTTTTGATTGGCGGCACCGTTCTCGGGGCGGGGCGGGGAGAGGAAGTTTATCCAGTACGTGATTTGCCTTCGATGGCGTGCGTGATTGCCACTCCGGAGATCGCAGTTTCGACCCCTAAGGCCTTTAGAGATTGGGATGCCACGTTTGAGCAGCCAGAACGTCGCGTTATCAGTACGGCAGCTGCAGCTAAATTGACGCTCTCTCATGGCTCCGATAGAATTACAGAGTCTGGGCGCGCGCTTTCTGCGTGGCTCGGCCGTCAGTACGAAGGTAGAATCAGGAATTTATCCGGTGTCCCTGCCGGCGGCAGGGGCCGGGCCGGGAATCCGCTTCTCGACCTCGTCCGTACCGGGATCGAAAACGACTTTGAGCGGGTCGTCTTTCCTCAGTATCCCGAATTGCGAGAGTTGAAGCGTGTTCTGAAGCGTGAAGGTGCGGTTTATGCCTCGCTCTCCGGTTCCGGGTCGGCTATTTACGGCCTTTTCAGGTCACCGACAGCAGCTAGACGGGCGGCCGCCAAAGTACGCCAGGAAGGCACAACCGCTTTGGTGACGAGCATGCTAACCAGGCAGAAGTACTGGGAAAAGATCTGGTGCTGAACGTCAGATTTGAGATTTCAGATTGTCGAATTATTACTGGCGAGGATAGGCTTTCAATCTAAAATCCAAAATCGCAAATCTGAAATCACAAACTGGGCCGTCGACTAATGGTAGGTCAAGTGCCTTTGGAGCACTTTGTCTAGGTTCGAATCCTAGCGGCCCAGCCAAGAACTCAGCACTTAACCGTTGGCTCGTGGCTGCTAACTTGGCAATGGGCTATAGCTCTTGAGCTGGAGCTAACGGCTAAAGCGAATAGCAAAGGCGGATTCTATGGCAACTTTTGCGACCGCGACGGATAAGAAGGCCCATATGAGCGCCGACGACAAATCGGAACGCAAGCCGCATCGTGCCCGGGTGGACGACAAGTTCAAGATTTTTTGCGGCAGCGCAAATGAAAAGCTTTGTGAAGACATCTGCCTCTTCCTCGGACTCTCACGTGGCCAAGCCATGGTCACGCGTTTTGCCGACGGCGAGGCATATGTTCAGATTCAGGAAAACGTTCGCGGCGCAGACGTTTTCGTGATTCAACCGACCTGCCGGCCGGTAGATGAGCATTTGGTGGAGTTGTTATTGATGATCGATACTCTGAAGCGGGCTTCTGCGCGCCGGACCACCGCGGTGATTCCGTACTTTGGATACGGCCGTCAGGATCGCAAGGACAAACCGCGCTCACCGATCTCTGCCAAGCTGGTGGCGGATTTGCTTACTACAGCCGGTGCGGATCGGGCGTTGCTGATTGATCCCCACGCGCCGCAGATTCAGGGTTTCTTCAATATTCCTGTGGACCCGCTGTTCGCATCACCGGTGCTGGTGGATTACTTCAAGAAGCTGAATTTGCCGTACCTGACGGTGGTTTCACCGGATGCCGGGGGCGTGGAGCGCGCCCGCTTTTTCGCCAAGAAAATGGATTCGGCCCTGGCCATTGTGGATAAGCGCCGTGTGGAGGCGAATGTTGCCGAAGTCATGCACGTCATCGGCGACGTCCAAGGCCGCACGTGCCTGGTCATTGACGATCTGATCGATACGGCGGGCACGCTCGTGAAGACGGCCTCGGCGTTGATGGAAAATGGCGCAAGCTCGGTGTACGCCTGCTGCTCTCATCCGGTGTTGTCAGGACCGGCAGTGGAGAATATCTCCCACTCCTGCATCAAGGAAGTGGTGGTCACCGACACGATCCCTCTTACGGAAGCGGCCCGGCTAGAACCAAAGATTGTCGTGAAATCGGTGGCGGGCCTGATTGGACGCGCTATCCAGTCGATTCATGAAGAGACTTCTGTCAGCAAATTGTTTACGTAGTTATCATCGACAGGAATGGAATTATGGCAACCGTAACTGAGAGCAACGTTTTGGAGGCGCAACCGCGCACTCCTGGCAATAAGAATGAAGCCCGCCGCGTCCGACGGGGTGGGAAGCTTCCCGGCGTTCTCTATGGCGCTGGAAAAGAAGCACTATCGTTGACTTTGGATCCGCGGCAGGTAACGCGCATCCTCCATTCTGCAACGGGGCACAACACAATTTTTGACCTGGCTCTGAACGGCGAACGCACAAAGGCCATGATCGTGGACTGGCAATACGAGCCGATCAAGGGCGCGCTGCTGCACATCGACCTGAAGCGCATCGCCATGGACCAGAAACTCAAAGTCAATGTGCCGATCATGCTGAAGGGCGAAGCTGCGGGAGTAAAACAGCAAGGCGGTATCCTCGAGCAAGTATTGCGTGAGGTCGAGGTCGAATGTCTGCCCGGCGATATTCCAAACTCCATTGACGCTGATGTTTCCGATCTGGTGTTCGGCAAGGTTTTGCGCGTCGCTGATCTGCCGCACAGCGACAAGCTGAAGTTCCTAACTGATCCTGACCAGACTGTGGCTCACATCACGACCGTCAAGGAAGAAGAGGTTGCGACGCCTGAGGTGGCGGCGGCCGAAGCTGCTGCGGCGCCGACTGAGCCGGAGGTCATCAAGAAGGGCAAGCAGGAGGCCGAGGAGGAGGGCGCAGAACCTGCTTCCGAGAAACCGGAGAAGCCCGAAAAGAAAGAGAAAAAATAAATGCCGAAGGAGGGGCGGGTCTCCTCGCCCGTCCAGATTGCTGAAGCCGGAGAATCACAGGTTGAGAACGAAGATGACATCAATCTGATTGTGGGTCTCGGCAACCCGGGTATTGAGTACCAGTTCACGCCGCATAATCTAGGCTTTTTGGCCGTGGATCGCATCGCCGACGCCCTCAAGGTAAGAGTCGAGAGACGCCAGTGCAAAGCGCTTACGGCGCAAGCGAGACTGGGAACAAAAAGAGTCGTTCTGGCGAAGCCGGAAACATTCATGAACGTGAGCGGAATCGCCGTTCGGGAGTTGCTGGAAAAGTACGGGCTTTGCTCCGAAACCGATCTGATCGTGATTTACGACGAACTCGATCTACCTCTGGGCACGATCAGAATTCGCGAAAGAGGCAGTTCTGCCGGTCACAATGGCGTGAAGTCCATCATCGGTGCCCTTGGAACACAAGAATTCTTGCGGATCAGGCTGGGGATCGCGCCGGAGAAGAGAATCTTGAAGCCGTTTCGAAAGACGCAGCTCAAACGGGTCGACGAAGTGCTGGACAAGGCCGCGGAAGCAGTGCACGTGATTTTGACGGAAGGGCGAGCGGCGGCGATGAACCGTTTCAACCGAAAAGCCGGGGAAGATTAGGCCCGTGGTGATTGCGAAGGTCCCAAAATGCATTGGTTCTGCGCTTGCCGCAGAATGACAGTGTGAAGAGAGAATGACTTCTGGAGAAAGTTAAATGAATCGTGTTTATGAGTTGATGTTTATCGTCCGCCCTGACATGGTGGAGGAGGATCAGGACAAGTTGATTTCTTCTTTGGAATCGAATGTTACGGCGTCAGGTGGAACAGTAAAGAGCGTGGAGAAAATGGGTAAGCGGCGGCTGGCATACACCGTTCGCAGATTCCACGACGGAATCTACATCCTGCTTACGGTCGAGGGTGGTGGCGCCGCCATTCACGAAGTTGAGCGACGGCTGCGAGTCACGGAACCCGTAATTAAGTTCTTGACCGTGCGCATCGACGAAGAGCAGAAGCGCCTGGAAAAGATCAAGAAGATCCGCGACGCGCGTCGTAAGGCAGCCCCGGCTCCTGCGGCGGAATCGGGTGGAGAAGCAGCCGCAGTAACGGCGTAGAACCACTCGCCAGCAGCTCGCACGAATGCGAATTGCGTTATGCAAACTGTGCGACTAAAGGCAAACGACAGAATCAAGGAGCATCATGGCTGAAGAAACTGGAACGACACAATCTCCATCTAGAGAAACGTCTGGCGGCTCGGATCGTGGCGAGCGCCGCCCACCACGTCCGGGTGGTCCCGGAGGTCCGGGCGGACCTGGCGGTCGCGAAGGCGGCCGAAAGTATTTTCGGCGAAAGAAAGTATGCAAGTTTTGCGTCGAGAAGATTGAAGCTGTCAACTACAAAGACGTGCGTTTGCTTGCACAATTCGTGGCGGAGAGCGGAAAGATTGTCCCTCGACGGCTCACCGGTGTGTGTACGCCGCACCAGCGACGGCTGTCTACGGCAATCAAGCAGGCGCGCAATATTGCGCTTTTACCGTTCGCAGGAAGACCATCGTAAAGCGGTGGTAAGTTGCTAGTAAAAACAGAAACTGACCACTAGCCACTGACAACTGGCCACTAATTACCGCTCCAGGAGCAATCATGGAAGTCATACTCAAAGAAGATGTCACCAAGCTTGGTTCCCGCGGCGATGTTGTGAAGGTCGCGGATGGATTTGGCCGCAATTATCTGCTGCCCCGCAAGCTGGCGATTGAGGCCTCGGCCGGCAATAAGAAGGTAATTAAGCAGATGAAGGCAGCCGCCGTGCGCCGCTCAGCGAAAGAAAAGGCACAGGCAGAGGAACTAAGCAAGCAGTTCGACGGGCTATCGGTTTCGTTTACGCGACGCTCGGGTGAGCATGATCAATTGTTCGGGTCAGTTACGTCCGGCGATATCGCAGAATCCCTCTCCAAGAAAGGCTTTGATATTGACCGGCGGAAAATCCAACTGCATGAACCGCTGAAAACGCTCGGCGAATTCAGCGTCCCTGTAAAGCTGCACAAGGACGTCACCACTCATTTGAAAGTGGTGATTGAAAAAGAGGCCACAGAGTAGCATTTCCTCTGGGGCGAGCACCGCCCCATTCCATTGCTCCTGGACGGAAGGCCTACCAAGCAATCCTTCGTAAACTCTTTTCCAACAATGACCTGCCTGAGCAATAATGTTGCCAAACGCTTGCATTCCTTGCTCACGATTACCGCCTTGGCCCGTCTATGGCATTGCAACCGGCGAGAACGGCTAAGGTAACCGGTTTTGTCGAGGACACAGGAAACATGCCGGCCGATGCGTGGGCAGTACCTTTTGCGGTTGGCGAGTGCTTCCATCCCGCTCCGCAACCTGAGCGGGTGGAGCGAGGCAGCGAAACCCAGGACCCGTACTCCCGGGGCCACATGTCTGGGCAGAGTCTAAGCCGCATAGACGACACTCTACTCATTCGCGAGGCGCAACGCGGCAATCGCGGCGCATTCGAGGAATTGGTGCGGCACTACGACCAGGCAGTGCTGCGGCTCGCGCTGCACCTCACCGGATCGGAACACGAAGCCCAGGATATATATCAGGATGCATTCCTGAAGGCCTTTAAGAGCGTGGGGAACTTCCGCTTCGAGTGCTCGTTTTATACGTGGATTTACCGCATCGTTACGAATCTGTGTTTGGATCACCTGCGAAAAAGGCAGGTTCGAAAAGAAGATGCGCCGGTGGCGGTCGATGCAGAGGGTGAGCAGTACGACATCCTGGAGCGCGTGCCCGATGGCCGAGCCAGTTCCAACCCTGAGCGCGACTTGATGCGCAGAGAATTAGGCAATCGTATCAATAATGCTTTAGGCCGCCTCACACCACGCGAACGCATGGTTTTCGAGCTGAAGCACTATCACGGGTTGAGATTGCGGACTGTTGGAGAGATTTTGAACACGACTGAAGAGACAGCCAAGAATACTCTATTTCGCGCTACCCAAAAGTTACGTGGTGCGCTGGCGGACATGAGATGAACAATCAGACGATACCAGAAAGCCTCCCCATTGAGGGGGTGCAACTATGAAATGCGAGTGGGTTCAAGACAATATATTGCTATACGTCTACGACGAGCTGGCCGACGATGCTCGTTACGAGTTGGAGCAGCATCTGGCGCGTTGCACAGATTGCGCAGCCGAACTGAAGGCCAGCCGGCACCTCCATACAACCCTCTCCAGCCTTCGAGTGGAGGATCCCTCCCCAAACTTACTTACAGCCTCACGTATGCAGCTTCAGGAGACACTGGAGACCACTGAGCAGGGCGGGTTTTGGCAACGGCTGATTTTTGATCCAGCAGCCTGGTTGCGCCCGATTCGCTTCGCTCCAGCATTGGCGGCAGCGATTTTCATCGTGGGTTTTGCAGGTGGAATCGCCGCCACATACCAGGTATTGGTCAATCGAGTCAAGGGACCGGAACTTCCGTACACAACACCTGTTGAGTCCTCCATCAGCGGTATCAGTTCCATTCAACAGGATCCCAACTCCAACCGGATCAGCATCAAGTACAACACGATTTCCACCCAAGAGGCCCAGGGAGCACTAAACGATCAACGCATTCAACAGCTGCTGCTTTTTGCTGCCCGCAACAACTACAACTCGGGAGTTCGCATGGATTCGGTGGATTTGCTGACACAGCGGCCCAACGAAATTCATGTTCGCGAAGTCCTGCTGTATGCGTTGCGCTATGACTCGAACCCTGGAGTTCGTCTGAAAGCGCTCGAAGGGCTTGGATCATACGTGAGAGACGATGTACGCGTGCGCGATGCGGTGCTGGAAGCATTGATGAACGACTCGAATCCTGGTTTGCGCACAGAGGCTCTGCACCTGCTGGAGCCAGTGCGCGCGGATGGGAGTGTGCGGGCAGTTTTGGAAAGCTTGGCCCGGAACGATCAGAATCAATATATCCGGTCGCAAGCGCGCAACATGATGGCGCAACTTTCGGAGATCGACTGAGTAGAGGTAGTGACAGGGAGGCTAATTTGAACCGATTTCTTAAACCGATTGCGGCGCTGCTTCTAATCCTGCCGCTGGCTAATGCCCAACAGACTCGCGTTTCTCGCGAAGGCGGCGGGTGGGTGCAGGAAGTCAGCGGCAGCCTGACAGCGGTTAAGACTCTCCATGTAAAAATTGATGTTGGCGCGGTGCGGGTCGAGGGTGGCTCGAAGCAGGGAATTGACTATGTCGTTCGCAACCGTTCTTACAACTCCTCAGAAGACAAGGCCCGCCGAGAGTTCGACAACTACAAAGTAAGCGCCTACGTTCGTGGAGATACGGCCTGGATCGTGGGTGAATGGCAGGTTGGTCGATCGCATAAGTTCTCGGGCGACGTCCGGGTCGATGTCCCGCGCGAAATGGACTTGGTCAAGATAGAGACCTCGGGAGGCAATGTCGCCACGTCGGGAATTGCGGGCCGGGTAGAAACTTCGAGCGGGGGCGGCAGTATCCGGATAGATGACATCGGCGGAACCGTCAATGCCGAGACTGGCGGCGGCAGTATTGAAGCTGGCAATCTTGGCTCGGATGTGACACTGCGCACTGGCGGCGGCAGCATTAAGATCACTTCAGCTAAAGGGAAAATAAACGCCGAGAGTGGAGGCGGCAGCGTAGCCGTGATCTCCGCTATGCAAGATGCAGTTGTAGAAACGGGAGGCGGAAATATTCAGGTTGAGCGTTGCACTGGGCGCGTGAAGGCGAGTACCGGGGGCGGCAGCATTGATCTGGGAGAAATTGGCGGACCTGCAGAGATCGAAACCGGCGGCGGCAGCATCCGCCTGACCTCAGCCAAGGGCCCAGTTCACGCTGAAACCGGCGGCGGCAGCATTGAGCTGAATGGAGTACCTTCAGCACGGGCCGAAACCGGCGCCGGGGGCATTGTGGCGAAATTCTTGTCCTCGGGTGGGGAACGTACAGATTCCGTTCTGGAGACTTCCGCTGGTGACATCGTTGTATACCTGACACCAAGTTTGAACATTACCATTCGCGCCTCCATTGATATGGCGAGCGGCCACAGCATTCGTTCCGACTTTTCGGAAATTCGCGTCGCCAATGAAGGTGGAGAATGGGGTTCAAAGACCGCCGAAGGGAGCTTGAATGGTGGCGGTCCGGTTCTGAAAGTACGTACTTCGGTTGGCAATATTTCCTTTCTGCGTGCCAGCCGATAGATTTCTAAGGAGGAACGAACATGCGAAAGTCGATCCTCACACCATTTCTTGTTGTCACTCTGGCTGTGATTACTTTCACTGCGCGGGGCTCTTCCGCCCAACTCGGCGAGACCTTTGGGTTCTCGAGCGACGATTCTGGCGGTAGCTCCTATCTTGGCGTGGACACGCGCAATGTCACCACTGATCGGATGGCCGATCTAAAGCTGAAGGAAGAGCGCGGTGTCGAAATTACCATGGTCGATCAGGATGCTCCGGCGGGCAAAGCAGGATTGAAGGAGCGCGACGTAATCCTCACGGTGAACGGAACAGAGGTGGAAAGCGTAGAGCAGCTGCGACGCATGATTCATGAGATTCCGCCTGGCCGGATGGTTACGCTGAGTGTCAGCCGCGACGGTCAACCGGTGACTATCAAGGCCCAACTTGCGAGTCGCAAATCAGCGTTTGCACTGGCGAATGATGGCAAAGCGTTTAAGTTCGCTATGCCGGCGATGCCAGCCATGCCTGCTATTCCGGCACTGCCTGACATGGACATTCCAGTATCAGTAGTCGTGGTGCACTCCTCTGCGCGCAGCGGCTTGATGGTGGAGAATCTCACGCCGCAGTTAGCCGATTTCTTTGGCGCCAAGCAGGGAAAAGGCATACTTGTGCGTTCTGTCGACAAAGGCAGCCGCGCCGAGAAAGCAGGCTTCCGGGCCGGGGATGTAATCGTGCGAGTCGATGGCGAATCTATTGATGACACCAGCGACTTTACACATGCCCTGCACAATCGCAAAGACAACCAAGGCAATACGGTAAGTGTTGGAATCATACGTGACAAGAAAGAGCAGACTGTCACGCTAACGTTGCCTGAACATAAGCAATCAGAAGTTATCGACGAGACCTTGGAGATTCCCGAGATTGACGCGGAGACACGCATCGACCTGCGGGAAGCGGCTGATGAAGTCGCCCGCATAAAACCTGAATTGGAGCGTTCTGCCGAAGAATTGAGGCGATTCAAGACCGCCGAGATCGAACGGCTGGCGCCTGAAATCGAGCAGTCCACGAGAGAATTTCTAGAACACAAGGAAGAATTAAAGAAGGAAATGCAGGAACTGCAACGCGAGTTTTGCAGTAGCAGCAGTGAAATCTGAGTCGCGCTCGCGGAGAGGATTTTTATCTGCTAGCTGTCTGCGCGTGCGCCTTGTGATGATTGTGCGCCACACGTACGCGATTCCGCCCGGCCTGCTTGGCAGCATACAATGCTCCATCCGCCGCTTTGACCAATTCATCACGGGTGGTGCCGTGGTCTGGAAAACTCGCCACTCCCACACTGATGCTGACCGGGCGCGGCACTCCGGGAAATTGCCAGCCTTCCACCAGCTTACGCAGCTTCTCCGCCACCCCTAATGCATGCTGCTGATGCGTCTGTGAAAGGAGAATGGCGAATTCCTCTCCTCCATAACGGCATACCACATCGATTTTTCGCAGCTGCTGATGAAAAACTGAGGAAACCTGCCGCAAGACTTCATCTCCAAGCAAGTGTCCGAATTCGTCATTTAAGCGCTTGAAGTGGTCGATATCGACCATCACAACCGCCATCCCCGCGCCGAATCTGCGCGCGCGTTCTATCTCCTCCGCAATGCGAAGCTCGAAGAACCGGCGATTAAAGATGCCGGTCAAGCCATCGAGAAACGCTAATTGCTTAACCCTTTCGACATAGTGGGCATTCTGGATCGCTGTGGCACAAATATCGGCGACTGATTCCAATGGCTGAATGTCGCTGCCCTTGAATGCGCCAGCCTGTGCGCTGTCCAGCACCAGCACTCCCAAAGTCTGTCCGAATGAAACCAGTGGAATGCACATTCGGGACGCTGTTTCCACGTAGAAGGCGAGATGATCTGGAACGCTCTTAAGGTCGTTCTCAATGACAGTTTTGCCAGATGCCAAGGCACGCCCACATAAACCGGCTTCTGCCGACATTCTGTCCCCTTCTGCAATTCTGGGAGTCAAGTCTCCGTGGTGAGCGCGAAGCACGAGCTCTTGTTCCTCTTTCAGCAGCACTGAAACGTGCGAAAGCTGGAATGACTTCTGGATCTTGGTGCACGACCGTGAAAGCAACTGCTTGATATCCAGAACCGCCGTGGTCTCCCTCGCGATAGCATTGATGGCTTCCAATTGCGATGCCCGGCGCCGTTCCAGCGAATACAGCCGGGCGTTCTGTAGCGACAGGGAAGCTTGGGTTGAGAAGATGGCAAGCAGGTCGATAGTCTCACTATCAAAATGATTTAAATTGTCGCTCTGGCAATCCAACACGCCCAGGACCTCATCCCGAACCATCAGCGGCATGGCCAATTCGGAACGTGTGTCCTTGCGCAAGGCGACGTAACGCGGATCTTTGCTGACATCCGGAGCGTAGACTGGGCGCTTTTGTTGTGCAGCTGCCCCGGTCAACCCTTGTCCCAAAGGCACTCGGATGTCGGCGAGGCCAGATTCCCAGCCTATCTGAGAGCGAACCCGCAGCTCATTGCTTTCTTCGTCCAGGAGCAGGATGGCGACGTTCTGCAGGTGGAAGTAGTCTCGCGCAATGACCAGGATTCGCTGTAGCACCTCATCCAGGTCAAAGGTCGACAATACCGCCTGGCTGGCGTCATAAAGAATCGCAATCTTCTGCATGGTGTTCCCAGATTTTAACCGCATAGGAGCCGACCACCGAGGTTCCGAAAGTAACCGGTACTCGGCAAGTCTCAAGATTTGTGCAACTTAGCTCCTCGGCCGCCACACAGTTTTGATTATGCCGAACACCACCAGACAAAAGAAGAAGTCCAACACCAGCCCCAAGTCGAGCCGGAGAGGTACATGCTGGGCCCGCGCAGGCAAACGCGGCAGCAGCAGAAAATAAACGATGTTTCCTGCCAGAACCGCGATCAGCGCCTGGACGAAGTTTCTAAGCGATCTTTTCATACCCGAACGAGCTTGCACTTGATGAAGACGTGATGGCTCCTGTTAACATCCACTCTTCAGATGCTCGAATTGAGTACTCCTGTTCAGTATGTCAAGGGCATAGGTCCACGACTGGCCGACGTGCTTTCTGCCAAGGGAATTCACACGGTCGACGATCTGCTTCATTATTTGCCATTTCGCTACGAAGATCGCCTCAATCCCCGCAGCATTTCCGAGCTTCGCGCTGGGGAAATGGCGACGGTCATCGCCGAAGTCCGAACTTCGGGCCTTTTCCGCACCCGGCGTATGCCGATATTCGAAATGACAGCTGGACAAGGAAGGTCCCGGCTGAAGTGCATTTGGTTCAACGCAACCTACTTGCGTGACCGTTTTAAGCCCGGTCAAGTAGTCGCTCTCTACGGCAAGGTGGAGGGAGATCTGTATGGCAGCGAGTTGCAGCTGGTACAACCACAATTTGAAATTCTGGATGATGCAACACCCTCCACTGGCAGCGATGCGACCGAGCAGAAACTGGCGGCTTCTTTGGAGGTCGGACGCATCGTGCCTATTTACGAATCCGCTGGCCAGGGACGCCTGACCACGCGCTGGTTCCGACGGATCATATACTCCGCTCTCGAGAATCTGCCGACGGATCTGCCCGATCCCATCCCGGCCGTTGTACGCCGTCGGCTCAACTTGATCTCTCCGCGAGACGCTCTGTGGAAGGTCCACTGGCCCGATCCAGGCGAGAGCTTTCACGATCTTCAGGCTTCCCGGACACCTGCCCACATTCGCCTCATCTTTGAGGAACTTTTCTTTGTGGAATTGGGATTGGAACTGAAGCGCCGAAAACAGAAAGCCGAGACTGGAATTGCGTTTCGTCTAGACGAGCAGGTTCGAGCGGCTATCAAGAAGATCCTGCCTTTCCATCCGACAGCCGCTCAAAAAAGAGTGCTTAAGGAGATCGCTTCGGACATGGAGAAGCCGGCTCCCATGCGGCGACTTCTCCAGGGAGATGTCGGTTCCGGCAAAACCATCGTTGCCTTCGAGGCTGCCATCATTGCCATGGAGAACGGGTATCAGGTCGCTCTGATGGCTCCCACGGAAATCCTCGCGCAGCAGCATTATTTTTCAGCACGACTCATTCTGGAACCTGCCGGCTATCGCGTCGTGCTGCTGACAGGCTCATTGGAAGATGACCGCAAGCGCGATATTCGCCGCCATATTGCGCAGGGCAATGCGCAGCTTGTGATCGGCACTCATGCGCTCATCGAGCGAAGTGTAGAGTTCGGCCGCATTGGCCTCGTCATCGTTGACGAGCAGCACCGCTTCGGCGTGCTGCAACGCTTCAAACTAATGAAAAAGAGCTCCGAGACTGCCACGGACGATGTGAAAACCAATAATCGGGGCACAGTTTGTGTGGGGACGGGCGCCCCCGCCCGTCCAGTCGAGCGAAGCTCGACAGCCCCCCCTGAACCCGATGTCCTGGTGATGACTGCCACGCCCATTCCCCGCACCCTGGCCCTGACTCTGTATGGTGACCTCGATCTCAGCGTCATTGACGAGATGCCTCCCGGTCGCACTCCCATCATCACCCGCCGGGTGTCGGATGATCGCGCGGGAGAGGTCTGGGAATTCGTCCGCAAGCAGGTGAAGTCCGGTCACCAGGTCTACGTCGTGTACCCGGTGATCGAGGAAAACGAAGAAAACGAGCTCAAGGCTGCTCTCAAAATGTACAAGGAATTGAGCAGTCGCACGTTCCCTGACCTGCGTGTGGGCCTGCTGCACGGGCGTCTGGAGCCTGATTTGAAAGAGCAGGTGATGCGGCTATTTCAGAAAGGTGAGATAGACATTCTTGTTTCTACAACTGTGATCGAAGTGGGCGTGGATGTTTCCAACGCTACTGTGATGGTCATCGAACATGCCGAACGTTTTGGACTGGCTCAGCTTCATCAGCTCAGGGGGCGAATCGGCCGTGGAGCGGCAAAGTCCTACTGCATTCTCATGACTGGCGGCAAAGTCTCCGAAGACGGCGAGCGCCGCCTGGACGCCATGGTCCGCACAAATGACGGCTTCAAAATCGCCGAACTTGACCTGGAACTCCGTGGCCCAGGAGAATTTTTCGGTACCCGCCAGGCCGGCCTGCCCAGCTTCCAGGTAGCAAATCTAATCCGAGACCGTCAGTTGCTTGAAACCGCCAGTCACGAAGCCGCTGCGGTGCTATCCGGGCCCAACCAGGAGATTTCGCAGGAAGAAATCAATCGGGCCCTGCACCACATGCGAACCCGCTGGCAGAAGACCTATGGATTGGTGGAAGTGGCGTAATTGGCTGCCATGCCGCGCCGCTCGTTACGTGTGATAATTCCTTATCTGTGAAAACGGCTTCGTCGTCAGACCTGTACCGCAAACTTCCCGCCGTTGATGACCTGCTCCAAAGCAAGGGCCTGGCTGCTCTAGTCGCACAAGAAGGCCGCGCCACAGTGACCGATTCTGCGCGCACCGTGCTCACGCGTTTACGAGAGGAGATCGCCTCCCGCAGACTGGACGCCGACGGCATCGATCTCGCAATCTCAGGATTACCTGACGCCATTGAGCGCGAGGCGCGACAGCGTCTGAGGTACTCGCTGCGACCTGTGATCAATGCAACCGGCGTAATTCTGCACACCAATCTTGCCCGAGCTCCACTTGCGGAAAACGCCTTGGAACATATCGGCGAGACGGCGGGTGTTTACTCCAATCTGGAGTTTGATCTCGAGTCGGGCGAACGCGGCAAACGTGACGTTCACGTGGATCGCTTCTTTAGCAAGCTGCTCGATGTAGACGTGGGGACAGCCGCCCCCGGATATCCTGCTGAGCGAAGCTCGCCAGCGATTGCCACGATTGTTGTGAACAACAATGCCGCCGCTGTTCTCCTCGCGCTTAACACCCTTGCGGAAGGCGGTGACGTCATCGTCTCCCGCGGCGAACTGGTCGAAATCGGCGGCTCGTTTCGCATTCCTGAGATCATGGCGAAGTCCGGGGCCATTTTGCGCGAAGTCGGCACCACCAACCGGACGCGCATTGCCGACTACGAGCGTGCCATCACGGAACGAACCAAGCTGCTGCTTCGGGTGCATCGCTCGAATTTCCAGATCACTGGTTTTACGGAGCGGCCGGAACTGCGCGAACTCGCAGCTCTCGCTCGGACGCGCAACATTCCGTTTATGGAGGACCTGGGAAGCGGCGCATTGGTTGATTTGCGTTCCATGGGCATTGATGGTGAGCCCACTGTGCTCGACAGCCTCCACGCCGGTGTGGATGTAGTCACCTACAGCGGCGACAAGCTTCTCGGAGGTCCGCAGGCGGGGATGCTAAGCGGCCGCAGTGATCTGATTGCACACATGCGTTCCAATCCGCTCTTCCGGGCGCTACGAGTCGGTAAGCTGACCTACGCTGCGCTGGAATCGACTCTGCTGTGGTACGTAAAGGGCCATTATGACAGCATCCCTGTGATGCGGATGATCCGGGCGTCCGAAGAAGAAATCAGCAAGCGTGCGGAGTATCTAGCGAACAAAATAAAGTCACCATCTCTCTCCATCGAATTGCTGGATGGCGAATCCGTGATCGGGGGTGGTGCCGCGCCTTCCGCGGTATTAACTACACGGCTTATGGCTTTGACTGCTACAGGTCTCAGCGCTGATGAATTAGCCGCCCGGTTGCGCGCCGCCGATTACCCCTTAATCGCGCGGATCGAAGGGGGGCGGGTATTGCTCGATCTGCGAACAGTTTTGCCCGAGCAGGACGAAGCGTTGGCTGAGGTTTTGAACTCGCTAGGAATAAAGGCGGGATAGCCTAATGGGACAACGTACACTTTCCCATTAGCGCAGTGGGCGTCGCTAAATGGCGGGAGATTACGCTACCTGATGGCGAAACTGCCGCTCGATCGATTCCATCTGATCTTTGAGCCGAAGTTTCAGCTTTTTCAGCCGGACTTCTTCCAGCTTCTCGTCTTCTGTTAGGTATCTTTTTTGGGTGAGGGAATCAAGGCGTTGCGCATACTGCGTATGCTCCTGAGCCAGCTTGCGGAACTCATCATGGCTAGCCAGGAGCTGGTCTCTTGGAGTCATTCCACTAGACCCTCCTGAAGATTTGTACGGGCTTAAAAGTACCACACGGCGTATGTCCCTTCAATGTTAAATTCCTCAGATTTTGTGACTATGGGAGCAGGGAGAGGTGCACCAAGAGTAATGCAAATCATGTGAATTGAAGACGATACAAAATCGCATCTTCTTCTGGATCCCGGTAGTAACTCTTACGTCTCCCATTCTTTTCGAAACGCAATTTTTGGTATAAGGCTCTTGCAGCCAAGTTCGACTCCCTGACTTCAAGAAAAATTGCCGCCGCACCTCGCCGCCTAGCATGGTTTAGAAATTCGCTGAGGAGATGGGTGCCCAGGCCGTGCCTCTGATGCGATACCACAATGTTTTCGATTTCCCACTCGCCTCCGCTGTCTCTGGCCACTAGAAAGCCTTCCACCCTCTGATTGGAGCTGTCTTCAATTACGAGAACTGTTCTTTGCGACGATGTCCTGAAGAGATGTTCGTATTGCTCAGGCTTCCAATGAGCCGCCGTGGCAGAGTGCTGCTCCAGCGTCTTTATCGCTGGTATGTCCACGGAGGTAGCTGGACGAATGAGCAATGGCCTTACCTCTAGATTGCGCATGTTGGTGCTCAAGAGCCCTAAACACGTCCCTTCGAAAAGATTTCTGCGTCAGAGCGTCGGATGTAGTTCGCATCCAACGCCTCAGGGCTGACCGTCTCCCCGAGCAGAGTCTTGCTCCATCCCAGGCGGATGATGACATCGCTGCGAGGACGTTCAATCTGCTGAAACTCTAAATTGGCCTCCCGTGCCAGACCTGCGATGTTCTGATCGGGTGTAACTACCAGATATCCGTTTGCAGCGACTGAGAATTCTTCAGCGGTGTACAAGTGCTCGCCAATCTCCTTCACACTCTGTCCGATTTCGCATATTCCCGCGTAAATCTCATTCCGCCCTGCATCTAGAGCGGAAAGCACCTTTCCGTGAGCGTTCGCGCGGACCGCGACAGCCTCCAGCAACGAGACTGCCGCAATCGGCTTTTGCAGGATTTCCGCAAGAGCCTTCACAGCAGCCAGACCTACGCGCAACCCGGTGAACGAGCCGGGGCCGGATACGACGGCGAAGGCGCCGATGTCTTTCTTCTGAAAATGATGCTTCTCCAACAGCTCTGCGATCTGCGGGGTAAGTTGAGCGGAGAACGTTCCGCCCGCGAGCGGAACTACTTCGAAAATATCGCAACTTTGATCAGGCCCACACTTCGCCAGCGCAATACCGCCGTATTTCCCTGAAGTGTCGACGCCCAGGACTAGCATGTAAGAGGCTGACCACCGCTGATGATCGGTCGAAGTTGTCTTCCGAGTGTATTGCTCAAGACAAACCCGCCAAATTGCCGCAGACGGCGGTATTTCGAAAACTGCCGCGCTTAGTGCGCCGCCTCTACCAGTTCCAGCAGTACTCCTCCCGTGCTTGATGGATGGACAAAAATATAACTGTGCCCACCCGCGCCTACTTTGATCTCATCGGAAACCAGGCGCACTCCTTCTCTCTTCAGCCGATCAACCGTGCCCGCGAGATTAGGCACACGGATGGAGACATGGTGTAGTCCTTCGCCACGTTTCGCGATAAATTTTGCGATGGCGGAGTTTTCCGAGGTGGCCTCCAGCAATTCCAGGCGGCTCTCGCCCACAGGCACCATGACCAATCTCACCTGCTCGGCTTCAACAATCTCTTCCGGCGAGACATTCAGCCCGAGCTTCTCGTAAATGTTCTTTGCCGCAGCCAGCGACTCTACCGCGATGCCGAGATGGTCAATCGCAAACATGAATTACGGTCAGGAACACTAGACGAGGCCGAAACTAATACGCCTTGGCGATAACAGCTCTTCGGT
Organism: Acidobacteriota bacterium; assembly: GCA_003224905.1. Lineage (GTDB taxonomy): Bacteria > Acidobacteriota > Terriglobia > Terriglobales > Acidobacteriaceae > QIAA01. The sequence goes on from QIAA01000178.1 coordinate 56,205, forward strand.
CCACGATCTCGCCGCTGACGATACATTTTCCTGGCCCACCAAATTCATCCACCAGAGGAACGTTGCGCACGCTGGCCTTGAATTCCTTGATGCGCTCGTCGTTCTTCGGATCGTCTTTGATATGTGCCATTACAAACTTGCCGCCGCCTTTTTCCGCAGTAACCTCGTTGAGAATGCTTTCCACTTCCTTAATCGAGTTGGCAATTACCGTACTTTGCTGCAGCTTTTGCTTGGCCTTGTTGTACAAATCTTTCTGCATTGTTTCCAACGTCGCTGCAAGCGTCCGAACAGCATCGCTCTGCGGAACCGTTTCCTTTTGTCCTGTGTCCCGGCGCTTGAGCACT
>QIAA01000285.1 GCA_003224905.1 Acidobacteriota bacterium
CCTTGGAAGAATTTGAAAAGCAGTTCCTCCAGACCGCGCTTCGCCGAAGCGGCGGCAATCAATGCAAGGCCGCGCAATTACTCCACATCCACCGCAACACCCTGGCACGCAAAATCGTTCAGCACAAAATTAAAGCAACCGATGGCGCCAGTATAAATCGACAAGGGACAATCGTTGCCGCTCGTTCTGAATTGGCCAAAACGGTTGATAATGGCGATTACACCGACGCACGGAGCACTGAGCGAGCCGTTGCAGACGCAGACATGGCTTCAGCTGATCGAGCAGGAGCAAGCATGGTCGTACATTGCAGATGTCCGGATTTAAACTGTCCGGTTTGCCATCGCGGTTGTTTGCGGCCTGCCTTTGTCAAGTTGTACCGCTCCGATCTTGATGATGAAATTGGGACTGTTTTTTGTGACCGCTGCGCCGTAGCAGCACTGGAATCAGGCGCCTTTACGTTCGAGTACAAGGCAAAAGCCCGCGCAGCCCGCGCTGCAGCTGGACGCGGGGCCTGAACGAGGAGCATGCGGCTGGCCGCTTGCCGTCGCGATTAAGCAGCGGGATTAGACTGGCTCTGCTTCCGGATAATGATCTGCTGGATCTTTTCCGTTTCTAGGAAATTCCAAGTGGTCTCAGACTTTCGATGGTCCGGACAATTAGGAAAGCTGGCACCTTCTCGAATGATGATTTCATATCCGCAACACACGTTCGAGTAGACGCCGAATTGCTTGTTGATGTCCCCGGTCTTTGGCACGATTGTCACTTCCGGCAGGTCCCTTTGCCCCTTGATGCAGCCCTGTCCATGTTGTGCAGAATCGACGTGTGTGTAAGAGTACATAACCCACGTGCGTAAGACAACAGGCAATTTCAACTCAGGTCCGGCAGTCTTACCTTGCCCACAATGAGCTTCAATTGACCTGTGACTTCTCAAAATGAGCGTCATCGCGCTCTTCCCGAATCGCAGGCCGTACATTCCATCTATTCCGATGCTTCCCGTAGTCGCGGATCTGGAATCGCCGATTGATGGACATGATCGCGCTCTTGCTGCAATCCATGCGTTCGGCGATAGCCGCGACTACGAGATCGGTTTCCGACAGAAGGTAAGCAATCCTGCGGATCTCCATTTCAGACATGCTCCAACCCTGTCGAGCCATTCCTCCCACCTCCTCATTCAAACAGTTCAGTGGCAGCCCGCATGAAAGAAAGTATGGCCGGCGGGATAGATTTCCAGAGGCGCGCCAAGCCATTTGCAGTGGGGCACACTACCTGATAACTGCTTACGCTTAGCCCTAGTTTGTTGACGCACCCGGAGGCAGTCCGTGCTTAGCCAGGAAAGCCTTGATCGCCGCAAAAGCTTTTTGGTTCTCGGCGCGGGTGAAGTTTCCGTGTTTGCCGCCGGGTATGGTGACAAGCTCGTGATCCACACCTGCCTTCTGCAATGCTTCCTGCAAGCGAAGCGACTGGCTATAGGGGACAACCGGGTCCGCGTCACCTTGGATCGAGATGATCGGCGGGATGCCGGGACGCACGTAGGCCAGCGGCGATACACGTTTGGCAATCTCGAAGCGGTTCGGCCTGCTACCGAGCCATTCCACGGCGAAGGTCCTCATGTTCTCGCCATCGAGGAGATCCGCCACATCCGTAATCCCGTACCAATCCACGATCGCCGCGACTCTCAACTGTTCTGTTCCGGGACACTGGCGGTCCAGTCCCTCCGAAGCGGGTATCATACCCGTCGTCAATGCGAGATGTCCTCCAGCGGAGCCGCCGGACACGACAAGCTTCGCGGTATCGAAACCATATTGCTTCGCATTGCGCATGACCCATCGCAATGCGCACAGGCAGTCTTCAACTGCAGCGGGCGCTTGAGACACACGGGCCAATCGATATTCAACGTTCACCGCGTTCCATCCCATCTCGAGATATGGAAAAAGATTAAAGAGCTGCGTCTCTTTTGCGCCCTGGGTCCATCCACCGCCATGAATGTAGATAACGGTGGGTTGCGGTGTTTGCGTATCGGCCCGCGAATACACGTCCAGCTTTGCATCAAAATTGTTCGCGGTGAGATAAGTAATATTGGGGACGATGCGATAACGCGCAGTGATACTCGTTGACAGGTTCTGGCTAAACGTCATTGTCGTTGTTAGCGCGGTTACCGAACACGTCAAAGCGAGCAGGCGCAGAGATTGCTTCATAGTGCCCTCCAATTTGTCAGGAACGGACAGATTCTATCCTCAGACGGTGATTTTTTGTGCCTTTTTGTGGCTATTCCCTAACAATCGTGATGATGAAAATCCGCTATTACATCACGTTCCTCTCCTTCATCGTTGTCTGTTGTTGGCACACCGGGCTGTACGCTCAGATCGAGACCGGTTGGCTCCAGGGGAAGGTTATGGACAAGATCTCAGGCGCCGCCATCGGAGAGGTTGAAGTTGTGATCTTTGACGCAGCCGGCATGGAGATACTTCGCACGAAGACCGACGATTCAGGAGAGTTTCTGGTGGCCGGTATTCCATCGGGCGAGTATGAGCTTCGATTCCGGAAGCCGGCCTTCCCTGAGTACATAACGCAGGCCAGAGTTCGAGCCGGATGCCCCAGCACGATTAGCGGACAAATGGAAACACGGCAGTCGCAGGCCCAATCCACCGCGGCCGCCCAGTGGCAAAGCGCACCGGAGTTG
>QIAA01000082.1 GCA_003224905.1 Acidobacteriota bacterium
TCGACAAAACGGCGGCGTTCTGCGCTTGGATCCACTACGTACCTGACTGTGCATCCAGGCAAGGCAGAGAAGTTGCGCAATAGATTGGGGCCCCAGTAACCACATCCGATTTGAGCAAGGACAATGGAGCTGGTGTTAAGGGGAGCGCTCATGGACGACAGAAGACGAAGGACGGAAGGCAGATGGCGAACGGCAGGGGATCAGACGGCTATTTCTACTTCCGTCGAGGTATCGACAGTGATATCAATGAATGCGCGGTCACGCCGGGCTGGCGTGTGAACTCTAAGGTTTAACGCGGGCAAGCTGTTATCGTCCTTGTTAATAGAGACTCGCGTGCGGACTGTGTTGCCATTGTAAGCTATGTTATCGATTCTAGCTGACCGCCGTTTCTTAAACCATGAAACAGTCTCACTCGCGGTCGCGAACCAGGCGTTTCTGCTCCTCAGATCATCCAACAACTTGCGATACGGCGCGATCCACAGCCTTTCTGGTCCAAGGCTTCGGTCGTGCCAGTTGATGGTCAGGACGCCACCGAACCTGGTTGCATTCTCGACCAGTGGCTGGATTGCAGCGCCGGCCTGCTCGTCTGACAGGTTCATGTATGAGGGATAAAACAATGCCGTGTCCATGATGTGTAACGGGAGTTCCAGCAAATGATCTGCGTTGAGATGCTTGAAGACTTGAGTCGTGCCCGCGCGGTATCCAATCGTTTCGTTGTAACCGGCAGTTGAGTCGTAAGCGAAACCGGCTTCCTCGAGCGTCATCGGCGCTTGCGAATTAAAGTAAAGCCAGTGCATGCGCACGCCGGTCTCAGTTGTCCCCATTATTTCCTGAATGCGCTCGCGCTCCTGACGGCCCTTTGCGCTATCGCGCCACGCGTCGATGCCCTGGACAGCGATTTCGCGATTTGCGGAGAGGAGTTTCCGTAAGTCAGCGGCAATATCAGTCAAAGCGTAGCGGGAGGCGCGTTTTGATCTTGTTCGACCGTCGGGATTGACGCCGGCGTCACCCTTTGTCGGAATAACAAAGAAGGTTGAGCCAAGGTCTCGTTCCAGATCCAGGTATTGATCCAGCTCGTCCCAGAAGTCTTTGGCAAGACCAGCGAATACCAAGGGCAGGGAAAACGCAGCCTTCCAATTAATAGCGACCTGCCGCAGAGACCTCCTTCCTCGACAGAAGTTGATAACTGAGCCAACCAGCGCGCGGTAAAGGAAACCAAACATCGTGTGATCGCACTTGTGACAGCGCACGCGGGGATGGTCGATGTCATGAGTGAGGCAGACGATAAAGCGAGCGCCCGCGGGGACGGGAAGTATCTCGACAAGGGTTACTCCGTGGCTAACAATCAGATCGCGGAGAAGCGAGATGTGGAGTTCCAAGGTGGGTATGCTCGCGAATTCTGTCGGTTGTCCCAGCGTAAAGAGGTGGTGGACTTCTTCAAAGAGATCGAAGCCCAAGCGGACGACCGCTTGAGCGCCAGAAGCCATCGAAATGCCAGCAGCAGACTTTGTTCCTTCGTGCGTGAGGACTTCGTTGCGTGCGCTATCGAAGAGAAGGCAGCTTCCATAAATCGGCAATCGCTCGCCGCGGAAGCAAACGGAAGTGTGTTCGGGAGCGGAGCGTGTCTTGATGCCTCGGCACTCCTCGAATGCCTGCAGCTGCGCGCCATAAAGTAAAAGCAACTTGGCGTCGTTCTCTGGAACCGGGCTGTTTGAGCAGAGCAGGACGTTATAATGCGCGCCGGGTCGGTAAAATTCCCAGGGTGTCTTAAACAACTCAAAGAACTCGACCACGGCGTGGTGTTCATCCTCATTGGCAACAACACCGATCATTTCGAGCGGAGAAGGTAACGTAATCCGCTTGGAGACTGTTGAGAACGGCCCTGCACTCGCTTCTTATTCCTGTTCTTGCTCTTGCTCATGGTCTGAGAATCGGCTGGTATGAACAGCAGCGTAAGCAGGAGTAAAAGACAGAGAGTAATCACAACATTGCAACATCCGCCTGGAAAAGTTTGCCAATGGAATTCAACAAGGTGAGGCGCTCACGACTCCACGTGTGTGAAAGGTAAACAGCCTGGCCGCGCTTCACCGTTTCCGCCACCTCGGCGGGATGACAAAAGGCGAACTCGATTTTTCGCGCTAGATCGTCAGCATTCCCTACCTCGAAAAAGATCAGGTCATCATCGCCAAAATAATCCTGAATGCCTTTTGTCTTCGGGGCAATTACCGGTTTCGCCAGCGCGAGGTATTCGAAGATGCGCGTTGGCGTATTGATTTCAGTGAAGATGTTGCGGTGGTTGGGGATAATCCCGAGGTCACAATCCTCGATTGCCTCGACGATCTCTTTGAGATTGCGAACGCCGAGATAATCGACATTGGTGTCGAGTCCCCGTTGCTGGGCCGATTCCATCACCTTGTCGAAGAAGTCTGTTCGCTCGCCACAAACACTCAGTCGAACAGATGGAATTACTTCCCTGACCTTTTCCAGGGAATCTACGGCCAGATCGAAGCCATTGCGGCGGACTAACGAGCCGTGATAGAGAATCACAAAAGGGGTTGAGCCGTTGCCGTTCTTTCCCTCCACATCGCGAACGTCGCCGCGCCGAAAGCGGAAGATCTCGTCGTCAGGAGAATTGATTACGACTTTGATCTTATCCGGCTGGCAGCTGCGTGAAGAATAGATTTTCTTACACGCGAGATTCACTGTCAGCACGAGATCTGCAAAGCGAACACTCCACTTCTCCAGTCGCTTTAACATGACCACGCTTAAACTTTTCTCGGGTAACTTGAAGATCGTCTGCATGAGCTCGGGCATCGGATCGTGCAGGTCTAAAATAACTTTGGCGCCGAGAAGCTTCGGCACGGTCGCACCGAAAACGAGGATGTCCGGCATGTTATGCACATGGATAAGATCGTAGCGGCGCGTAAGGGATCTCGAAGCAAGATAGAAAAATGAGGTTAAGACAAATGTGGCATACTGGCCCACGTAACCCACCTTACTGCCACGTTGGCGCTTCAACCGGACACGTGTGACGTTGATACTGCCGTAATTCTCATGTGCCGGCTCACTGTCGCCATCACGCAGGCAGATTAGGTCAATTTTAACACCCTGAGCTGCTAATGCCTCAGCCGCTCTCCTAGGGCGAGGATCCGCAGGAAAGTGTGAGAAGAGCAGGACTGCGGCGCGTCTGCCGCGCAGCCTGCGAGTTTTCAGTAATGCAAGCTCGTCGTATTCGCGGGAACTGGTTGTGGAGGAATGAATTTGGAGGATGTGCGCGGCTACTTCCCTCGGGAGGGCATGCCAGTATTCGCCTGGATACCGGGTTTTGACATAAGTGAGGAACTCGCGGTATAACGCTACTGGATACTCCTTTGCGGTTTGGCGCGAGTCACTGAAAGACATGTAATCGGGATGTGCATCGAGAAGAACCATCCCACCCTGCTCCGCAATCCAATCAACCTTTCGCATCCAGATTTCCGGGGTAGCTTCACGCAACACCAGGAAGAGTGTTGAGTCTTGTGGCAGAGTATAAGGCAGCTCGACATAACCCTCTGAAGAGGAGTTTATGGTTGAGCGTTGTCCGTTGACGGAACTGCCATTTGGGCGCGGCACCAAGAAAGGGAAGATGGTATGACCTCCGTCTGGCTGTGGCTCGAATGGGTCCGTGTCGAACGTGGACGCATCGTACTGCACGTCGAGATCGTGCAACCAATCGAGATTACGCAACATGAATCCCGATCTGAACCCCGACGCGCCCCATTTACGCGCATAGTCGTTAATTCTTACGGCGCGCCGTTTGAACCCGCGACGCGAGGCAAAGAGATGGCCATCATGTTTAAGATCGTGTATCCCAACTTCGAATCCGTTCGCCGTGAGTTCTTCTCTCAGATCGGCTGGGACGCTATAGTCTCCCTCCGGCACAAAATTGAAGGAAGAGCGAAACCCAAGCTCCGTCTCCAATTGCATTAAAGGCCGACATTTGCCAAGACCAGCCTTGCTCTCCACATCGTGAGTCAGCACAAAAGCAAATTTCTTGCCTTCCGGCCAGCCTGGCCAGTCCTCCGGCGGACGCTCCGAGCCAGGCATGATGGGCCAAACATCTTCAATATGCCGGCGCAAGCGTATGGCGAGCCTTCGCCGAATCGCTGCTCGAAGCGACTGCGGAACGAAGGGCTTTAGCCCGTAGTAAATTCTATTGCGTAACATGAGTTAATTGTGAGCCTTGATGGGCGCGTTAAGTGCCACTGCGAGCACCGCGGGCAGCCAGTTGCGACCGCTTGCAAGAATCGGAAACGCGCTGCACGATTTAACGAATGGGTCGATCAAGACTGAGCGTCCAGCGACTTCGGAACATAAGAGCGCGCCTTGTTAACCACCACCGCAACATTGTCTCGCTCCGCTACTAATTTCCTGTAGCCGCGATTTATAACGTCGCGATTGTTCTTTTCCGCTTCGACTACTAGCACGAGCTTGTCCATGAAAGCAGCCATCCCCCACGTGGGACTTGTCTGATGAAGCGGGGGCATGTCAAAAATAATGTAGTCGAAGTCGCTCGCTTTCATATTCGGCATCATGTCGAAGAATTTCTTCAAGCCGATCTGCACCAGCCCACCCCTACTGGATGATCCCACAGTAGCCAGATAGAGATTATCTGAAGCGGAGGCGATCTCAGTCCGTGGTTGGAGAGCTGCGGTAAGAGAGTGGGCAGGCTTGCCCTTGAAGAATGGGTGAACCTCCTCGGGGCCCAAATTTACATCGACAAGAAGAACCTTGCCTTCATCAGTTTCCGAGAATGAAGCGGCGAGGCCGGCGGCGAGGGTAGAAGCTCCCGCTGCTTCCGAAAACCCGGCAATACCTACCAGCTTGGGTTTATGCGTTAAATTATTGAGTTCAAAATAAAGGCTGAGTCGATCCCGTATTGCGTCGCAATACGGCCGCATGAAATGGCCAGCTTCCCACGGCGCCAGATTGGAGTGATGCGGCCTCGCTGCAAGTGCTCCCGGGTTCGCCTGAGAACCGTTTGGAGGCGATGCCAAATGGCCGTTCCGGGAAGCATTGGAATACGGTATGGATAGCATCAGCGGAATGTGCAACCGGGTCTCCAGTTCGAGGGGCCGCCCAACTGTCCGGTTCAAGACCAATCCTCGTAACAATGCAAGCGCGAAACCCAGGGCTATCCCTCCGCCGGCCAGTGCCAGGGTAATCTTATAGCGTGTTTTGGTCTCCAACACAGGAGGGGAGGGGCGCTGGACGGCGCTAATGTTAGGCATCTTGGAAGGGTCCAAAGCCTCATCGACGCGCGCTTTTTCAAGCGATTCGGCGAAATACTTGTAATTCGCTTCGTCCAGTTCCCGCTTCCGCTCCAATTCTTCCATTTGGGGAGTCAGCTCCGAAAGCTGCTTAATTCTTTGTTGAATATCGTGGAGCCGGGACTTAAGTGTCTCGACTTTCGCCTCCATCCCGGCAACACGAGCTTTTTCAGATTCGGGGCTTGTTTCAGGTAGCTGGCTTTTCCACTTCTTTGACTTGTTCTCCGCCGTCTGCTTAACAAGAGCTTTTCCTTCGGCCAATTCCGCCTCGGCGGCATCAAGGTCTTGGTGGGTTTTCGCGGCCTCGGCAGTAAGCGCCGTCGAGCCATCCTTAAGCGAGACAATCTCCGTCTTGTCCCTGAGTGACTTTAGAGCATCCTCAGTTTGATTTAAACGCATTCGGACCTGATCGGTTTGTTGAGTTACGAAATCGAAGGCACCAGCGGAGCGATGCACTTCAAGGTGCTTGACGAAATAACGACTCAACAGCTCCTGCAAAACGAGCGTCGCCATCTCCGGGCTGCGATTTTTGTAGGAGACGAATATGATGTTACTTCCCTTGTTAGAAAGCACATTTAAGGCTAAAATAATGCTGTGGGCTGCGTCAGTTTCAGACGCCGACGCCCCGGACGGCGGTAGCAGTTGCTTGAGACCGACCGCCTCAGCGACACGCTTGACCGAGTCTGGAACCGGAGCAGGTGCGAGTAAGCGTTTAGGACCGATTGCCTGGGCGACTTGCATCGCCAGATCCCAACTGGTCAGAATCTCGATTTCAGCGCCAATCACTCTGTCCGAGTCGTTGCCCGACGGGAACGTAGGCTTGGTACCGTCGATCGGATCGACTGCGCTCCTTTCCAGAACATAGCGCACCAGCAATTTGGCTTGAGACTCGTAAACCGGCGGGAAGAGAAAATAATAAGCAGCCGCGGCGATGATGCCCAATAAGGCGCAAAGGATGATTGTCCACTTGCGTTTGAATAGAGCAAAGAGGATATCGCTCAGGTATATTCCGGAGTGATGTTGAGGTTCTCGTCGGATTTCAGCCATAGTTTTAACCTTTAGTCGAGGTGTGGATAGATCATTGCGCCTGCCAGCCGGTTGACTGCCAGCGGTAACCTGGCAAAGATCTTTTTGTGGAAGCCGGAGTCAGAGAGGGCGGCAACTAAATACTCCCGGCCCGATGGATCAACTCGGAAGTAATCAATGGTTTCTTCCTCCGTGCCCCATGAAAGTTTGAATCGTCGCAAACCATCGTTTTCGCGGTCGGTGCGCCCGAAATGCAATTTTTCCGCGCCGTTGCGCGCCAAAAACTGGATGCCGTGCCACATGACAAGATTGTTCGCACGGAATTCCTGAAATCTTTTGTCGGAAGCGCCGTACTTATAAAGAGCGTTCTTCCCGAAACGGAAGAAGATCGCGGCGGAGATTGGACGCGACCCGCGTCGTGCGAGGACAATGAAACCGAGACCCGGCCGGACGATATGCTCGTAGATGTTCAGGAAAAACGACGCCGGTTGCGGCGGAAGACCGTGGCGCTGGCGGGTTTGAACATGCAGCTGGTAAAAATCGATAACAGCTTGGCGGTTGCGTACGATTAGTACGCTCACGCCGCTGCGTTCTGCTTTGCGAATGGCCCGGCGAACTGGACTGACGAAGCGAGTGGTCAACTCTTCGGCGCCGCTGCGCAAATCGAGTGTGTGCCCGTAAAATTTCTCGGCTGATCTGGTGGCGAGTTGAAGGGATGCTCCCCCTCGTATCTCAACGTGTCTCCAGCGGTGTTCTTGCGCGAAACCAACGAGCTGATCTCTTACTGAACCCGTCGCTTCCAGATCAAAAATAAGAGGTTCGCACGCATCGCTAAATGGCAGGCAGACGCCGCGGCGGCCCGTGAACGGACTGCGCACTTCCATCAGCGGGATTAGTGCCGCCAGCCTGTGTCCGCGTGAAAACTGAAGATAAAAAGGCTGATGGCTATAAGTTTGGTGAAGCACCTTTGCCCACGCACTCGTGTGGAAACAACCGGCTTCGCGATGCAAAGCGACAACATGGTCCCAACCCGGATCGCGGATGGGATCCAGAATCCGCATTTGCAGCGATTCGCCGTTTCTTTTCGACTCGACGAAAGAATAATCGCCCGGGGCGGGCGCCGCTTCTTTCGCTTCTGACCGAGTTGGTTGGAGAACCTTCAAAATTTTTCGTTAAACGAGCGCCCCCACGCCAACGGTTTCGCTGACGCAGCGAGCGACATATTCGATTTGCTGTTCCGTTAACTCAGGAAACATCGGCAAAGAAAGAAATTCTTTGGCCAGATTCTCTGCGACTGGAAACGCCCCCTTTGTGTAGCCGAGGCTTCGGCAGGCCTCCTGGAGATGAATCGGAATGGGATAGTGCACAGCGCACCCAATTTCGTTTTCCTCCAGACGCCGCCGGACTTCATCTCGTTCCTGTACTCGAATCGCATAGACGTGATAAACGTGCCACGCATAATTCGCCTCCAAGGGCGTAGCAACCTCGTCGATTCCCGCGAAAGCCTGATTGTATTGCAACGCGTGTTCGCGCCGCAGTAGATTTCCTTCTTCGAGATGGCGCAATTTGATGGACAGGACTGCCGCCTGAATGCCGTCCATCCGGCAATTCCAACCGGCCAGAGTGTGGTGGTATTTTCGGGCCTGACCATGATCTCGCAGCATCTGGATTTTCTTCCGTAACTCAGCGTCGTTCGTCACGACCGCGCCGGCCTCGCCAAGTGCGCCAAGATTTTTTCCGGGATAAAAGCTGAAACAACCGGCGTCGCCCAATGTGCCTGTTTTTCGACCCTTGTACTCGGCGCCATGAGCTTGAGCGGTATCCTCAATGACAAAAAGCCCGTGCATACGCGCGAATTCCAAAATCGGATCCATGTTCGCTGGTTGCCCGAAAAGGTGAACCGGAATGATCGCTTTGGTTCTTGCGGTGAGACTCCTCTTCAGCTCGGCCGGGTTCATCGTGAACGTGTTTTCGCCCACATCGACAAACACCGGCCGAGCTTTACAATAGGTAATGGCCTCGGCCGTGGCGATGAATGTGTTCGGGACCGTGATCACTTCGTCGCCTTCTCCAATCCCAAGCGCCAGGAGAGTGAGCCAAAGCGCGTCTGTGCCATTGCCCACGCCGATGGCGTACTGGGAGCCGCAGTAAGCCGCGAACTCCTTTTCGAACCTTTCCACGAACGGCCCGCCCGCAAACGCGCTGCTCTCGATCACTTCGCGAATGGCGCGATCGAGCTTGTCGATCAAGGGGGCATGTTGCGCCTTGAGATCAAGAAAGGGAACTTTCATTTGCGACTTCGCGCTTCTCTCGGTTTGGCCGGATTTCCGGTCACGGTCGTGTTTTGCGCGATGATCTGGTGCGGGGCTGGTCGCCACTCATCAGGCGAATGCTTCAACCTGCAGAATCTGTTTCGCTTTGACGGCTCTGGAAGCCGGCGCTGCCTCACTCGATCCCGAAAATGTCACTGGTCCGCCGTTCATTTTGAGGGAAGCGGAAGCCGCTTCGAGGATCCTGATCATCTCCAGTCCCTGACGGCCACCCGTTATCGGTTGAGAAAGCGTTTCGATACAATCAATAAAATGCTGGCAGGCCAGCTTTAGCGGTTCCTCCTGCTGGATGTGCGGGATGTAGCTGTCTCCGTAATGGTACGAGTATTGAAATTCAGCGAATGTGTCGTAGTGCGGCGGCCGCTCCACCCGCGCATCGTAGATGCGGATTTTTTCCCGCGTCCGCAAGTCATCATATACGATCATGCGCCGCGTGCCGACGATGGTCATTTCGCGAATTTTCCTCGGCTCCAGCCAACTGCTCTGGATGGTGGCGAAGCGCTTGTGCGGGAAGGAGAGTGACATATTGGTCACGTCCTCCACCTGCGGCGTGATATGAGCGTTTCCCTGGCAGTTAACCGCAATCGGAAATTCGCCGAGAATATGGAGAATGATCGAAATGTCATGCGGCGCCAGATCCCAGGCGACATTGATATCCTTTTGGAATAGTCCCAGGTTGAGACGCCGACAATTGATATAGCGGATATCGCCCAGATCCCCGGCTTGAACAATTTCGGCAATCTTTTGCACGGGCAACGAATAGAGAAAAGTATGATCGATCATCAAAACGAGACCGTTACGCTGAGCGATTTCGATTAGTTCCTCACACTCGGCGGAAGAGGACGCCATCGGCTTTTCGATGAATGTATGTTTGCCTGCGAGCAAGCTTGCCTTGGCCAGTGAATAATGATCCTTCACGGGCGTGGCAATGACGACGGCGTCCAGCCCGCTATCATGGAGAAATTGCTGCGAGTCAGTCATGCCTTCGACATCCGGATACAGCGTGCTGAGATGTTTTAAGCGCGCCGCATTGACGTCGCAGACCGCTTTGAGCCGGCAGTCCGGAAGACCTTTGAAGTTGCGAACCAGAAGCGGTCCCCAATAACCACATCCGAGCACGCCGACCGCGATTTGTCCTTTCATATTTTTTGAGTTGATTCCTGCAGGCTTTGTAAAATCGGCTCCGATAGACGCGCGCCTTGCTCCGACCAATCGCGTTGCGCCGCCAACCGGGATTCGACGAGTTGCCGGGCAATAGCGGCGCCGGTCTTCAGCATAATTTTCAGATCGAGTAAGATCGACATGTTCTTGAGATAGAACAGATCCATCGCGATCATCTCTTTGAACGTCGTTTTGTTTTTGCCGTTTAC
>QIAA01000083.1 GCA_003224905.1 Acidobacteriota bacterium
TTTGCTGACTGCTGGGTGTCTGCTGACCGTTAGAAGCGCCGGCCTGGGGGGTACTATCGGGAGGAGCTGTAGATTGAGCCACTACCCAAGTCGCTGCAAGCAGCAGGATAGATAAGAACAGAGTCCGTGTTTTCATATTGTTCCAGCCTCCATGGAGGAAAACATTCAGTTAGCAGTCTAGGCATGGGTCCGTGAGGGCGAGAATCCGGTAGAGTCCCTAAAAGTGCCAAGGGGGTCGGGTACGCGGATTTTACATTGGTTTGAAACGGCCACCAGATCGTGCGTAGCTGGTTGAGGAATCAGAAAGACGACTACTTTTCAGAGATTGTAAAGTCGACCGTGGTAGTTTCGTTCGACCGAACAACCGCACTGGAGTGCCATGTTCGCGGATCGGAGAAAATAGGGCGCTTCACCCTGCGTTCGGTCAGAACGTCGAAGGCACTCTCCTCACGGAGCATGTTCCATCCTTCATGCCAGGCAACTATTTCGTACTCCCCGGGAGGTACTTCAGTCAATTCGAATTTGCCGGATTCATCCGTGACAGCATAGTAGGGATGGGGAGCAACGATGATTTCTGCATTCATCCAGACATGCCCACCGTTACACCTGAGGTTGACTAAGCCTGATGAGGACATGGAACGTGAGACGGTCTGGTTCGTAAATGGAAAAGGAAGATTGTAGGTAGCGGCGCCATCCATGTGGATTGTGTGCAGCACTGGATCAGAGCTCTTCATCTGCAGATTAGAGTCTTTTCCCACAAGCAAGATGTGTGGTTCGTACCGGCACTGTCTCTGGTTTAAGAATTGACGAGCTTCGGGGAAGTTCATCGGCTTCCCGCTGGTTATATTTTTTAGGAACACTACTGTATTCGCCACGCCGCCTCGTGGACCAATGATTAAGCGCTCCAGATCGCGAGTTTTCTGTGAGTTGGGATCACAGACTGCGGAATCCTTGTTAATAGGGTAGGGCGCGAGGTGGGGCGGAGCTCCTGACCACGTCACGGTTCCCTTAATCGCACCGCTGCTGCTTAAAGATACGACCTGATAGCTGCTTTGCGCTGCGGCTTGCAGGTCAAACAAAAGCAACAGTAGGAATGCCGAATGAGCGCTACGAGACCAAAAAGGCACGATTCCAGAATGATCTTTGAGGGTAATGGTCAGCAAATTACCAAGGTACTGAAACGCTGGATTATCGCGGAAAAAGATTAGTGGGCCCTCCAGGATTTGAACCTGGGACCAACGGATTATGAGTCCGCTGCTCTAACCGCTGAGCTAAGGGCCCTCTTCAATGAGTTACAGGCGTGTCAGTTTCAAATGTAGCGGAAACCGTAGCGCGCATCAAACGCCTGAACCGATCGAATACTGAGGGGAACGGATAATCTTCCGAAAACGTGACCATTCGGCTTCGGCATCACTCACATCGCTATGCCTATCAGTTTGACACGGCTCTCCGGCCCTCCCACTCTAATGATTGAGTGTTCGTGAGAGCAACAGAGTTGTGATCAGTGCGCCAGTGAGAATTCCGGCTATGATCACCAAAACGGTGAGCTGGGAGGGGGTAAGCCAGGACTTTTGGATGTCGGACGCGAGGACATCCGGCGGAGCGGCTGGGGGTGTAGGAATCTGAACGGATTGATGCGACGCGGGCGGTGCAGGTTCCAGTGAGGGAGAGTTATCAGAGAATTGCGGATTCTGCGCTTTCCTCAGTTCCACGGCTCCATTCAGGTAGGCTCGATACACTTCCTGTTGGGGTGGGCTCCAGTCTCGGTAACGAGCATTTAGCAAACGGCAAATAGTATCCAGGCTTGTGCCGGACTCCAGGTAACCTTCGGCCTGAGCCAGCGCAAAATCGTCCAACTTGTCCTCGTCCTCGACGGAACTAAGATTCGCACCAAAGTTGAGCCGAGCGGTCTTGGAGAAGGCTGTTGGCGTCCCAAACTGAAAAGAGAATTTCCGGGCACCTGTCTGCGGGTCTCGATCAAACTTCACGTCGAATTTTGGTCCCAGCTCCTGACGACCCCGCCCAGAAGCATTTGGATCCAATCTTTGCCGGAGACCGAACAACTGTGCTCCCACCCAGAGCATGAAAAGGAGATACAAGATGCCAAAGTAGGCCTCCAGGAACGGGCGATTCGCCTTGTCGAAAGATTTGTATAGATAAAACGCGAAAAAGGTCACACCGATGATGAGGAGATACAAGAAGTACTTGTAGAAGATCGCAATTCCCTTTTCGACGTCATTCAGATCACGAAGGAATTGGCGGCGTTTTTCTGGTGACCAACTCACAAGGGATGCCCTGAAACCCAGCTTACAAAACAGCGGATAGAGTAAGAGTAATAGAGCCTAGGGTACGGGATGATTGTAAGCCGAAGGTCAACCACTTAGACACCTTGGATACTATGCCAAAGAAGACTGCTTTGACTGTCGTTCTGGAACGTCACAAGCGTTCGGCTGAGCATTACCAAAGTTTACGTATTGACGATGTAAGTCATTGTAAGCACGACATTTAATTGATATTTATGTTGACTGGCAGACTCAGGCCGGGATTCCGACCGGCCCAAACAAGGGGTCTGAGGGAAAAGTGTGACCAGTCGTTCTCACGCGTGGAAAGAGCTCAGCGTCCCAGCAAAATTATTTATCAGCGCAATCGTACTCCTTGGCACTTATGTCCTTGTCTATGGGACGTTGCATCCGACCAGCAAGAACATTGCACAATTTCTTTGTTACGTACTCATCGCAATTCTGGCTGCGCGGCTGAAGGTACATCTGCCCGGAATTACGGGCACGATGTCGGTGAATTTTCTGTTCATCCTGCTCGGACTCCTGGAACTGAGTCTCACTGAGACCCTCCTCCTTGGTACTGCAGCGATTTTGGTACAGTGCTTTTACAGAGATCGACCTAGTCCGATTCAGGTCACCTTTAATCTTTGTGCCTGTGCGTTCGCGATTGCGGTTGCATATGGTGTGTACCACGTCGTGCTATCAAGCGGCAGAATAAGCAGCCGCCCGCTCCTTCTTGCACTAGCGGCGATTACATACTTCGTGGTCAACACCGCATCGATTGCGCTGGTAATCGCGCTTACGGAGGGCAAGTCACTCCACAAGATCTGGGTGGAATGCTATTTCTGGTCCTTCCCTTATTATCTTGTGGGCGCTGGTTTCGCAGGAATGATTGGCTGGTTCAATCGCAGATTCAGCTGGGAAACGTCTCTGCTGATTGTCCCCGTCATTTACTTGATCTACCGCTCATATCGGCTCTATCTGGGAAAGCTGGAAGATGAAAAACGTCACGTTGAGGAGATCGCCAATCTTCACTTGCGCACCATTGAAGCGCTGGCTCTGGCAATCGAAGCGAAGGATCACACAACGCACGATCACCTGCAACGAGTTCGTGTGTACGCGATCGAAGTTGCTAAAGAAATGGACATTAGCCAGGGAGAGATGGAAGCGCTGCACGCCGCAGCTCTGTTGCATGACATCGGGAAGTTAGCGATTCCAGAACACATCATTTCAAAGCCGGGACGACTAACGCCGGAAGAATTTGAAAAAATGAAAATTCATCCGGTCGTCGGAGCAGAAATCCTGGAACAGGTGCGATTCCCGTATCCTGTCGTGCCAATCGTACGCGCTCATCATGAGAAGTGGGATGGCTCGGGGTACCCCTTTGGGTTAAGTAAAGAGGAGATCCCGGTGGGAGCGCGCATTCTATCTGCAGTCGACTTCGTGGATGCCATGGCGTCCGACCGCCAGTATAGGCGTGCTCTACCGATGCATGAGGTTCTGCTGCGGCTGCAGGCTGAGTCGGGTAAGTCGTTCGATCCGAAGGTGGTCGCTATTCTGCAAAAGCGGTACCGCCATCTGGAAAAAATCGTGACCGGACACCCCGAGAGCGCCACATCCAAGCTTTCGACCGACGTGAAGGTGGAGCGCGGAGACGCTCCAGCCGCAGGATTTGAAGATACGGCTGTAAAAGACGTGGCAGCACATGAGGCGACGTTTCTTTCTTCCATCGCCGCAGCTCGACAGGAGGCACAGACACTATTTGAGCTCAGCCAGGATCTGGGAGCTTCACTCAGCCTTGGTGAAACGCTCTCCGTATTCTCGGTTAAGCTGTTGCGACTGGTTCCGTATGACGCTATCGCGATTTACATCAAGCGCGGGCAAGAACTAATCCCCGAACACGTGAGCGGCGACAATCACCGCTTATTTGCTTCCCTGCGCATCCCGCTAGGGCAAGGCCTTTCCGGCTGGGTGGCACAAAATCGAAAACCGATTGTGAACGGTAATCCGTCGGTTGAGCCGGGATATCTGAACGATCCGACGAAATTCAGCACGCTGCGTTCGGCGCTGGCCCTTCCCCTGGAAGGATTGGCGGGAGTAGTTGGCGTGCTGACGCTCTATCATGCCGAGCTAGATGCGTTCACTTCCGATCACCTTCGCATTCTGCTAGCTATAGCCTCAAAAATGGCGCTCTCGATCGAGAATGCGTTGAAGTACGAACAGGCAGAGAGTTCCGCGACAACGGACTACCTCACCGGATTACCCAATGCCCGCTCGCTTTTCCTGCAACTCGATCGTGAACTCGCCCGCTGCAAGCGCGATACCTCATCGCTCATCGTGATGGTCAGCGACATGGACGGTTTTAAGCAAATCAATGACCGTTTTGGTCACCTGGAGGGCAACCGTGTCCTGCGCCTGTTCGCGCAGGCTCTTAAGGACAGCTGCCGCGAGTATGATTACGTGGCTCGCATGGGTGGAGACGAATTCGTAGTAGTGGCGCCTGGTCTCACGGCAGATGGCGCGACCAAGAAGGCTGATGCCATGCGCGAACTGGCCAGGCAAGCCGGCCATGAGGTCTGCGGGGAAGACATTCTCTCGTTGAGCGTGGGACAAGCACTGTATCCGACGGACGGTCAGGACGCCGAGGCATTACTCGCTGAGGCTGATCGGCGGATGTATATCGAAAAACAGCAGCAACCGACGCGTAAAAACCGCCGCCTCTTCCCGCGCATGAAATGCCGCGTAACCATCGAATTGCGGCAGCAGGAAGACGACACTCCAGTTCTCGGAAATTTAATCGATATCAGTCTAGGCGGCTGCTATGTCGAAACCAGCACTCTGATGGCCCCGGGAGCAAAGTTAAAAGTAGTTTTCTCGATCGATGATGGAAAGCTCCAGAAAGATGCCAGTGTCGTGCGTATTGACCCCGGCTCCGGGATTGCTATCAAGTTCAATGAGACGGGGCGCGAAGGGCGGGAGAAAATGCAGCGCGTACTGGACTACGTCCACAACACCACGATGTATTACGACAATCGCTACTTTGCCAAGTTGTTAAATCGATAGCAGGTGAATTAAACGGCTCTTGAGTACCTTATCCCTGGGTTCGGTCCAGGAATTCCGCGTGCCACGCGGTCTGGATCGCTTCAAGGGTGCTGTCGCTGGACTTTTTGGGATCGTCTTTGAACTCAGGGAGTTCAGTTACCCAACGATGAAGGTCCGTAAAACGAACCGAAAGGGGATCAGTCTCCGGGTGGGCTTGCGAGAGCAGGACTCCGATGTCGTCGGCGTCATTCCACGTCAGTTCCTTCGTCATAAGCTTCCCTCAAATTCAGACTCGGACCTTCGAGTTGTCCTAACGTAGGCTGGAAGTCTGAAACTGCTAGATTTTGTTCGGTAATAATGCTTTCCAGCCGGGTACGAGCCTTGCAGTCAAGCGAGAGTTTAACCGCAAGTCCAGCGTCCTGTCGAGACGATGAGCTTGGAATCCAGAACCTGTCTCGGAACACAAAGCTTCGGCTCTGCCAGGTATAGACGTGCTCAGCGATACTCAGGGCGTGGACCTCGGTCCATATCTCGCCTGCGTATGGGACGATGTACGCGAAAATTGGTATCGCATCATCCCGCAATCAGCACGCCCACCTTTGATGAAAAAGGGTAAGGTGTCGATCGAATTTGCCATTCTGAGAAATGGCAGCGTGCAGGGCATGAAGTTGGCTGGTGGTGTGGAAAGTGGCAGCTCCGGTGATGTCTCACTGGACCGAGCGGCATGGGGCGGAATTACCGATGCGCTGACTGGCAACGACGGAGGACTGCACGCTGGGAAGCGAACTGTTGTAAAATCAGGAGAAAAGAGCGGGAGTAACTCAGCGGTAGAGTGCGACCTTGCCAAGGTCGAAGTCGCGGGTTCAAATCCCGTCTCCCGCTCCAAGCGGTCGAAGGTGGTGGTCTGGGCGAGACCCGTTGCGCGTTGGAACAGCGGTCTTCTTTTGCAGTGTTTTACTCTTCTCGCAGGAGAAGCCCTCATCAACTGAGCAGAAACTCATCCTGAAAACTGCCTTACTAAGAATCGGAATCTATTCCTGTGCAGTTCCGGATTTCTGCGCCATCTCGTTCGCTTTTTCGGTAATCTGATTCCGAACATCCCACAGTTCTTTGTAGAACAGGTGTTCCATTCGTTGATGAAGCACTTCAACGGGAGTGCCCATCGTACCAATCACTCCACCGCCGATGATTCGTTGCGCCAGCTTGAGATGGTGGAAACGGAAAAGGTGAATGCGCTCGTCAAAATCGAGCAGCCGCTCCGCGACGTCATGCAGCCCGAAGAACTCCACATGGCGGCGATAAAGTTCCTGAATTGTCAGTCCTGCTTTCTGCAATTGGGCGTAAAAAGCCTCACCTAGTCGCGGGCCAATATGGAGCAAAGCCACGAACCCAGGGGAGTCCAGCCCGCTGCCGTGTCCCAGACCAGCCCTGATGAGGTGGTAATCGTACGGCGTGATCGTCTCCAAGATGTGGAGCATCGAGATCGGATACCCAAGCATCTGATTAGCGCGCCGGATCAAACGTGTTGCATTGAGAAGATCGCCTTCCGCAATGTGCTGGCTCGCTCGCTCCAGTTCCCACACGGCGCCTTTGAGCAGAAGCTCTGAGGCCTGGTGCACCACCTGGAACGTCAGCTCATCTTTGTGGAGGAATTCCTCGGGAAGTTTCTGAAGTGCGAGCAGTTCGTCGGTTCTCAGGTATCGCTCATAATCCGATGCGCCTTTTCCGGGCAGAATCGGTTGTCGCAGGTCATGCATACTGCGTTAGACCTTCGAGGCCCGCATCTGACCCCGCTCATTCATGATGGCCTGTCCACTGCGGATCCTGTTCGGGCGCCACGATCTCGCCATCGCGCATGTGGATGACCCGATCTCCGTACTCGGCGGCTTCCGGATTGTGAGTGATCATCAGCACGGTCTGGCCTAGCTCACGATTCGAGTGCCGCAACATCGAAAGCACAACTTCCGAATTCTTAGAGTCCAGATTTCCGGTAGGTTCGTCAGCGAGTACTATTGCCGGCTTGTTGATCAATGCGCGCGCGAGTGCTACACGCTGCTGCTCGCCTCCGGAGAGCTCGGCCGGACGATGGTCGAGCCGTTTCTCCAGCCCGAGCAGGTTGACGATCTGACTGACGTGTGCTCCATCCCGCGTACCGTTAGTTCCGGCGATGTCCAGGGCGATATCAATGTTGGAGCGAGCACTCAGAGTCGGCAGGAGATTAAACTTTTGAAACACGAAGCCGATCTTGCGTTTGCGCATTTGGGTGCGTTGCGCATCTGACAGCGAGCCGAAATCCACTCCGTCGATGATCACCTGGCCGGAATCGGGACGGGTTAAGCCACCAAGCAGGTAAAACAGCGTGGACTTGCCACTGCCTGAAGGGCCTACGACGCTTACAAATTCTCCCTTTTCCACACTGAAGGAAATGCCGCGCAGCGCGGGTATATCTACAGCGCCGACTCGGTACGTCTTACGTAACTGCACGGCTTCAATGAATGCAGCCATCCAACTCGATTATTACACGAAGTGGATGCAGCCGCCGGAGGTGTTGCGGTGCTCTGCCGATTCTGCACCTGACTTTGGTTATGCAGCGCTTGTTTGGCCTGTGGTGCGTGGGTGCAAGCGTTTGGGGCCGCGCTTGCGCACGAGCAGCAGGCGAATGCGCTCCAGCAACTCAGCGGGAGCGTACATGCCTTTGGGCAGGAATACGTCGGCTCGCGTGGGCTGATCGCACATCCGCACTTTGCCGGAGAACAGAATCGCTGGAGTCTCGGGAGACATTCCCTTGATGGCTTCAATCAGTTTGGTTCCGTCGAGGCCAGGCATCATCAGATCCGTAAGCACCAGGTCGACCCCACCGCGCTTGAAATGTTCCAGAGCGTCTTCGCCTCCGGTGCTGGTGATGACGCGGTAGCCGCGAGTTTCGAGCAAGACTTTTCGAATGGATAGTGACTGCTCATTGTCATCAACACAGAGAATCGTTCGTTTCGGTCTCATCGTCTTTCCGAAGCAACCGGCTGCCGAAACAGCCGGAGATTCCGAAAACCTCTCAGTAAATCGGAGCGCAGAGCGAAATGAATGCTAAAGCTGTGGTTGTGTCCTGTAAAGTGTCGCGGATGCTAATGGCAAATGAGATCTATTGAAAATTCTTGCGCGGTGTGTATCGCTCGATTTTTGAGGTAAGATCGCAGGAACTTTCGCGAAGTAAATTTCGATTTCCCGAACTTCCACATACATCCACTGCCGTTCAACGTTAACCAGTGGGTAATCTGCTTCACGCCGGGAGATGAGATCGCACTATTGCTGAATGATTATGGTTGTGTGTAATCATCTGTACTGAGGCCGTGTTCCGCTCGTGCTAATTTGTTTGTGGAAGCGCATGGGGTCCGGTGACTCTCGCGGTCTTCAAAACCGTTGGGCGGCATCTCAGATGTCGCCGGTGCGTTCGACTCGCACACGCTTCCGCCATGGCCTGGGATCCTTTTTGCAAGCGTTCCGTATGTGTCCCATGACGCACGTATTTCATTACCGACAAATAACTCTGAACCGATTTCGGATTGTGGCTTTGCTGCTCCTAAGGCCTCGTCATATCTCTGGCAGGTCCGGAGCACGAACCCATACGAAGACAGATTAGAGATTATTTGAAGAGACTTCGCACGACCTCACAACCAAGCCCTTCGCCTTTGAATAAGTAAGCTGTGCAAGACGATACGCGATATGCGCGCCATGTGTTGTAATAACAAGGAAGAAGCCATGCGCTCGATTACCAAGATTCTGCGCCGAACCGCGAGAGCGGCGCACCGCACAATTCGCGGCGTGCGTATGGTTACGCGAGCAGTGGCGTCGACCGACCATCCGCTCCTGGCCCACCTCATTCCGGTAAGACGGTGCAATCTCGCCTGCAAGTACTGCAACGAATTTGACGATTTCTCCACGCCGGTCCCAACCGCGATCATGTTTCAGCGCGTCGATAAATTGGCCGAACTGGGAACCTCGGTTATCACAATCAGCGGAGGCGAGCCGCTTCTGCACCCTGAACTGGATTCTATTATTCGTCGGATTCGTCGGCGCGGTATGGTCGCGGGATTGATCACCAACGGTTATCTGCTGACTGGTGAACGCATCGAGCGGTTGAACAGGGCAGGGCTCGAGTGGCTGCAGATTTCAATTGATAACGTAACGCCGGACGAAGTCTCAAAGAAAAGTCTGAAGGTCCTGGACAAAAAATTGCAGTTACTTGCCGAATTTGCGGACTTTCACGTGAACATCAATTCGGTGGTGGGTGGTGGCGTTCGCAATCCACAGGATGCGCTAATTATTGGCAAGAGAGCGATCGAGTTCGGTTTCAGTTCAACCATCGGCATTATTCACGACGGGGATGGCCAACTTCAGCCGCTGGGTGAGGAAGAGCGGCGCGTCTACCATGAGATGAAGGAAATGGAAAAGCGCAGCTTTACCCGGGTGAATGCGTTTCAAGACAATATCGCACAAGGCCGGCCTAACCAATGGCGTTGCCGAGCTGGCGCCCGGTACTTGTACATCTGTGAAGACGGCTTGGTGCATTACTGCTCGCAGCAGCGCGGTTATCCTGCGATCCCGCTGCGGGAGTACACGCTGGCTGATATCCGCCGTGAATACTTAACCGAAAAATCGTGCGCTCCGCATTGTACGGTTTCCTGTGTGCACCAAGTGTCAATCTTTGATTCCTGGCGTGCCCCGCAAAAACCGGTGACGGCACAG
>QIAA01000084.1 GCA_003224905.1 Acidobacteriota bacterium
CTTGATGCT
This sequence comes from Acidobacteriota bacterium, assembly GCA_003224905.1. Classification (GTDB taxonomy): domain Bacteria; phylum Acidobacteriota; class Terriglobia; order Terriglobales; family Acidobacteriaceae; genus QIAA01. The sequence goes on from QIAA01000084.1 coordinate 10, forward strand.
CTTGCAGTCGCAAGACCCGATGGGGTTTCGAATAGTAATGGAACAGTATCGTAAGGATCTTGAGGCTAAAAATAAGGAAGGCGTTTCGCTCTCGGAGGCGGGGCCGGTTTCGTTGGGTCCGCGGCTTTCCTGTTCTCATTTTCCGGGAGCGTACGAGGCCATCAGTTATGGCCGTGGCACGTGGCTGTTTCACATGTTGCGTTACATGATGCAGGACGCGGAACGGCGTATTGGCAAGTACGGCGGAGCGGCGTCTGATGATGAGCCCTTCCTTCGGGCACTTCGGAAACTGAGAGACCGTTATGAAGGGAAATCGTTCAGCACGAACGAACTATTAAAGGTTTTCGAGGAGGAGTTGCCTTCGAGCACTTGGTATGAGGGGCATAAGTCGCTGTCGTGGTTCTACGACGGATGGGTGAACGGAACGGCGCTGCCTCACTTCGAGTTACAAGGCGTGAAATATGCCGATAAAGCGGGGTTCACGATGATCACCGGCAGCATCGCACAGAAGGACGCCCCCGATGGTCTGGTTACGCCGGTGCCGTTGTATGCAGTCGCGGGCGGCAAAACTGTACCGCTCGGACGCGTGTTTGTAGATGGGCCCACAACCAGTTTTCATCTATCTGCCCCAACCGGAACACGGAAGGTCGTAGTCGATCCGCAGCAGACGTTGCTTACCCGCGCTCGATAATTCCACATCAACAGCTTGCCTTTTTGGGACTGCGTGCCAGAAAAGTATGGCCGTTTCCCAATCCGAGCCGCTGCTGAAGGGATCCTTTCTAAAAGATGCATTGGCTTAGCCGCTTACATGTCTGGAAGTAGTCGATAAACCGACAGCTTGGCTCGGCGGGCAAGTCGGACTTACGGTGCTCCCAAAAGGAGAGCCACGTGCTCAAACCCATTCAGGTTGATGATTCGTGAGACGACGAAAATCAGAGAGAGAGAAGGAACAAGGGCTCGGCGTCCGGGAGCAAGGGCATCATCAGGCGCTCACGACTATTCTTCTGGTTGAGGATGACAAGTTCGTTCGAGAGGCGACTTGTCAGGCTTTGTGCTCGGCGGGTTTTCGCGTGCTGACCTCCAACAATGCGGGCGAGGCAGTGCAGATGTTTCGAACGTTCTCCTCGCCTTGTGACGTGCTCATCACTGATATTGTTCTGCCCGACCGCCGGGGAGGTGAACTGGCGAAGCAACTTCTTATTTTATCTCCAGCTTTGAAGATCATCTATGTATCTGGATACCCGGAAGGCACTGTGCAGGGCAGAACAGATGAGGGGGGCCACTTATGTTATCTGCAAAAGCCATTCTCAGTCGAAGTGCTGTTGGAAAGGATCAGGCAAGTTCGTGGGAAGGATTCAGCACGCGACGCGCAGTCAGCTATCACGCCCGCTTGCGGTAAGCCGTAGCGGTCAAGATTTGTTCGGGAATTTGCATTAATGGTACGATTCGCTGAAGGACACCGTTTTCAGCACAAGCGCGAGGCATCCCATAAACGGTGCAGCTTGCCTCGTCCTGGCCAACTGTGAAACCGCCCTCGCGTGCGATGGCGCGCATTCCATCCAGGCCATCCGATCCCATACCAGTCATGATGATGCCCATTGCTGATGAACGGAACACTTCCGCCACGGAGCGCATCATGAAATTGCTCTAATGAGTATCCCGATTGTTAGCCACCAGGGCAGATAGAACAAGCATTTCCAGTGCAAACGAAAGTCTTGGCTTGCAAAAACAGAACTCAACTCAAAAAGGGAAGCGTTTGCAATAGGGAAGGAACCTGCACTGCAACTCCCCCAGTATTTAATGACTCAGACATACTCTTTACGCGCTGATTGTTTGAACAGCGGGATGCCACGTGGATCTCTGGACAAGAGCAACGCTGAAATCTCTCGTACTGCCGGGTGGCGTACTCTTGCTGATTTCTGCCTTGGTGCTCAGGAACCCCGTAGTGTTCATTCCTGCGGCGACCCTCAATTTCTACTATTACGCCGTCTTTATAGCGGGCATATTGATCGCCTGGCGGTTTCATTCGAGCAGGGTACTATTTGCAATCCTCACCTTGCTCTTGGCCCATCGTGCTGTCGAATTCTTTTCCGGCAGCGGGACGGTCAGCAGCGCCTCTGGCCACGCGGCGCTAGAAACCGTCGCGTTCCTGATACCCTTGAATTTCGTTTTCGTTTCCTTCTCTCGCGAACGTGGTTTCGTTCTTCAGGACATCACTCGACGACTGGCGCTGTTGTTCTTCCAATCCGTCTTCGTTGCAGTCGTCTGCCGTCCCGGCTATGGGACCTTAGCCTCTCCGCATGGCAGCCAGCCCCGGTTGGTCGCGGAATCCGTGCCGTGGATTTATGTAGCGGCCTTGGGAGTGCTGCTGATTCGCCTTCTGCTCTACCGCAAACCACTCGAGAACGGATTGTTGTGGTCTTTAGTGGCGACTCTTATTGCGTTGAGGGTAGGGGTAATAGGCCGGGAGGGCGATTACTATTTCGCTACCGCTGGCCTCATCCTCGCAAGCTCAATGCTTGAAAGTTCCTATGCTCTCGCCTTTCATGACGAACTCACGGGACTGCCCGGGCGTCGTGCCTTTAATGATGCACTATTGAGACTGAAAGAAGCGTACGCTATAGCCATGGTCGACATCGACCATTTCAAGCGCTTCAACGACACCTATGGGCACGAAACTGGCGACGAAGTTTTACGCATGGTTGCGGCCAAACTCGCGCAAGTCACTGGCGGCGGCACCGCTTATCGCATTGGCGGAGAGGAATTTTGTATTTTATTTCCGGGAAAATCGCAGCAGGAGACTATTCCCCGCTTGGAGCTGATTCGAAAGGGGGTTGCCGCATCGCAGTTTCGGGTGCGCAACGTGCAGGAGCGCCGCAGCATCCAGCGGGTGCCGGAAGAGGTGGAGCGAAGAAATCAGTTGCGAAGACTCGGTGACCGGAGCGTAAGGACTAAGCAACTGCCCGGATCGAGGCAGAGTGGCCACTCAATCTGCGACGGAACAGTATCTGTGACAATCAGCATCGGCGTGGCCGAACCAACGTCGCGGATGCGCGGCACCGACGACGTGCTGCAATCGGCTGACAAAGCCCTGTATCGTGCGAAGCAATCCGGTCGCAACCGTGTAGAAGCGGCAACCGCTTTCCATGTCAAGAAAGCCAGAGTTGCCAGACCGAATATCGCCTGAAATTGATTCCAGGCCCGTGCCCCTGAGCGCATCTAAACTAAGAGACGCCCAAAGCTAAGATCCGTCGTCTAGCGCTTGTGACCCATGAAGGCTTTCACCACCAACCGTGTCGCGTCCGCACTGTTTGTGCTCGTGTTAATCATGCCGGCGCTTGCCGCCGACGTAGTCACCGCCCGCCCCAGTCTCGACACCGGCTTCAAGCTTCTTTACTCCCTCGATTTCGATCGTGCGCATGACTTCTTCTCCGCCTGGCAGCGCGAGCACCCGGAGGATCCCATGGGCCATGTCTGCGAAGCTGCGGGCGTACTGTTCTCAGAATTCAACCGCCTCGGGATATTGGAGGGGCAGTTCTATGCGAACGACAAAGTCTTCGAAACCCGCAAGAAGCTGTCACCCGACCCTGCGGCACGCGACCGCTTCAACGCCGCCCTCGAACGGGCAGAAAAAATGGCTCGCGCCCAAGTTGCAAAAAACCCCAAAGATCGAGATTCATTATTCGCGTTGACGCTTGCCACGGGGCTGAGAGCCGATTACGCCGCCCTCATCGAAAAGCGCAATCTGGCCTCGTTGCATTACACCAAAGAGTCAACCGCTTGGGCCCAGCAATTGTTGGCGGTGGATCCCCAATGCTACGACGCTCATCTCGCAACCGGCATCAGCAGGTACATCATCGGCAGCATGGCTGCCCCTGTCCGCTGGATCCTGCGGCTGGGCGGTATCTCTGGTGACAAGAGGGCCGGTATTGAGGAACTCCGGCTCACCGCCGATCGGGGTCAATATCTCGCTCCATTTGCTCGGATTCTCCTGGCCATCGCGTATGTCCGCGAAAAAGACAACGGGCATGCCCGCGAGGTGCTCGCATCTCTGCGCGACGAGTTCCCCAGCAATCCTCTCTTTGCCCGCGAAATCGCTCGCCTGGACTCGGGTCACTAATTTGCTCCAATCCTGGTGCAAGACGCCGCCCAATTCCTGCTGCTGTTACAGTGATTTACGCGAAATTCACGGATTTGTAACCGTCCTGTAACACTAACCCCGTAAAAATTCCCTTGAACAGGAATATCTGAGGAGGACTGTGTGATTCGACGCATTGTGTTTTTGTGTGTCGCTCTGGCCCTACCTGCTTGGGGGCAGACAACAATCAACGGCGCGGGTGCTACTTTCCCGAACCCCATTTATCAAAAGTGGTTCAGTGAATACCACAAGGCGCACTCTGACGTTCAATTCAACTATCAGTCGATCGGCAGCGGTGGTGGTATTCGGCAGGTGCTGGCGGGCACGGTTGACTTCGGTGCTACCGATGGCCCGATGACCGACGAGCAGCTCTCGCAAGCCAAGACCAGAATTCTGCATATTCCCACCGTGCTGGGCGCAGTCGTACCCGCCTATAACGTACCTGGCGTAAGTAGCGAACTGAAGTTCACGCCGCAAGCGCTGGCAGGAATTTTTCAGGGAAAAATTACAACCTGGAATGACCCTGCGCTCGCCAAAGAAAATCCCGGCGTCAACTTGCCCAATCAGCCGATCATCGTGGTCCATCGATCCGATGGCAGCGGAACGACTTTCATTTTCACCGATTACCTTTCCAAGGTAAGCCCCGAGTGGGCTAACGGCCCTGGCAAGGGAACCTCGGTGAAGTGGCCCGTGGGCCTTGGCGGCAAGGGGAATGAAGGAGTAGCTGGGCAGGTCCGTCAGTTGCAGGGTTCAATCGGCTACATTGAGCTGATCTACGCTGTCCAGAATAAGATTCCGTACGGAGTGGTCAAGAATTCCGGCGGAAATTACGTGAAAGCATCTCTCGACAGTGTGACTGCCGCTGCCGCTTCAGCAAAGACCATACCCGCTGACTTCCGGGTTTCAATCACCAACGCTCCCGGCAAGGAGGCTTATCCGATTTCCAGCTTTACCTGGCTGCTGGTCCCGGAAAAATCCAAGGATGCTGGCAAAGGTAAAATTCTCGCGGACTTCTTGAACTGGATGGTCGATGATGGCCAAAAGATGACCGCAGAATTAACCTACGCACCGCTTCCTGAAAGTGTCGCTTCAAAAGTAAAGGGCGCGATCAAGCAAGTGCAATAGTTTTGCGGCCCGCGTGACGCACCTTGGCACTGCGCCCGCGGGCCAAAAGCCACATTACTGGTTCCAACGCTCAAAGTTTCCCTGTTTTATACTTGCCATACTACGGTCGGGCAGCGCTTCTTTCCCGACACCTGTGGTATGAACCTATGGCTCGTATCAGGCCCGACGACCCTGCTTACTACATCAATCGGGAAGCTTCCTGGCTGGCGTTCAATCGCCGCGTGCTCGAGGAGGCGCAGGACCACCATAATCCGCTCCTCGAACGCCTGAAATTACTCTCCATCAGTGCCAGCAATCTCGATGAATTCTTCGAAGTGCGCGTCGCTGGCCTGGTGCAGCAGATTGAAGATGGTTACACCGAGGCCGGACCCGACGGGCTTACTTTGCTCCAGGAACGCGATCTCGTGTCCCACGAAACCCATAATTTTGTAGAGGAGCAGTACCATTGCTGGAACGAAAGTCTCAGGCCATCGCTTGCAGAGCATGGCATCCGCGTCCTTAGCCTGCACGAATTGGACTCGCGCGCCAGAACTTTCGTGGAAGAATACTGTGAACGTGAGCTCGATCTGCTATTGACGCCCGTCACCGTGGATCCGGCGCACCCCTTTCCGCGCGTCATCAATAAAGCCCTTTGCGTTGCCTTTCTCTTGCGCCGCCGCCGCCGTTCCTCTCTCACCTACACTGGAGTTGTAACGGTACCGAGGGCTTTGCCCCGTCTGATTCGCCTACCCTCCGATGGCACCGACGATTTCATCTTTCTCGCCGATCTAGTTGCCTTCCATGCGTCTCGCATGTACCACGGCTACGACATCGTCTCCGCCGCCGCTTTCCGCGTGACCCGCAACAGTAACCTTTACCTGGCAGAAGAAGAATCCCGCAACCTGCTCGAGTCGGTTCGCACCGAGCTGCACAACCGCCGCAAAGGCGACGCCGTGCGCCTCGAAATCGAAGCCGACGCCGACCCCGAAATCATCGAGCGCCTGCGCAGCAATTTCGAGCTCGAACCCTGGCAGGTGTTTTCGGTTCACGGACCCGTAAATCTGTCGCGCCTCTTCAACATTTACGAGCAGACCGGCCATCCCGAGATCAAATTCAAAGCCTTCATCCCGCGTGAGCTTCGCCTGACGGCAAAATCCCGCGATCTGTTCGAGGAGCTGCGGCGCCATGACGTGTTGTTGCATCATCCCTTCGATTCCTACGATGCAGTGGTCTCATTTATCGAGTCGGCCGCCGCAGACCCGCGTGTGCTCTCGATGAAGCAGACGCTCTACCGCACCAACGAGCATTCGCTGATCGTCCCCGCGCTGATCTCCGCTGCGGAGAAGAAGGAAGTCACAGCCGTAGTGGAACTCAAAGCCCGCTTCGATGAGGATTCGAACATCCGCTGGGCTCGCGACCTCGAAGACGCGGGCGTGCAGGTTTTCCACGGTCTCGTCGGATTGAAAACACATTGCAAGCTATCCTTGCTCGTCCGCCGTGATCCCGATGGCGTGACGCGCCGATACGCTCACCTAGGCACCGGCAATTACAACGCCGCCACCGCGCGTATCTACACTGATGTGAGTCTCCTCACTGCCGACCCGGAGATCACCGCCGCGGTTCACGATGTTTTTAGTTTTCTGACCGCATACGCTGAGCACCCCAATTACGATCCCTTGATGGTGTCGCCTCTGGATCTCGCCGAGCGATGCCTTGCGCTCATCGCCCGCGAGGCGGAACACGCCCGCCACGGGCGCCCGGCGCACATCATTGCCAAGATGAACGCGCTGCTGGATAAGAACATCATCACCGCCCTGTATCGTGCCTCTCAGGCCGGGGTTGAGATCGACTTGATTGTGCGCGGCATGTGCGCTCTCCGGCCCGGTGTGCGTGGGGTAAGCGACCATATCAGTGTGCGCAGCATTGTTGGCCGTTTCTTGGAGCACAGCCGGATCTTTTACTTCGCGAACGGCGGTGAGGAGGAAGTCTATCTCGGCAGCGCCGACTGGATGCCGCGCAACCTCTATGAACGAGTCGAAGTCATCTTCCCGCTTAAGGACACGCTGCTGCGTGAGCGTGTGAAACACGAAATTCTGGATTCCTATCTTGCCGACAATGTGAAAGCACGTATCCTGAAGCGGGATGGAAGCTACGTTCGCTCCTGGCAGGCGCAGGGCAAGCGACGGCCGCCCACGGGAACAGCCGCTTTCGGCGCGCAGGACTTTCTCATTGCGTTGGCAGAAGGCAAGCAAATGCTTGCGTCAATACCCCCAGTGGCCGCGCAGAAACCGCGGCCAGTCCTCGTGCGAAAGGAACGGTAAGGGCCGATGATCATCTATTTCCTGCGGCACGCCAATGCCGGCCAGCACGTCAGCAACCCCAAAAAAGACGAGAAGCGCGCCCTCGACGAGACCGGGGTCGAACAGTGCGGCTACGTAGGCCGCGCCCTTGCCGCACTCGATGCCCAGGTCGAGGTCATCATTTCCAGCCCTTTGAAGCGCGCTGCGCAAACGGCCTCACTCGTTGGCAACGAAATGGGTTATGAAGGAAAGTTGCAGCTTGATAATGCACTCCGGCCTGAGGCCGGATTCGGTGACTTCCGCAAATTGCTCGACAAATATTCCAAGTACGAAAGCATCATGGTCGTCGGTCACAATCCCAACCTCAGCGAATTTCTCGGCCGCTCGATCAGCGAAACCGGCTGCGAAGCCGGTGTGGAGCTCAAAAAAGGCGGCGTCGCCCGCATCGAATTGGGACGCAACTCAGCAGTTCTAAATTGGTGCCTCACCCCAAAGATGTTGCGCACCCTCTATTCCGCCGCTGCTGAGAGTTCCCGGCCAAAAACCTCTCGAAAATAACTGCTTTCCTTCTCCACAGCCCACGTCTCCAGATCCGCGCTCGCTCCACTTCTTACTTTAAGGGCAAAGTTCACTTCTGCTTCGCGCACACGTACCTGCACACTGCGCACAGCGCCGGTGCGGCCAAGATTCAAAGCTCGTGCCAGCCGCAACAACAACGAAGCCCGGGGGAGCGATGCGCGATCTTCCACAGACAGCGCCTTCATCGGACCATCTCCCGGTGTCGGCCGCGATTTCCCCAAATAACGCGCGATCGCTGCGATGATGTTTCTCTGTTCCGGCGTGTATCCCAGAATTTCCGAGTGCGCGATGATGTAGTACGCGTGTCGGTGGCGCCCGTTCCGGTTTACGTAATCTCCCACCTCGTAAAGCATGGCCGCCGCTGAGAGCCATTCCTGATACTCCGCTGCAAGCCGATGCACGCTACGCAGCGCAGAAAAAAGGTGCATAGCGGACTCTCGAACCTGCAGCGCATGATCCAGATCAACGTGATAGTGGCCCACCGCCGCCCGAATCGAATCCCACCGCTCTGATTCGATCTGCCTGCCAGAGCGCGTGCTGCGATCATATTCGGCGGCCATCTGCGCCAGCAGCCCATCCCGCAAGCCCAGAGGGGAGTAGCGAAACCCGAGAAGCTGGCATCGTTCCAGAAGTTCGGCGTATACAGCCGCACCGGCCACAATGATCTCTGCGCGCCTCGGCCCTACTCCGGAAAGCTTCCGGCGCTCAGCGAGCGGCAGCCGTGCCAGCCTCTTCGCGATTCGCCGCATCTGCGCTCGTGAAACTGTGTTTTCGCGTGAGCCTTTGGTCTTGTACAACGCGTGGCTTACCCCCGCCAGCGATGCCGCTGTGCCGGACGTCGCGATCACAGCCTTTGGCCGGGCTCGGACGATGCGATCTGAAATTCTCCCCACTTCACGCGCCACCAGCCCACGCAGCCTTTGCAGTTCGGACTTCCGCGCCGGATCATGTTGCAGGAATTCATTGGTCAGTCGCACCGCGCCGAGCGGCAAACTCACCGTCTCTCGAATGTGACCCTTATTCGAAATCGTCAGCTCGCAGCTCCCCCCTCCCAGATCGATCATCAGCACCGGCGACGCGTTCACCCGCCAACTGGAAACCAGTCCCAGGTGAATGAGACGCGCCTCTTCCAGCCCGGAGATGATCTCCACCTTCCACCCCGTCGCCGATCGCACCCACTCCCGAAATGCCCGCGAGTTACGCGCATCACGCAGAGCGCTGGTAGCCACCACGCGCACTGAATCGGCTGCATACTTCTGAGTGGCGCGATGAAACCGCCGCAGGACCTTAACGGTTTCCTCCATCGCAGCCGGAGAAAGAAATCCGCTGCGGAACACAGATTCGCCCAGTCGCGTCACCTCCCGGTCTTCATGGATTTCCCGCAGACTCCGCCCATGAAGAGTTGCAATCTCCAACCGCACAGAGTTTGATCCGATGTCAACCGCAGCAAACGTGGGCATGGAGGAAATTCAGTTTACAGCGGAAACAGCAGACGTTGCAGACATCCCAGTCCATTGCTCATCAAGGGAAGGTCACGACTTCAGAGCTTGCGGAAAACTCCGGATTCCAGACGAAAGCGGCGGTTGCCCATGATGACGGGCGAAAGCCCTCACAGGGTTAATGAGTGTAATCGCGATCTTTCGCCAATTACGAACTGATTGTGTGACAAACGGCACACTCCATGGCAAGATGACCTGGCAATGGACAGTTATGAGCGACTAATTCGCGTCATTTTCTGGCTCTGGAAAAGGGATTGGGGCTTGTCTTTCCTGTTGGCCTTTGCATCTTTTCTCATTTTTATGCCAGCTCTCGGTGGACCACTCGAAGCCCTGTTTGAAGGGCCCGTGTTTCGGACGGGTGTTTATGTCGGCACGATTGTCTTTCCTAATTCTGCAA
>QIAA01000179.1 GCA_003224905.1 Acidobacteriota bacterium
CAGCGTGAACGAGCGGGTGAAGCTTCCATACTGCCGCTCGACGCGACGGAAGTTCTCCTCTTTCTCTTCCTTCTCGAGCTTGCGCTCGCCGTGGACGGTGAGGGTGTTGTTGTCGACGCGGACATCAATGTCTTTTTCGTCGATGCCCGGGACTTCAAGCTTCAGGGTAATGGTGTGCTCGTCTTCGTAGATGTCGACCGGCGGTGCAAAGCTAGTGGTGGTCAACGCTTCTTCTGGGCCTTCAGGGCTATAGGATTCACGGAAAAGACGATTCATGCGGTTCATGCGGTCTTGCATGGTGGAAAACTCACGGAAAGGTTCCCAACGGGCCAATACTGTCATAAAAGTTTCCTCCTTCAGAGGGAGTACGCTAAGAGGGGAAGACTTCAGATGGGCTGACTTAGTTCAGAGAACCTGAAAGAGTAAGAAGAAGTAGCTCGCTCAATTGCGATGCTAGGCTTGTGCGCTACCGTTGTCAAGCTGCGGCTGGAACAGCTTGCTTCGGCGCACAGAAAATAGGAAAACTGGGGCGGGCGTGAGGGTCCGAACGTCGTCACGTAGCCGACATTAACCCATGCCTGCCCCCAAAAAGGGCTGTCCGCCTTCGCAGGGGACTGCCACGTTAAAGCAGCTTGCACAATACTTTTTTCCCAATCGTATTACTGTTCAGAATTGCTCATTTTTTAAAACAATCGGACATACCTTTTTTAAAACAATCGGACATACGTTGCTGATTCGCTCTCCCCGACCGAAGGGTCAGGCAGCGTGGCTTGTGGGCACTTCGCGCCAGTAGTCACTTCCGTTCAGATACTGTGCAGAATGGCATGCCTTTCGGAATTCGATTGCACGGAGGCAAATATCGGCGCTGAACTTCGCGATGCCGATTGACCACTCTTACGACTAAAATGAAAACTTGATGAGTTCTGTTGCAGTTGTTAAGAAGAATCGTGAGTTCGATCCTAGTACTTTTCTCGCAACTATTGGCGAGGGCAGGAAGACCCTTACCCTTGGCAAGAAGGAAAGGATCTTCACACAAGGGAATGCGGCTGACGCTGTTTTCTATATCCAAAAAGGCAAAGTCAGGCTCACCGTCGTGTCCAAGACCGGCAGAGAAGCCACGATTGCCATATTGAGTGAGGGAGATTTTTTTGGGGAAGGTTCACTGGCAGGGCAGGTTCTCCGTATGGGATCAGCGGCTGCAATGACGGATTGCCAGCTTCTGCGCATCGAGAAGAAAGCGATGATGAGTGCGCTTCATCGGGAACACACCTTTTCCGATATGTTCGTGGCATATTTGCTGGCTCGGAATATCCGTTATGAAGAGGACTTGGTCGACCAACTGTTCAATTCCAGCGAAAAGAGACTGGCCCGCGTCCTTCTTATGCTCGCTCATTTTGGCAAGGAGGGCGTGCCGGAGACTGTAATCCCAAAAATCAGTCAGGAGACGCTGGCAGAGATGGTGGGTACGACCCGGTCACGAGTCAGCTTTTTCATGAATCGATTTAGGAAATTAGGCTTCATTCATTACAACGGCGGTCTTCAGGTCCACAGCTCGTTGCTCAACATAGTGCTGCACGATTGAACCTTTCTTGAACGGCCTGATAGATCAGGACTCAAGCTGTCACAACGCCGAGCAAGCCGCTGACTTTCTGAATTTCACTAATTTCGCTTTGGTATGCCTGCAGCACGGGTATGGAATCTTCGGCGGGTAGTCATATTTTGGCTCTGCTTCGACGCCTGAAGATGCCAGTCATAACTACCCTGCATACGATTTCTTGCAGGAACTGGGAAGACCGCTCATTACGATGAGACGGGCGGATGCGATCCCGATTGCCCTGGCAAGGGCAGCGTTCGTTCTCTAGTAACTTGGCTGGACGCCAATGGAAGTTGTGAGCGAAGGCGAGATCACCCGCTGCTGTGGATTTTCCAATTTACTTTTGGGTGCCTCACCGTCGCATGAGTGGTGTGTTCACCCAGTTCGGTCTAGCTCCCCGATCTCCTGGAGAGAGTCGAACGATGACGGAGACTGAAACACTCACGAGCTGGACTTGTGCCCAAGACCCGGCGTCATTCATGCACGTCGAGAAGCAACTTTAGCTTGCCGGAACGCGACGGGTGTCGCAGCTTGCGCAGTGCCTTGGCTTCGATCTGGCGAATGCGCTCGCGGGTCACGTCGAACGATCGGCCAACCTCTTCCAGCGTGTGCTCCGAGCCGTCCTCCAGACCAAAGCGCATCTTGATAATCTTCTCTTCCCGAGGATTGAGAGTGCGGAGCACGTAATCGGTTCGTTCCTTAAGGTTCACGTTGATGACTGCTTCGGCGGGGGAGACTCCGGCGCGGTCTTCGATAAGGTCGCCGAGACGAGAATCTCCGTCCTCGCCAATCGGGGTCTCGAGAGAGATCGGCGTCCGCATCAGCTTGCGCACCTTACGCACCATGACCTCGGGGATGTCCATCTGTTTGGCAATCTCTGCCGATGTGGGTTCGCGGCCCAGGGTTTGGACCAGCTGCCGTGACGTACGAATCAGCTTGTTGACGACCTCGATCATGTGCACTGGGAGGCGGATAGTGCGCGCCTGATCGGCAATGGCTCGGCTGATGGCCTGGCGGATCCACCATGTGGCATAGGTGGAAAACTTGTAGCCGCGACGGTACTCGAATTTATCCACTGCCTTCATCAGGCCGACGTTCCCCTCCTGGATCAGGTCGAGGAACTGAAGCCCGCGGTTGCTATACTTTTTGGCGATGGAAACGACAAGGCGCAGGTTGGCCTCGATGAGCTCGTGCTTCGCCTGCTCTGCCTCCATTTCGCCTTGGATAATTCTGCGCCGCGTGCAGTGCAGTTCCGGGAACGTCACCCCGGCATCGCTCTCCAGTTTTTTCATGTCGGCGCGGCGCTGCCGCTGTATGGTGCGGTGATTTTTCTTCAGTTCCTGGTTGTGCGTGCCGGCTATCTTCTTTTCCAAATTACTCAGCTGGCGGTCAAGCGAGTGCATGGTGTCCACGGTCTTATTCACCCGGTCCGCGAAATGCTTGCGCTCCGAGTTGTTAAGACCGAGGTTGCGGATGATGAGGGAAATTCGAACCATCTCGCGGCCTAACTGACATCGGCAGCGTCGATATTCGCGCGCTTTCGTTTTGGGCGGGAGAGCCGCCAACCTTGCGGCTAGCCGGCGGGCTGTTTTGTGATGGTTGTGCAGGTCATCGATCCGTCGGGTGATGTCGTGGGCACGCTCCTGCAGAATCTCCTCGGTAAGTTCTTCCTCATCGAAGACGACAATTTCCTTAATCGAGCGCAGGCCACGCTTCAAGTCCTCGCCTATGGCCAGAACTTCACGGATCACAAGGGACGAGCGGGAGAGACTCTTCAGGATGCGCAGCCGTCCGCGCTCGATTCGTTTAGCAATATCCACTTCCCCTTCACGGGTAAGCAGAGGCGAGGCACCCATCTGGCGCAGGTAGAGTCGCACCGGATCGCTGGCCGGCTCAGGAACTGTTGGGTTCAGGTCAAGTTCGACATCCTCCGCTTCGGCTCCTTTTACTTCCAGAGTCGATCGAGGCAGGCGCGGATCGGCATCAATGTCAAGACCCCACGTGCGAAGGGTGGTAAGCAAATCCTCTGTGTCTGGCGGAGAATGCGTGTCGTCTGGAATCGGGTTATCTACCTCGTTGTTCGTAAGCTAGTCCTGTTCTCTTGCGACATCAATTGGCTTCTCATGTCGTCCATAGCTAGGCGATATGCCTTTTCGATGCGTCCGGCATATGGAAAAGCGAGTTTTGTCGATCTTCAGAAGAAAGTGCGGAAATACAAGTTGAACGATGCTGGCATAGCGTATCATTGTTTTCAATTTTCAAACCTATTACGCCCCATAATTTTGAAAAGCCGACCTGTGGCACCTCTGAATTCTTGCGGAGTGGAGCAGATGCGCTTTTGTCGGGCATCAGGCCTTCGTTCGATCATGAAGACCAAGAACTTGTACGAGTTCTTGCCTGATTCGCTTTCGTTTGGACTTCCGTCGTTCTAGCTCTATTACGGTACGGGGCTCAAGTGTGCGAGCACTTTCCGCCCTGTTTAGAGCCAGCAGCTCTTTGATGAGAGCTGTCACCCGCTCGAAATTACTACTCATAGCGTCTCGTTTCCTTTCAGAAAAGTGAGCAATCTTGCACAGAATTACCAGAACTAACGTGTAATCGTGAATTTGTCTGGTGGCCTCCTGCAGATCAGCCGTTATGGGCCCAATAACTCCGTCAGTATCACCTGGCACTGCCGGCTGCGGCGGCGACTAAAGAAACGCGGAATTCTATTATGGACCCTGTCCGGCATTCGTTTCTTGTTCGGGTTCGTAGTTTGCGTGCCCTTCTGGCCGCTTCGTTGAGAAAGTTGTTTGGAATGGAGCCACACGACGGAGACTTCGCGTCATTGCGGGTGTGCCCCTATTGCGGACTCATCACGTCGCGCTACGAAGCATGTTGCCTGGAGTGCGGCAAGTCCTTCAAACCAGCTTAGAGGTCCAAACGGCATTCACGCGACCAGCGCGTGCGCACCGTGACTGGATGGTTGAATAATGTAGCTGCTCGTGGCCGCACAGAAGAAACATGGTACTTCAAGCACATGTCCAGCATTTTCTTCGATTATCGTCAGCGGAAATACGCGCAGGCACTCCGTACATGCCAGCATTACATAGGGAATTCCATGCGAGTCATTCCCATTGCGCGGGACCCAAGCTGGAGCGATCTTCCGCTGGTGGGCACTGCCTGGGGCCGGAGCAGAACTGATGAGCTGTTCGAGAGTTCGAAAGAGGTTCGTGGGCTGCCCACCTTTGGCGTAGAAGCCGTCCGCAATTACGTCAGGGGGTACTTCATCGTCTGAGTGTGCGCCGCTCATTGCCAGGGTCAAAATCCGGGGAAAACGACGGCGAACCACAGAGAGCAGCTCAAAGCCTGACATATCAGGCATGTCAAGGTCGGAAACTATTACGTCCGGCAGCATCTTTCTCAACTGCAGCAGCGCGTCAAAGCCATTTCGTGCGGTAAAGACATCGTATCCGGCCGAGATCAGCAACAGGGCAACTGTCTCACGGACATACGGGTCGTCATCGACCACGAGAATCTGGCGCTTTGAAGGGTTACGCATGTTCACTCCTGCTGAGGGCGTTAACGGTTCTGCCCGGGCTGGTTCAAATTCCTGCGATTGCGTTGTTCCGAGTACGGCGTGGATGGTTGCCAACAAGGAGTGCGGACCGTCTGACTTGGCTACGAGTACGTCCACTGACTTCAAAGCACCCTGGGGCAATTCCACGTAGTCAACAAGCATGACGATGGGAAGCTGCGGTCTGACTTGCTTGATTTCATCGGCCACAACGGCGCCATTCAAAAGGCCCAAGTCGTACTCAAGAATGATTGCATCCACTGATTGCGACATCAGGAGCCGCAAACCATCGCTTCCAGTGGCTGCGGTTATCAGCCCGTAACCCTTCTCCTTCAATAGGTTCAATTGGGCCGGATCGCGGTGTATACACAGCAGAGTGCTAATCGCAGCCATGCTTCGTTGTATAAGCGAAAGCCATAGCCAATTCTGTTCACTATTGCTCACCAGCAAGAAGCGGGTGTTAGAAGGTCTTGCTGTTATATTTGCTCGACCACTTTCGAACTCGCTCGTTTGTCTGCCCGGAGTTGCTCCGCAGTAAAGGTCTGTCCACAGGTGCTGCATCTCCACTTTGGGTTTGGTCTCACCAGGCTTCCCGCGCCGAGGTGGAGCCGGCCATGTTCACTGGGACGGAACGCCATCACCAGTTCACCGCCACATTGCAGGCACTGTCGCTTAGCCACAGTCATGTTGCTACCACAAACTGGCTTCATTTGTCTGGTCACAATTGAACACTAGTTGGGTATTGGGACCCGCGCCAGGCAATGCTCTGCTAATTCCTGGACTCTAACGCCCGCTCAATCGCTGGCGGAAGTGTTCTGCTCCAGAGCGGCGCTTGCGCCCCAGGATCGGGGAATTTCAAGGTGCGGCATGGGGGAAGCGGCAAACAACCGCTGACAAGGCTTTGCCAACCAGCGGGCCCACCGCGCAGATCGGGAGACTCGGGCGCTGTCGGTGGCGATTCCGGTATCTGCGTACATCTGCCTGTAGATTTTGGAGATCAGGACAAAGGCAAGACGGGCGCGCAGCGACTTTATGAACCGGGACCGGAACCACACTGCCTTCAAACTGTAAAAAGTATCCCAGACGGCTTGGGTGTGGCTTCGAATCTCCTCGGCTGACATAGTCGGGTGTGGCCAATAGAGCTTGGGCCGAAGTCCTTGTGGGATGAGCCAACGCCGGGTGATTGGAATTCCACCAACGTGCACCGGCGCGGCCTCCATTTGTTTTTCCCAACGGATGAAGTCGACCGTTCCCGGATACGGCGTTAGCATAACGAACTGCGCAAAGGCAATTTCGGCCCGGGAGGCAGCAGCCGCGGTGGCGTCGAAGGTTTCCGGCCGGTCGCTGGGCAGGCCAAAAATGAAAGAGCCGAGCACGTACACTCCGTGGCGGCGAAATGTTCTTAGGCGATCAACGAGGTCTTCCCCGGCACAATTGAATTCCTTGTAAACGTCCTTCAAGCCTTCCGGGGTCACAGACTCGACTCCCACTAGGGCTCCTTTGATGTGCGCCGCCTGCATGGCATCGAGGAACTCTGTGTCTTCTGCAGCTTCCATGGTGATCTGGGTAAAGAAAATCGTATCCGGCGGCAACTGTGCCAGGCGCCTCATCAGTGAAAAGCGCTCTGCCCGGATGGTCTTAAGTTCATTCAGCCGGTTCGTGTTGTGCTGCTCCGCAGCGAGGCGCAGGTCGGTAAGCGTTACCGGATAAAAATTGTCGTCGGCCAGCGCGATGAAGCGGAACCCCAGTCTCCTTAATTGGACGATTTCCTCAATTACCAGGTCTGAGGAACGTTGACGCGGGCGCTGACCGTCAGTTCGCCAAACCGAGCAGAAGGAGCAATGCTTGGGGCATCCACGCACAGTTTGGACCGAGGCCCACATATAGCGTTTTCGCGGCACAAGGTCCCAGCGGGCGGACAAGAACTCGGAAGCTTCGATCCGGCCGCCTTCATAGACTGGCAGAGGGGTCCCACGAGAGCAATCCGACAACACCCTTGACCAAACCACATCGCCATCGCCCTTTACCACCGCGTGGGCGCCACCCAATTCATGCGCTTCGTTCGGGTAGAGGGTCGCGTGAATTCCGCCGAACACCACGTAGGCGCCGCGCTCACGGGCTATTTTGCCGATTTTGTACCCGCGGAGAGCATTGGCCGTATGGATGCCGATGCCGACAATGTCGCCAGGTTGAATCTGTATCGGGTTCACGGCCACGAGGGTCTCATCGACAAGGGACGGATCGCCAAAACTTGCAGGTGTCGCGGCGGCAAGGACATATAACCAGCGAGGGGTGATAACCGCAGTGCCGAAAGAAACTTCGCTTGGATTGATGAGATGGACGCGCACGCTGTGTCGCCCTCCTTGGGCGGCCTTGCATGGGGCTCTTGAGCAACTTGCGCCCGGGATGGATGTTTGGATTCCCTGGAACGTTCGACTTTATCAGCTCAGCGGCTTGGTTCCAACAAAAACGACGGCAGCAGTGAAATTGTCACCCTGTGGTCCTAGCAAATCTGTTCAAAATGGAACACTTTTTAGGAAACCGAAGCCGCCAGGCGGCGATCTCGATGGGGTTCAGTGCGGGGCTGCCCGGTACTGAGCTCACATTTCTCTCCTGGCTGAGCACCACAAGTGGGGCAACGCACTTCCAGCGCTTTTTTCTGGGTGACTTTCATGGCTACATACTGCGCGTTTACTCGGCAGCAAGATGGTCAATTTTGACCATTGCATTGGCCTTGCACGTACCGCAACAACAACGCCCAACATCTCAGCCAGGATACAGGCAGCATCGAGTAAGCATGCGATGGCAGCGTCTCCAGCCGGCAAAAATCAACATTCTCGTCTCAACCCCGAGTCAGAAATGGTGGCAAGCTGGTGCGGACTCGCCAAAGCTTTGTTGCTAAACCGGAATTGTGACAGGGAGCACTCGGGAGGTCAATTTTTGCAGCTCTTGACGCAACTGCTCAATCCGCACCTTTCGGCGTTCATATATGACTAGGTCGGCACTGCTCAACTCGTCCATTTTGCCCAGCACCCAGAGCGTGAACTGCTGTCTGTACAGCCGAATGAGTTCGTCTGCTATTTGATGGAGGTGATCCACAGCCTACGTAGATGGCGACAAGGGCACTAGCTATGTTGAAGAAGGCGGCTTTTTTGCGCTTCTCTGGATTTCCTACTTTTTGTGCACAACTGCCTGCTGTCAGCTTCATCTGAGAAGTCTGGCGGCACAGGGATGCGCCGAGACACTCACGTCTCTGGAGTCCCTTAAGCCATAGCCCAGCGTTTTTCCTCCCATGCAACCATACAGAACTGCCACCCCTGCTACGGCTGCTGCTGATTTTAAAACGTGCAGTACACTCCTCAGTGTGAATAACAACAGTCTCAACGAACGGTTTCGCCGAACCATGACCGCCGCTCTCAACAGGCGGTTACGCCTTGAATCGAAGGAACTGCGCAAGGCCGCGAACAAACTAAGAAAGCAATCGAAAGAGACATTTGAGCAGTCGGAGAAGCTGCTCGAAATGGTTGCAAAACTTGAAGGCAAGCCGGGGAAAAAATCAAAGTAGCACCATAAAACCGGAACGTTAAAGTAAACCTGAGCCTATCCCGCCGTCCGTCGAACAGTGCCGTTCCCAAAGTTCGGTGTGCCGTACTGGAGCACGGAATCTGCAGGAACCCGCCTGCGAATCACGAATAACTAGCAAGGGACAGAAACCACTTGATCGCGTGTATACTTGTGAAGTCGCTTACACAAACTTCCGCCGCGCTGTCGTGTGACGGTCTCTTGTGCAACTGATAGTTTCCACGCGGGCGGTCGCTAATGGGCGGGGCAAGCATTATCTTCGCAAGACTTACGTTACCAGAATGGCAGGGTGAATACCGGGCCGCTCTGCTGCAACTGGATCAGCACACATTGTTGGCGCGGGGTGGCAGCCGCGGAAACAGCTATTCTGGTGCGCCTTCCAGCGATTATCCAGGGACCAGAGGACGCGGAGAACGCCAGGCCATCGAAGATTCTCTTCGGCTCCTGCGAACCCTCAAGGGAGAGAAAGTTTGAGGTGTGTATGTATATCAGCCAAGTTGCGGAACGCCTCGCTGCCCTAAAACACGAATTAGATGATCTCCAGCGAATGAACGTACGTTACTGGAGTCAGACGGAGCATACTCCGTTGACCACAGCCGCTCACGAATCTCGGCGGCTTCGACTCACAGGAATCAAGAATGAATTAGCGTACATGGTAAAGCGCGCTGCCTGATTCAGTTCGTCGACTGATGACGCTTTTAGCCTGCCACGGGTCGCACGCTTGACGTTCTGCTCTCACGAGATCACGATTTGTGAACCACCAGCCCTCGGAGTTTGGGGCTATGAAACGCGCCGCTGTCGTCGTACTTGCCATCCTTGCGTTAGCTTTGTTAGTTCGTAGACATGTGATTTCGGCAACTACGTTCGGCCTAATTCTCATGCTTGCGGCTGCTGTCCTGGTCTACCTCGTTTTCATTTGGCCGAATCTGAAGCGACGATCCTAAAGTTGCGTCTCACGGCACTGACCGAAAGCAATAGCACGCGCCTCCGCAGCAGCAGTCATGTGGAAAATGAATTGGATCCTCCCCGGATTTTACGAACCTTTCATGGCACCGTAACCAAAACCTGATAATATTTTATTTGGCGGCCTACACTGCTCTGGCGAGGTCAGCGCGCAAACTCTCGAGCTGCCCTGCACCTTTGCCTTTCGACTGTTTGCAAACCGGCACTCTTCCTCAACTCACCACGAGCCGCGTGTCTAATACGTGTACTACCAGGAGAGAACATGATGCACAGCAGGCATTGGCTACAGATGACCGCGTTGATTGTCGTCGTTAGGATTGGGCACCTCACGGTTGATTATTGCAGTCGCAGCGCAGAAGCTAGAGCATTCCCCGTCGTCGACATTTCGCTATAGCGCGCTGGCCGATACCACTGAGACGGGACTGTGGTATCCATTCATATCTGAGTCGAGGAGCACTCATGATCCGGCCCATTATTCTTTTCCTCTGTTTTGCGTCGATCAATCTAGACGCAGATTTCGAGGGCTACGGCGCAACAAAGTTCATCACCGGGAAAAGTCCATCTACAGGGCGTTCTGAGGCTGACATGACCATGCTCCTTCCGCCGCTCAGGAAAGAAATCCTGTCACGCTTGGCACTACATCACGCAACGTTTCAGCGCGCCTGTAGCGGTCCCATCGCCAATGACCACACGGCGCGGATGACGCTTCTCTCGGATGTGAGTTCAAAGTCTGCGAGTGGTCTTCGTTTATGGCGCGGCTGGAACACCCGGTGCACGTCGATGGCACGACTGTTTTACCGCAAGGGAGTGTAGTCGAGGGCCATCTGGAGACAGTTCATGCACGCCGTATTATGCGCGCGGGCGCGCTATGTATGATTTTCGATCGTGTGAAATTTCCGGATGGCACAATCCAACGAGCCAGCTTCGTACTAGTCTAGTTCCGATCGTCAGTCTGTGAAAGCCGATGATGAAGGAGAACTACATCCCACAATTAGCTGGCAAAGGTTCGCATTCCAGCTGGGTGGAACGGCGGCTGTCGCGAAGCTCGTCGATGACATTGCTGAAGAAGCTGTGGCCGCAGGTGCAGGAATCGCGCGTCTATACGGTCTCGCCGGAGCCGACGTGTTCCTCTTCTTTCAATTCAGCTTCGATTACGTCTCCTGGATGCAATTTCACCTCGTGCCCTTTTTTATGCGGGAAAGCCAGAAGTCTTTCAGTCAGCTTACGGGCAATCTGTCCAGCTGCGAAGTACATCGACAATATTGAGTGTTTCGGCGTACATTATCGTCGCTAATGGGCAGCGCACGCGCAGATCGGCCTAACAGGTCGAATGTAAGCCCTTTTCCTGTTGAGGTAACCTAAGGCAATCCGGCGACTCAAGTCAGCCGTATCTTAAGAGAAGGACGAGACGAAGCGTTTGTCCAGCGTTGAAGCCAAAGGGAGTTCAGCAGAGTTCTCGCTGGTTGCGGCGATACGCGCTGGCGACGGGAACGCCATGGCTCAACTGTACGACCGCTACTCCGGCATCGTGTACTCGGTCGCGCTGCGGGTGCTGGGTGATACGGGCGCGGCGGAGGACGTTCTGCAGGAAGTGTTCATGCAGTTGTGGCGGAACCCTGGGGTGTTCGATTCGAGCCGCGGAAATCTTGGACCATGGTTGGCGGTCATTGCCCGAAATCGGGCTATTGATGGATTGAGGAAGCGGCGTCCAGAGACGGATATTGCGGATGTGGTGGTGTCGGTGGAGCCGGATCTGGCCAGCGAAACGGAACGCGGGCGGGCAATGCACAAGGTGCGAAGCGTGCTCGGAAGCATGCCGGCAAGGCAGCGAAGCGCGCTAGAGATGGCGTATTTCGAAGGCCTAAGCCATTCGGAGATTGCCAGCAAGACGGGCGAACCGCTGGGGACGGTTAAAACAAGAATTCGCGGCGGGCTGATGATGTTGCGCAAGGCGTTTCAAACATGACGGTACACGAAGAATACGCGGACGATCTGGCGCTGTACGCGCTGGGGTCGCTGGAGGCGGCGGAGAAGGCTCTCTTGGAGAAGCATTTGGATGAGTGTGCCGCCTGCCGCCATGAAGTAGAGCACCTGCGTGGAGACATGGCGCTGCTCTCGCTGTCCGCTGCCGGGCCGATGCCGCCGCAACGTGCACGGCAGAGGCTGATGGACGCGATCAAACGTGAACCGCGAAGACAAGCAGCGCCGACGCGAACGGTGTGGTGGGCGATTGCCGGCTGGGTTGCGGCAGCAGCGATGGGACTCGTAGTGTTGATGCTGTGGAGAGACAAATCTGTGCTTGTACAGGAAGCGCTGCACTTGCGAGCTGTTTCGAGTCAGCAGGGGGAGGAGTTACAAGAGGCACGCAAGATTGTTGAGACCTTGAGGTCTCCGGGGGCGCAGGTAGTTAATGTAACCAAGACGAATGCGCGTCCGCAGCCTCAGGGCAAGGCTTTTTATGTGCGCGATCGGTCGAGCCTGATTTTCCTGGCGAGCAACATGCCGGCATTGCCGGCGCAGAAGGCGTATGAGTTGTGGCTGATTCCGAAACAGGGATCGCCAATACCTGCGGGTGTGTTCAAACCCAATCCGCGCGGCAATGCCATGGTGATCAATCCCCCACTGCCGGCTGGAGTAGAGGCAAAAGCGTTCGCAATTACGATTGAGCCGGAGAGCGGCTCGTCTGTTCCCACGATGCCAATTGAAATGATGGGAGCGGGCGAGTAGTTTTCCGCACTTCGCTCTTCCCTGCTCGTTAGAAAATTTTCACAGCTCCTAAGAGATTGTACAGACTGGCATGTAGGAATTTCTTGCGCCGGGTTCGGCAAGAATTCTCCACGTCGGCTGCTCGGGTGTCGTGTAACTCTTTGTCAGTTGGACTTGGCAGGGCAAGTGCAATCACACGGGAGGATAAATTTGAGATCACTTTGAGATGAATGATCGGACCACACATGAACGATACGACGTGGAGAGAATTATGCGAAGCGATCATGAAAGAACAGGGCCCGAACAAACTGCTGAATTTAGTCGACGATTTGAACCGGGAACTGGAGCGGCGAGAGAAGGAATCGAAACATCGAATGAACGGTGCGGTGAACACGCCGGAATGAACGCGGGTTTTGAGAACTGGCTAACGTCAACGATGCGATCGCGGATGCCGTGGTAATGCGCATGGCGAAACTACGCCACCTTCACGCCGGAAATAGGAGAAGGTTGTATTTCTGCGCTCGACATTGCCTGAGCGATCACAAGCTCCTGATCTTCGAAGAGGTGAGTCCAGTAGTTCTTGGCATAGCGCCACAACGTGGAGAGATCGGTCTGGTACCAGCAGCATTCGGTCATTCGCGGAGAGAAGCCGCACAGGAAGCGAAATCGACGATGGAGGTCGAAGGGTGAGACCAGGCTGGCCGCGGCCATGCGGTGGTTGCCCTCGATGATGGTGAGCGGCTGAGTCTCGTCAATGCCGATTAGCAACACGGCATTATGGTCTTCTCCCTTGGCCAGGCCGGAGCTCAGGGAACGCAGCTTATCAATGAAATCGTTTCGGCGATGCGAGCCAACTCGGTCGCGGATGCGATCCAACATGTCAGCAAGATAGAAGTTCCCTTCCGCCAGGCCGCGCCACTGGTCACGCGGAAAGACGCGAAGCTTGTAGATGTCGCTGCTCTGTAGTTCGACCTCCCACCATTCGGTATCATTTGGCAACTCGCGCCACAATCTGCCACGCCGCATGTAGAGAAGAGCACGCCGCACGGTGTTCTCGCGCGGATTGGTCAAGTCGGCATGGTTCACGACGTCCTGGAATTGTTCGCGATAGCGGTCAAACTCGGGCTGGTAAAACTCGCTTTTGAGGAATTCGGAGATGACCTCATTCTCGTCTACGCGGCGCATTTTCCTCAGTGGGCCAGCACTGGGAAATGGCGTTTCATTGGCCAACTGCCTGTTTCGCGATTGAGATCGCAAGAATGGAATCGAGACGGACAGCAGCAGCAACATCATGACAACGAGTTGGACGGTGATGACGTCCTGTAGGGTGTTGTGGAATACGTAAATTCCCAGCACGATGGCGCCGCTGAAGCCTAGTTGCAGCCAACTGACGTTGCCGATCTTGCGGGAGATTTCGTAGCTCATCAGCACTACGCCGAGCGAATAAATGCCGGTGGTCGCGGCGTAAAGAACCAGAAGGGAGGAATATGCAACCTGATGTCCGAGGGGAAATCCGGAGCCCAACACGACTTGCCACATCCGCGCCGGCGCCAGCCAGACAGCAAGGGTGAACAGAGAAGTAATCAGAACCACCAACAGAAGCGCGGTGCTCAAGACAGCACGGCCGTCGCGCTCGCGGGAGCGCACGCCAGCGGAGAAGGGGAACATACTGCTGACGACGGACCAGGAGAGCATGTAAACGACCCTGCCGACCAGAGCGACTGTGGCGTAGACGCCGGCTTCCGTGGCGGAGAAGAAGTGTTTTACAAGAACGATATCGAGGTTGTTGATGACGACTTGGCCGACGAAGAACACGATCGCCTGAACGCCTTCCTCAAGGGTCGCCGGCAATCTGCTGGGTGAATCAGATCTCAGTTCACGGCTGGGTCTGGCAATCAGGTAAGCGACCACGATGGAAGCCACTACCGCTGCGATCACGCCACTCACACCGAGCCCGAATTCGATGAGCAGGAGTGCGCCGCCCAGTTTCACTATAACTTCGAGAACGAAATTTCCGGCGAGATGGGGAAAGTCGTACATTCCCTGCATCAAGCCGCGGCGAACACCCAACGGAATGAAAAAGAGAATGCCCGCTGCAAGCAGCACGATGTAGTTGCGCGTCGGCAGATTCAGATAGCGGGATACGATGGGACTGCTAAGAATCAGAAGAAGACTGACGCCTGCCCCATAGAGCCATGCCCGGCGATGGAGAAAGCGGTAAATGCTGACTTTGGCAGAGAGCAGATCGTTCTGCGCAACAAACTTCGAGCACAAGAGCTGGAAAGAAAGCGTAACTGAAGAGAGCAACATCAGCACCGTGTAGACCGCGCTGGCGTGGCCGAATCCGGCAGCGCCGAGGCCGTGGGCGATCGCGAGGTTGTAGATCAGATTCATCGCGCCGACCAGGGCCGAGCTGACCAGCATGATCATGCTGCCGCTGAGCAGACGCCCGCGCAACGTGCCAGTAGCGCCGCCGCCCCAAACGCGTTCGGCGCTTTGCTTCAGGGCCTCGGACGCGGTCGCGATTGGTCCTTCAGTTTTTGCCACAGGATGTGTTCCCCGACTGCTTCAGAAGTGTGCCAGGAAGCTTCATGCTCAAAAGAGGTTCACCTGAATGACTGGAAGCACCGTGGTTCTGCTGTTACCCGCGAAGTTGTAGAAAGTTTGCTGCTGCAAGCCGAAAGAAACGCGGAACGGATAGGTAACCGGGACCTCACCGATCCCGTCGTGGATCGGGCTCTGCCAACCGCGCACATATGAGAGCAGGATCTGGTTCTGAAAGTTGTCGTACACATGAAAGCCTTCGCCACGTGACCAGCGTCCAGAGGCGCGGACGGTCCAGTGTGGCGTGGCCGCATATTCAAGATTGAAGGCAGGGCGCATGGATTGTGCCAGGGCAAAATCGAGCTCCTGCACGCGCCAAGAGCGCAGGTATTCCCCGAAAATGGCGGCCTTGATGTTCTCCCCGAATTTCCGTTGAACGCCTACGTATGTACTGGTGGTGAAGTACTCGCGGACGAGCGGGCGGAACATCACGTCACGCGCCGCGTATCCGGTGATGAAGGACGTCTTGCCCCAGGGGCGGCCAACGGCGAACTCAAGGCGCCCTGCCAAATCGCGTGAGTGGAGATCTCTTTCAATAAACGGACCGGCTTCGTGCATGGCGCTTCCGGAGATCGAAAACCAATTCATGAAGGAACTGGTGTACAGGTAGACAAATTGACGGAACAGGTTTTGATTCATCTCGCGAGGGGACACGGTGTCGCGGCGAATCGTGAACTGCAGGCCGGGATTCAGCGTGATTGTATTTTGGCCGAGATGCAGGACGGGGTTGACTCCGACATTGAAAATAGTGTCGTAGGTGTCACGGTCCTGAATGAGCAAGTCGCTGGGAAAGGAAACGCGGCCACGGGCGTTGCGTTCCCCGACGAGTCCGCTGATCACGGGCCAACCGTGCAGGCGCACGCGGTAACGAGCCTCCGCAATGGATTCAAAAGATGAGCGAGGCGTGGGTAACAGCGATGGATCGGTGATGCCCCGGAGTTTGGCGTCGGTGGTGTAGATGTTTTCGTCTTCAAAAACCGGGCTAAGGGAAACCTGCGGATGCACGCTAAGAATTTCCGTGATCTGACGACCTTCCTGTTCGGCGAAAGGATTGCCCTGCACTATCTGGTTGGCGCGGGCGAAGGCGGCCAAGGCCTGCATTGTGTCCTGCTGTTGCCGGTACACATTGCCCATCGCGATCAGATATTCGTAATTTTCGTAGTTCTCCGGATTGTTTCCGAGGCTTCTGAGCGTCTGACCTGCGTTTTGGGTTTCGCCGAGCGCCAGGTAAGTGTTGGTGAGGCCGATGGCGACTGCCTGGTCATCAGCTCCAGCAATGTGAGCGCGCTCGAAATATTTCTTAGCGAGGTCGAACTCGGTGATTGAAACCAGCACCTGGGCGGCTTCCAACAGGTGTTCTGCGGTAATGGGATTGGCTTCACCAACGCGCGACTCGGCAAATCCAAGGCTGATTTGCTGGTGTGCATCTTCGGGGTGACCGCCTTGCGCGAAGAGTCGCGCCAGGGCTAGGCGAGTACCGACGCGATCGGAATCGGGGATGTCCAGCGCGCGGGAATAACGATCCATTGCGCCCTGTTCATTACCCAGAATCATGAGCGCTTCGGCGGTGGCCATCAGCACGCGGCCACTGTTTCCGCCGGTTTGTTCCGCGCTCGTGATTGCTTGCAAAGCTTCCTGCTGGCGATGCAGCTGCGCGTAGTTTCGCGCCATTTGCGCGTAAACTTCGGCGTCGTTCTTTGTGCCAAGGCCAGCCTTCAGCACTTCTATGGAATCGTTGTAGCGGTGCAGGCGATAAATTGCATCGGCGAGGGCGAGCCGAATCTGAATGTCATTTGGCGCCAGCTTCAAAGCAGCCTGATATTCGCCTTCGGCCTGGCGAAAGAGAATCTGTTGCCTAAACGCTTCCGCCCGGGCCATGTGCGAGGCTCGCGATTCACCCATCAGCTTAGCTGCGAGATCCACTTGCTTGAGCGCCGACCGGGCGCGGCGAAGCTGAAGATCGGAAAAGGCCAGTCCCAAGTGCGCTTCCCCGTAGTTCGGACGCAGCTTCAACGCAGCCTGAAAATCCTGGGCAGCGCGGGTGGGTTCCTTCAGATCGTTGAGCACGAAACCGCGGTTCATGTAGGCGGTTGCGACCTTGGGATCGAGTTCCAAGGCTTTGCTGAAGTCGTTCACGGCTTCCGGCAATTGCTCATTATGCGTGTGGACGTAGCCGGAGATCAGCCACAGATCCTTGTCTTTTGGAAGAATCGGCTTGTATTTTTCGGCGAGTTGCGCCGCTTCATCGTACTTGTTCAGAAAAAGCAGATCGTAGGCCAGGTACACCGGCGCTTCGGGATCACGAGGCAGTTTCTCCAGCACCTTGTAGCCGAGGGCTGCCGATTCCTCGTAGTGACCAGTCCACGTGAGATAACGCTCGCGCTCACGCATGACTTGCGGAAATTGATTCACGGTAGCGTTCGCTTCCGCGCGATCGAGCCATTTCTTGGCTAAAGGCAGTTGACGAGCTTCAAGGGCGGAGTTCGTTGCACCTGAATACACCAACGGGTTACGGGGCGCGAGTTCGTGGGCCTTTTCGTAATTTTCCTGCGCGCGGTCGAACTCCCGCTGTGACGTGTAAAGATCGCCCAGGGCCAAATAAGGCACGTAGTCGCGCGGATACAGTGAGGCAAGCTTGGTGAAATATTTTTCTGCAGTCGCGGAATCTACGACTTCACGTGCCAGATATCCCATTGCGGTCAGTGCGGCATGGTTATTGGGATCGGTACTCAGGACGTGGTCATAAAGCTGAAATGCATCCTGCTTGCGATTTGTCTTCCACAGCAGGTTCGCGTAGTTGAGCGTGATGTTTACATTCTGAGGATCGAGTTTGAGCGCTTCTTTCAGATCTTTTTCTGCGGCTTCGGTGTTGTCTGAGGCCGCTTCCAGCAACGCACGAAGCCTGAGAAATTCCGGCCGGCTCGCATCTTCCACGCCTGTGATCTGCGACATGGCTGATTGCGCAGCACGCAACTCGACCTGCGCGCCGGAACCCTGATCGGTCGCCTGGTATAGCTGGTACAGACTCAGATGGAGCGAGACAGGGTAGAGCGGACCTTCAGGAACGCCCTGCGGCAGATGATCCAACGCGATGCGGTATTCGCGAATAGCTTCTTCATTGCTGTCCTGCAAACTGGCAATTTGGCCGCGAATGGCGTGCAGCCGATAGCTCGCCGCATCGTGAGCCTCGGCGCGCTTGAGGAATGAGCTGGCTCGATCAAACTGACCGACGTTTACTAGCGCCTGGGCGGCGCTCAGTTGCAAGGCGGCATCATTTGGAGCATTACTTGCCGCCTTCGCATAAGTTTCCGCGGCTTCCTTTCTCTTTCCTGCGACCTGGTACGTATATGCGAGCTCCGGCAGCACGGCGCGGCTTTTGGGATAACTCGCGGCCTTCTGCAGAGTAGAAATGGCTTGATCGTATTGTTTCGTGTCGCGGTAGAAAGTGGCCACTGCGCGCAGCACGTCGGGATCGCGCGGAGCGCGACTCACGGCACGATCCAGGAACTGTTTGGATTCCTGTGGCTGGTTGAGCCGCTGATAGGCACGCGCAATGAGCAGCTCGGAGCGAGGTGAAGCCTGCAGCGCTTCACCGCGTCGCAACAATTCGAGCGCGATCTTGGGATCGGTGTTGAGCGACAACTCTCCCGCGAGCAGGAGATCGTTCACGCTCTTCGGATTCGCGGCGAGAACCCTTTTCAAAACATCCTGGGCTTCGGCTTGGCGCCCTGCACGGGCATAGGTCTGGGCCAACCCCGAAAGTCCCTGGATGGAAGAGGGCTGCGCTTTAAGGCCGCGTTGATAGGCGTCGATCGAGACCTGGTATTTCCCGGCTAGACGAGCAGCGTAACCGAGCAGGAACCACAGTTGCGTGTTCTGTGGTGCCGAGTTGGCGGCGCGCGTCGCAAACTCGACGGCACTGTTGTAATTGTTTCTTTGCAGAGCTTGCTGGGCAGCGCGTGCGTTACGAGCGACCTCGATGCCTGATCCCCAGCCGATCTCTGCTTCGGCATTCTGGGTGGTTTCGGTTTTGGGAGCCGCGTTCTTTGATGATTTCGATTTCTGTTTGGCGGGAGAAGAAGGCGCGGGCTGGTTCAGCTCGAACGTCTGCCCAAGGGCCGCTGAACTGCCCAAGAGCGCAAGCAAAAACAAAACTGCCTGTGAGTACTTCCCTGCCATGGTGCGGTAAAAGCGCGGGACAACTCCTCCCATAGGTTGTGAAAACGAGGAAGTTGCACGCGCTTGCCGACGCTCTGATGCGGTGGGGTTTCGCATGGTTGGTTCGTGAGCTGCCGCTGGAAAGGCAAGTTCTTTGGAAATAGAGGATTGGAAGGAATGTGACCCGGGTAAGTGCAAGTATCTGCAGCAAACCTTCCTGCGGCAGGTGGAATCCAACCGCTGCTCACATTGCAATGGGGAGGATTCATTCCCGTGGAGACCACCTTTTTCCGGCGGCCAATCCCATTGGCGGCGATTCTGCTGCTGGCCGTGGTAGTGCATGGCCCGCTGTTGTTGATGGAATTGCCGCTCAACACTTCCTACGACGCCAACCTGCACGTTTTCTTTGCGTCGCATTATGCACACCACTGGTTTGATCCGTGGAATGAGAAGTGGTTTGCAGGTTTTTCGCAGACGACATATCCGCCGCTGGCGCACTACTGGATTGCAATCTTCTCTTATGTAGTGGGTCTGCGCATGGCGTACATGCTGGTGCAGATGATCGCCATTCTGCTGCTGGTGGCCGGAGTGTATCGATTTGCGCGTCTGTTCGTGAGTGAGCGGGCAGCGAGCTACGCTGCGCTATTTACCGTATTTCTCGGCACAGTGGCGTTTCTGGTGTATTCCGCGGGCCAACTCTCAACCTTGCTCTCGGCGTCGATTTATCTCTTGGCACTTCCCTACTTTTATCAATGGTCGAGGACGGCGCACTGGCGCGGGCTGGTCAAAGGCGTCGTTCTAATACTGGTGGCAGCTTCCGTACACCACGTGACGCTGTTGTTTGGATCGTTCTTGTTTGCGTTACCGGTGCTTTGGCTGGCACTGGCTGATCGCGGAGAACGGTCGGTGTTCGCGGTGTTGGGGCGCGCGGTGTTTTTTGCCGTTTTGGCGGGAATTGGGGTGGGGGTGGTACTGCTCCCCTACTGGATTGCGATTCTCAAGCACCCGATCGAGCAGATGCCGATTCCGCACGCGAGCCGTTCAAACTTTCTGCTCAATATCAATTATGCGATCAATTATTTCTTCATCCCCTATGGAGCGATGATCGTGGCGTTTCCTGCCATTCTGTGGCTGGGCTCAGCAAATCGCAGGCTTCGCCCGTTGTTGCTCGGCTTCTGGGTCGCGTTCTTGTTTGGGTTAGGAGGAACTACTCCTATTCCGAAGTGGGTGTTTGGACGCGCATTCGAAATCTTGACGTACGAACGGTTCACGCTATCGGCGGCCGTGTTGGCGTTGCCACTCGTAGGGCTGTTCGCGGAGTATCTCCTGGATCGGTACCGTTCAGCCGCAGTGGCTGGTTTGGCAGTTTGTTGTGTGCTCACCATGGGGCTCGCGCTGGGGTGGCTGGCTTGGAGTCCGTTTAAAACGCTGAGCAGTTTGAACGTGGATCAGGTTACTGATTTTCTCAATCGCGATGGACATGACAAGTATCGGTATCTGACGCTCGGCTTTGGTAATGCCCTCCCCAAGGTTTCAACTTATACGACCGCCAATAGTGTCGACGGCGAATACAACTCGGCTCGTCTGCTGCCTGAGATGACACGCTATGGCGCCGCCCAATTGACCAGCGCGAAGTATTTCGGGACGGCGGGCATGGAATCTCTGCGGGCGATGCTGAAGCATGCGAACAACTATGGATTGAAATTCATTTTTGTTCACGAACCATATTACGAACCAATGGTGGCGTTTGCAGGATGGCGCAAGGTCGAGACGTACGACTACGGGTCGGTCACAGTATGGTCGAAAGATGATGTGTCTCCGGCGCGGCCGATTCAGTCGGACGCAATGCCGGCGCCGTGGGAAGGACTGCTGTGGGGCACTTTGCCGCTAGGAAGCAGCATTCTGGCGATTCTTCTCGCGCTGCTGTTTCCTGATCGCGCACGCGTTCGTGAAACAGTGGTCGAGTTTCCCGCGCCGACTGAAGAGATTTATGCGAGGGAGGCACGCTGATGAAATACTTCGTACCTCTTCTGATCACCGCAGCTACGGTCGTGCTGATTGCCATTGCCTGGGTGAACTCCGGTGGGATGGAGCGTGAGCGCATGCGATCGTCGCGTACTTCGGAGGAAGCGGTGCGGCTGCTTCTGACGCAGGCGCAGGCACGCAACTGGGATCGTGCTCATGCGTTGTTGGCAAATGCCAGCGATGTGGAGAAAAGTGCTTTCGTAGCCGATCTGGCCGGAAGCAATGGCAGCCTGCTTACGTTTGCCAATCTGGAGAACTTCGACCTGTGGCCACTGCACAAGACCGATCGCGAAGCCAGCATGCGAGTGAAGCTCCACTACTCGACAGCGGTCGGGCCATTGGAGGACGTCCGCGATCTTAAAGTCCAACATGAAGGAGAGACCTGGAGAGTGGTGTGGCCGACCACAACCGTGGCTAGGGTCGCGCCGCAGGTGATTCCCGTGAACTACCTGCGCTGGGACATCATCAACCGAGGCGCGGAGGACGACTGGGGAGTGCAGAACGTGGATTCGCCGCAAGTACGAATCCTCTCGATGAACGCGCTGCAACGGCCGGACCGGATTGTGATCGTGGGAGAGGTTGTTAACGAAGACACAGTTCCGGCGTACGTGAATGTGGGGGCGACGTTGCTTCGTCCGGATGGCAGTACGTTCGCGCAGGAGAGCAGCTTCGACAAGATTTCCCATACCTTGCTGCCGAAGCAAGTATCGCCTTACCGCATCGACTTCCCTGAGGCTCGGATGAATCAAGTTAAGAGCGTGAGGATGGATGTTAAGTCGCTGCTTGTGGCAGCGAGCGCAGACCCGGTGATTGAGGTTAGCGATCAGCGGTTGCAAACCGACGCGCTGGGAAAGAACTTGCTGCTGGGTCAACTGCTCAACCAGAGTGGGCAGGTCGTAAATATTCCCCACGTGGTTGCCGCTTACTACGACGATAGCGGGAAAGTGATCTGGGTTTCCGACGGCTATGTGGATCAAGCTCTGCTGCCGCAGATCCCGGTGCCGTTTGCGGTGGATTTGCCGGATGATGTGGCGCCGAAGGTGCACAACTATCACGTGAACGTGAATTACTTCAACGTCAATAGATCCTGATATGCGTCTATTCCTTGCAAGTGTTCTGATTCCGCTCGCGTTGATGATCTGCGCGGCTGCGGCAGAATTGCGTGCGCCGGCGCAGGTGACTGCCGGAAAATCCTTTTCACTTGCCAGTACAGGGAACGGAAAAGGAATGCTTTACCTCACGGGGCCAGGACAAGCCAGCAAACGCAGCGTGATGCTTGGAGACGAGATTCAGATTCGCGGTGACGAGGTTGAGCACGCGGGACGCTACACAGCGGTGATCTGTGATAGCGGGAACTGTGCGGCGACTCACTTCTTTGTGCGCGCGGCGGAACCGGCCAAGGTCAGCCTGCTCGTGCATCCGTCGCGGGTGCGGGTAGGTCAGCCGAACGCCATCAGCGGAGTGGCGTTTGTATTCGACAAGTTCCGGAATCTGGTGCTCTCTCCCACCCAGGTGGATTTCAAAGCTATCCCTAAACAGGGAGCGGCTGTTGCGCAGACGCGACCTACCCAAAATGGTGTGACTTGGATTCGATTGACTTCCGCTACGAAAGAGGGCCCGGCCAAAATTGGAGCGTCGTTAGGCAAAGTTTCCGAACTGCGGGTTGTACAACAAGTCGCTTCGGAGGCTTGCAATCTGCGGATTAAGCCGGACTGGAATGGGGGAAAGTTTTTCGCAGAAACTGAACCGGTGCGCGACTGTAGCGGAAATGCGGTTTCTGACGGCACAGTCGTGAGTTTCACGAAAGTGGACGCCAGTGGCAAGACCACGGTGGACGTACCGATTAAACGAGGAGTGGCGCGGGTGCAAATGCCGCTAAAGGGCAACGCCAAGATCTTGGTGGCCTCAGGGGTGGTTACCGGAAACGAACTCTCGGTCGAGGGCAGGCAATGATGAGAGCTGCGTTAAATGTCCTGGTAATTCTCGCTCTCGCTGGTGGAGCTTACTTTGTCAGTTGGCCTGCGGTGATGGCCGATGCCGGTTCTCCTGAAGTCGAATTGAATGCGGAGAATCTCGGGCCACGGCCAATAGAAGAGTTGACCGAAAAGAGCATCACGCGGGACTACGGCCATGCATGGCAGACCATGGCTGCCGCACTCCGCGAAAACCGAAGCGATCTCCTCGATGGATATTTCACCGGGATTGCTAAGGCCATACTAGCGGAAGAGATCGCGGAGCAGAAACGTTCTGGGGTTCGCGTGCGCTACACCGATCAGGGGCACAAGCTGGAGGCGATTTTTTACTCTCCGAGTGGAGACGCGATGCAGTTGCGCGACCGCGCGCGACTGGAGGTTGAGATCGTGGACGGTGATAAGGTCGTTCATCGCGAAGACGTAACCCTGAATTACCTGGTTCTCATGACTCCGGGCGCAGACCGCTGGCTCGTACGGGATCTGCAGACCACAGCGGCGGAGGTTCGTCCCTAGTTTTTCCCTGTTAATGAGACGCCCTGTGATGAAAACTTCCTCTCTGATTCTGGCGCTTGTGGCCGTCCTGGTTTTTCTGCTGACCAGCGGTTGCTCGAGAACCAGTGTGCGGCATCAACTCGAACAGGTGCGAACCATCGATAAGTCTCCGAAGGTGGTTGCGGACTATCAACCCTGGTTTGGCGATCCGCAGCACATGAATGTTGGGTATTCCACCCAGGATCCGGGTGTTCTTCGACAGCAAATTCAAAAAGCCAAAGAGCTGGGAATCTATGCCTTTGCCGTGGACTGGTACGGAGAGCGGCGGCCGTTCCTCGATCGCAGCTATGCCGTACTTCAGCGGGTGGCGGCAGAAAGCAATTTTCACGTCGCGCTGATGTACGACGAAACCGAGGAAGATAACGGACATGCCACCGAAGACGCAATGGCGGCCATGGATAAGGCTTATCGAGCCTATATCGGTCCCGATGCCATCGGCCGCGGGGCGTATCTTACGCACGAAGGGCGACCGGTGATTTTCATTTTTCCCAAGCGAGGGCGCACGGATTGGGAGCAGGTGCGACGCGTGGTGAATAGTTGGGAGAGACCTCCAATTCTTATCTACAAAGACGAGCCTCCGGCCAAGTACGCTGGCGCCTTTGATGGGTTTTATGCGTGGGTCCATCCCGGCAAGGGTTGGGCGGTCGACGGCAGCGATTGGGGCGAGCAGTATCTGGAGACGTTCTACCGCAAGATGCGAAACAAGTTTCCCGGCAAGATTCTGGTTGGTACAGTGTGGCCGGGTTTTGATGACAGCAAGGCTTCATGGAGCCTGAACCGGCACATGGACCGGCGCTGCGGAAAGACGTTCGAAGACACGCTGCGCGTGTTTCAGCAAAACAATAACTCTGGGGACCCGATGCCGTTCCTGTTGATTGCTACCTGGAACGATTACGAAGAAGGAACGCAGATTGAAGATGGAGTTAATCACTGCGGCAAGCAGCCCGCGAGGGAGACCACTGTGGCCGCGGGGCAGGAATAAGGGGAACTGGCCTGGCTAAAGCCCTGATGCAAGGGAGGCATGTAACGCAGCGTTGAAACACGGCGATACCCCAGAACGGAGAGACGTTTGGAGAAGAGAAGACTCATGGCTGCTGAGATATCGCCGGTTCATCGGCGTCTGGGTCTGGAAGTGCTCTCGCGGTTGGTGTTTCAAGGGTATTCGCCTGGTGCCGACGAGCCTTCGGCGGACATCCAAACCATTCTCGCCGACATGCAGTATCTTTCCGCGCTGAATGAGGATGGATTACAAGAATTCCTGGACACAGCCAACAAGCATCACGTTCTGGTCCGGGCTCTCCGAGTTGTAAATAGTGCGGCGAAAAGGAGCGGAGACAGCAGAATTGCTGAGTGGTCTGATTCTGTATTGAGAATTGAGCGCGAGCGCATTCGATATGCCGTCGACAAGTTGTGGCCGATCTGCAAGGCGCTCGGAGCTGCGGGATGCACAGTCGCGGTTATCAAATCGCTCGACCACTGGCCGGATCTGGGTTCTGATCTGGACCTTTACACCACCGGAGACGAACAGCGTGTTGTAGGGGTAATGTCACGCGAGTTCAATGCCAGCACGGAGGAGCGGAGCTGGGGTGATCGCCTGGCGAATAAGTGGAATTTTTCTGTTCCCGGCCTGCCGGAGCTGATTGAGATTCACATCCGCTATTTGGGCCAAACGGGCGAGCACAAAGCTTTAGGCAGGCGAGTAGTTGACCGTAGTGTTACGAGAACTCTCAACGGGCACACATTTCGAGTTCCCGCACCCGAAGAACGAATCATGATCTCGACGCTGCAGCGCATGTACCGTCATTTCTATTTTCGCCTTTGCGATATGGCGGATGTAGCAAAACTGTTACAGGAGAACGCCAGTGACTTCGCCGAACTGCGAAGGGCGTCTCTCGCTGGCGGCATTTGGCCTGGCGTGGCGACGTTTCTGTTGCTCGTCTCGGAATACGTTAAGGGTTATGGCGGTGAGGCCAAAGTGCCGGAGGAAGTGCTTGCGGCAGCCTGCTCCCGCGATATTCGCGTCTATCCAGGCGGAGATTTTCTGCGAGTTCCGAAAGGACCTGCCGCGATGCTCTATGGTGCGCAACTTGTGAGCGCCGGGCGGCACGGTGATCTCCGCGCAATGTTTCGCTTGCCCCTCCTTCCGCCATTGGCGATGAGTGCCCTGATCGCGTATCGCGTCACAGGAAGCGACAAAGGCATCTGGTGATGCCTATGTTTAGGTGTTTTCCTGTACTTTTCATATACAGGATATACCTGATAGAACAACCTTGCATATTCCCGTAAACTATTGATCTGGCGAAGTTAGTAGGCCAAGCTCCTGGGGCAGTTTGGGGTAACGGTTAGCCCGACGCTCCCACACTCCTACTCAGTGACCGACCACAATTTGAGCCTATAAGCGACGCATTCGCGGCGCGCTCGCTTGGGATTGTCTTTAGCACACCCCAAGCCTAGAGGTCCCAAGCTATGAGAATTGCACAGGTTGCACCATTGTTTGAAAGCGTGCCGCCAAAAACCTACGGCGGCACCGAGCGCGTTGTCTCTTGGCTCACAGAGGAACTCGTGAGACTTGGGCATGACGTGACGCTGTTTGCGAGCGGCGACTCGATGACTACGGCAAGGCTGGTCTCGGTTTGTGAGCGCTCGCTGCGACGGGTACCGAATTGTGTGGATCAGGTGGCGCATCATGTTCTCATGGTCGAGCAGGTTATGGCGGAACGAGAAAACTTTGACCTGATTCATTTTCATATCGACTATTTGCACTACCCGGCAAGCCGTTGGCTAAATGTGCCGCAGGTTTCCACGCTTCACGGGCGGCTTGATATTCCCGATCTGCAGCCCCTTTATCGCAATTACAAGGATATGCCGGTAGTCTCAATTTCTGATGCTCAGCGCGATCCGCTGCCCTGGGTGAACTGGCAGGGTACGGTGCATCACGGCATGCCGATAGATCTATTTTCTCTGTATCCAGAGCCGGGGAAGTATTTGGCATTTCTGGGCCGAACGTCACCCGAAAAGGGATTAGATAAGGCGATTGAGATAGCTAAATTGTGTGACATGCCGCTGAAGATTGCCGCGAAGATCGACCGGGTAGACCTAGAATACTTCAACACAGTCATTAAGCCTTTGCTCAAGCATCCGCTGATTGAGTTTGTGGGAGAGATCGGATATCCAGAGAAGTGCGACTTCCTTGGCAACGCGGCCGCCCTGCTTTTTCCAATTCAGTGGCCAGAGCCCTTCGGCATCGTTATGATCGAAGCGATGGCATGTGGAACTCCGGTGATTGCGTACCCGAGGGGTTCGGTTCCTGAAGTCATCGAGGATGGCCTTACTGGCTTTATCGTTTCCGACGATAAAGAGACAGTAGAGGCAATCCGTAATGTGGAGAGATTCAATCGCAGAAACTGCCGGAAGCGCTTTGAACAGCGATTCACCGACGTCCGGATGGCGCAGGATTATCTCGCGATCTACGAACGGATGGTGCAGAGTGAATCTGCGCCGCTGGCACTTACCGATGGAGTGCTGAGTTGGATGAAGCTGGAGTCACCCAGCAGTACTACATAGCAACCCGCTCTTCGCCTGCGGATGACCTTACTCGCGTCCTGAAATACGGCAAGATGTTTGCCGTATTTGATCGCCACGGTGACATCGGTGTTGCGGGGCGTGGCGAAGAAGGGATTTTTTATCAGGGCACACGATTTCTTTCCCGCCTCGCAGTTTCGCTTTGGGGCTACCGGCCTCTACTTCTGAGTTCGACCATTCAATCGGATAATTTCGTCTTCATTGCGGACCTGGCGAACCTGGATGTCTCCCGAAACGGCGAGGTGCGAGTGCCGCGAGACACAGTGCACCTGCTTCGTTCGAGATTTCTGTGGCAGGGGATCTGTTACGAAGAGCTGAAGATCTTCAACTATGGCCTCGTCCCACTGGTCATTCCGCTGCGGATCGGCTTCGGGGCGGATTTCGCCGATATTTTTGAGGTTCGTGGCACCAAACGTGAGCGCAAAGGACAACGCCTGGAGGACACACTAGAGAAAGACAAGATCCAGCTTGCGTACGAAGGGCTGGACGGAGTCGTTCGACGAACGAATGTGCATTGCGAACCGCCAGCGACAAAGGTTTCTGACTCGGAGTTGCAATTCGAGGTGCCACTTGCCCCTAAAGAACAAGCCACCTTTCATCTCCTGATTTCTGCATCGTACGATTCCATTGCGCAAAACGGCTCCATGGGCTACACCCGCGCCTTGGCCGCTGCTAATACCGAGTTGAGCGCTGCGGTTTCGAGTGTCTGCCGAATTTCCAGCTCCAATAATCGCTTCAATGAATGGATGAAACGCTCGGTGGCAGATATAGAAATGATGACGCTGGGCAATCCTGAGGCGAATTATCCGTACGCGGGGGTGCCGTGGTTCAGCACCGTATTCGGAAGGGACGGGATCATCACCGCGCTGGAGCTGCTGTGGGTAAGCCCTTGGATTGCAAAAGGCGTGCTGGAGTATCTCGCGTCGATGCAAGCCCAAGAGCACAACTCCGATAAGGATGCGGAGCCAGGGAAGATTCTGCACGAAGTGCGCAAAGGAGAGATGGCCGCCTTAGGCGAGGTGCCATTCGGGTGTTATTACGGCAGTGTTGATTCGACGCCTCTGTTCGTAGTTCTGGCGGAAGCGTATTACACGCGCACAGGAGACCTGCCCTTCATTAAACACTTGTGGCCGCACATCGAACGTGCTCTGGATTGGATTAGCAGACATGGCGACGTCGATGGCGACGGCTTTGTTGAATACGCCAGGCACTCCACTCGCGGGCTGACGCAGCAGGGCTGGAAGGACTCGGGTGATTCGGTGTTTCACGCAGACGGGAAACTAGCCGAGCCTCCAATCGCGTTGTGTGAAGTACAGGGATATGTTTTCGCAGCAAAGCTGGCTGCTGCAAGATTAGGCGAGGTGCTGGGGGATGATAGGAAATGTGCCGCATTGCAGGATGAGGCGGAAAATCTTCGCCTGAAATTCGAGGAAGCCTTCTGGTGCCCGAGGCTTGCGACCTACGCTCTGGCGCTTGACGGAAACAAGCGACCTTGCAGAGTGCGCGCTTCCAATGCGGGACATTGCCTTTACACGAGAATTGCAAGCTCCGAGCGCGCCGAGTTGGTGGCCCAAACTCTGCTGGGAGAAGACTTCTTCACGGGCTGGGGTGTTCGGACTTTAGGCAGGAACGAAGTACGCTATAACCCGATCTCATACCACAACGGTTCGGTTTGGCCTCACGACAACGGGCTGATTGCCGCTGGTCTTAGCCGATACGGATTTAAGGACCTTGCGGGGAAAATCCTGCTTGGTTTGCTGGATGTGAGCGGGTTCGTCGACCTCCATCGACTTCCAGAGTTGTTTTGCGGGATTGACCGACATCCGGGTAAGGGACCTACCCTGTATCCAGTGGCTTGTTCTCCGCAAGCCTGGGCTGCGGGAACGGTGTTCATGCTTTTGGAAGCGTGTCTCGGGATCACCGTGCATGGGGCCAAGAAGCAGGTTCTATTCGATCAACCCAGCCTGCCGGAAGGAATTCCACAACTCTCAATCAAGGGACTACGAGTCGGAAATGCTACTCTGGACCTTTTTCTGGAGCGCAAAGGACGGTCGGTGGATGTACACGTCACTGATAAAGCTGGAGATGTTGACGTGCTTGTGAACTGACCTGTTCAACAGAATTCCTGTCATTTCGTTACAAGAAGCTCCACGATTCCTTACCCCTTCTAGGGAATGAAAACGAGTGCTGCGTCGTCTACGCTGGCGGACAATTCAACGGGACAAACGGGGGGAGCACATCTCTCCCGCTGTTCCAGCAGATACTTGGGCCTGCTCCCGAGCGCTGGTCATCTTCGCGAAGTTGGCTAAGACAGCCTGAGATGCCTTGCCACTGTGGACGTTTGAGGAGCGAGATTCTGGCAGAGCACAGCTCGCTAACGGCAGGCGTTTCCCAATTTACAGCCTATACCGGATGTCTTTTGGCCAGAGATGCGAGTATGCTTTCACCTGAAATTAAACCGTGCACAAGCACAATCAAAGAGGTCTTTCAATGAACACGAACGGGTTGCTTAGGAGATGCCTCACGCCAATTGCCGGTCTCCTTCTGGTGCTCAGCAGCGTGGGTTTTGCGGAGGATGATAAGGCGACCACAACAACAGAGGATCAGACAGATATAGCAAAACGGCTGGATGCCTCAGCCAACGTGCTGAATGAGATTATGGGCGCGCCCGATAACGGGATTCCGGATAACATTCTGGGCGATGCGAAGTGCGTCGCAGTGGTGCCTTCGATGGTGAAGTTCGCTCTTGGCGTTGGTGGCCAGCACGGAAAAGGTGTGGCGACGTGCAGGACCGCAACCGGCTGGAGCGCGCCTGCTCCAATCACGGTCACGGGCGGAAGCTTTGGATTTCAGATTGGTGGACAAGCAACCGATTTAGTCATGCTGGTGATGAACCAAAAAGGTATGGACCATCTGCTTTCCAGTAAATTTAAAATCGGAGCAGATGCCTCTGCCGCGGCTGGGCCGGTGGGACGACATGCTTCAGCGGATACGGATTGGAAGTTGAAGGCTGAAGTGCTGAGCTATTCGCGCTCCCGCGGAGCTTTTGCGGGGGTGGATCTGAGTGGCGCATCGATAAAGCAAGATAAAGACGAAACCCACATCTTGTACGGAAAGATGGTTCCCTTCGAGACTATTTTAGCGGGCAAGGTTCCAGCGCCGAAGGAAAGCCATTCCTTTTTGGCAACGCTGGAGAAGTACGCTCCTACACCGACCCAGCGAGGAAGCTTGAATACAACCTCGGAGCCGAAGTAGCGACGCGAGGTTGTGTTAATCAGAAGAGGCCAGGAGTCTTCCTGGCCTTTGTTTTTCTGGAGAACCTCGCAACGGAAGAGTGATGCCGCTCACTTCGCACTTGAATGGTGTGCTGCGCAATGTGCTAGGGTGACCGGACGGCGTCTCACCCCAGTGTCTGCACCTCCACCGAAAGCACTGCTGGCAGATCCCGCACAATCGGACTCCAGCTATCCCCGGCATCTGCCGATGCGTACACCTGCCCGCCGGTCGTCCCAAAATAAATTCCGCACTTATCCAGTGAGTCCACCGCCATGGCATCGCGCAGGACATTCACATAGCAATCTTTCTGTGGAAGGCCTTTGGTTAGCGCCTCCCACTCGTTACCGCCGCTGCGGCTGCGAAAGACGCGCAGCTTGCCGTCATGTACGAAGTGCTCGCCGTCGCTCTTGATCGGGACAACGTATATCGTCTCCGGCTCGTGCGCATGCACGTCAATCGCAAAACCGAAGTCGGTAGGCAAATTGCCGCTGACCTCTTTCCAGTTGTCGCCCGCGTCGTCCGAGCGCATCACGTCCCAGTGCTTCTGCATGAACAGCACTCCCGGCCGCTTCGGATTCATAGCGATGTGGTGCACGCAGTGCCCAACCTCGGCGGTCGGTTCCGGGATGTGCTCAGACCGCAGCCCACGGTTGATCGGCTTCCAGCTCTTGCCCCCATCGTCGGTGCGAAACGCCCCCGCCGCCGAGATGGCAATCCAAATCCGCTGCGGATTCTTCGGATCAATAATAATGGTGTGCAGACACATCCCCCCCGCCCCCGGCTGCCACTTCGGCCCAGTCCCGTGCCCCCGCAGCCCGGAGAGTTCCTTCCAGTTCTCGCCCCCATCGGTCGAGCGAAACAACGCCGCATCTTCCACCCCGGCGTACACCGTGTCCGGATCGCTGAGCGACGGCTCCAGATGCCACACCCGCTTGAACTCCCACGGATGCTGCGTCCCGTCATAAAACTGATGCGTGGTCAGCGGCTTCCCGGTCTCCGCCGACGTGTCGTAAGCAAACTTGTTGCTGGCACTCTTCGGAGGCCCCGGCGCCGGTGGCTCTCCCGGCGGCGTCCCCGGCTGATGCCAGGTTTTGCCGCCATCGTCAGAGCGCTGGATGATCTGGCCGAACCACCCGCTCGTCTGCGAGGCATAAATTCGATTCGGATCGGCAGGCGACCCTTTGAGGTGATACATCTCCCATCCGGCAAAGTGCGGACCGCTGACCTCCCATTTTTCGCGCTTGGCGTCGGAAGTAAGAATGAATGCGCCCTTGCGGGTGCCTACCAGAACACGGACAGAACTCATGAGGCCCCTCCTGATAGTGGTAAGTAGACAAACTCGGCTGCAGGTTCGGAAGGGCGGACGAGGACGTCCGCCCCTAGGTGTTTTCCATCAATCCGTTATGCTGCCTTTGCCGTCTGCGGCCGCATCTGTTTCATGAACTGGCGCATGGCAGCGATGTGACCGGGGGAGCGGCTTTCTATCCAGGTTTCGTAACGCTGCGCAGCTTTTTCCAGGTGCCCCAGAAATTGCTTACTCTTGAACAGCTCCCGAGCCTGCGGGACGATGGGCTTGGCCAGCTCCCACACCCCGAAAAACTCGCCGCTGGTCTCGAAGAACAAATCCTCATGGAGAAGTCCATAGTTGAGCAACGCGCAGGCTTGTTCCCAGTAGCTGAGAACCATCATCGCCAGAGCGCCATTTTCCGTTCCCGGCGCGGCAATCCGCGCGGAATCTTCAAAGTTCTCTACAAAATAGTTTTTGAAGAACCAGTCCCGCGCCTGGCGCAGCTTGGCCTCGCGGCGCTGTTCATACACCTGAAGATGAAGTTGAGCTTGTTCATGCGTAGGTTTTGTTGCCATGATCGTTAGTCTCCTTTTGTTTGTATGTTGTTTTTATGAATCGAGTAGCTTGAGCTTCGAGTTTATATTGTTCCGGGTGTTCTCCGCATCAGGCCACATTAGCTCTTCGGGAAATTTGGATCGGCCTTCACTTCGAGGATCTGTTTCGTGTGCCGCTCGCTGTGCGCGCCGATGAACAGCAGCCATTCATAAGCATCCAGGGGCTGGCCCAGCGGACTATCCACAACGTGCTGACGCAGGTCTGATATTGATTGCAGGTACTCGATGGTTTTGGTTCGGCTCTTCTGAAAACGAGCGAGGGCTTCGGCGGGCGTCGAGCGCCCGGTGGGCACCAGCGGTCCCGGCGCCTGCGCCTTATGGCTGCGATCCGGCACCATGGCAAGCACCGCGGCGTCCGCTTTTACGGTATCGCGATTGGCAGCGCCTGCAGGCGCCTTCATGATCTTATCGGTGACGTTCTGGAAAATGTAGTCTTCAGCCAACATGATGTGTTCCAGAGTTTCAGCAACTGACCACCGGTCGGGTGCCGGCTTGAACTTCAGCTGCCCTTCCGAGAGTCCCTTGATCGCCTTAGCTACGCCGTCTTCTGTCTGCTGAAGATAGGCAACGCCTTTGTCGCGATCTGCCTGGGTCAGTTGCTGGGCAAAAGCCGTTGTAAACAACAACAGCACACATAACAGATGTGAAGCTCTCTTCATGCGTATTCCTCCCCTGCATTGGATCGAGTTTCATGAGATCGGATTCGAAACTTGCTCGGCAAAACTTTGTCCCTTCAATCTCCGGTTCTATTTTGCACTCCGCAAGGGCAGCAGTGCCCGTAGCCTATCCTCTCGCAGGAATAGTCCCAGCCAAGCCAATATCCCGAGGAGGGCAGGGATTAAGAACACAGCATCGCCGACGCGGACATTCGTAGCCGTCGCGCCACCAAGATACGCTGCCATCAAGATTGCGCCAAGCACCGCGGTGCGCGGAACGGCGTAGACGATGGTACAGGCGAGTTCCAGGAGCCCGGTAACGACGATCATGCTCTCGGGATACCCGTAGTGCGCAAAGCCCTGCACAACGGAAGGCGGCCTAAGAAATTTCTTGACCGCACTGAAGAGCAGCATCGCGATCGGAATTGCGCTGATGATACGCCCAGCCCAGAGCCGGCCTTTCGGGGGCGAGACATGTTGAGAACTTGCCTGCATGAAATTCTCCTCCTCAAGCTGCCGCAGAGTCAGGCTGCCTGCTCGCAGTTGACCATCCAGGGGGTGCCGAAGCGATCGGCAAACATGGCGAAGCCGGGCGACCAGAACGTGGCTGCGAAGGGCATGATGACCGTTCCTTTTTCCGACAGTGCTTCGAAAATCTTTTTTCCCTCAGCCACGTTTTTAACATTGATGTTTACGTGGAAACCTTGCGGCTTCTTGAAGCGCTCCGGCGGCGCATCCATGCCCATGAGCACCTGATCGCCGATGGTCATGTAGGCGTGCATGACTTTATTGCGCCAGTCCGGAGAGACGTTTTGGGCATCAGAGCCGGGCGCCTCCTGGTAGCGAAACATTCCCTCGATCTTGCCGCCAAGCGACTTTTCATAGAACTTGAATGCTTCCTCGCACTGACCGCTGAAGTGAAGATGAGAATTCAATTTCATTTGGCATTCCTCCTTAAAATTTGTGTCATTAGGATCTTTAATGTCGTGGAGGCGCATCCATCAGTGGGCGAATCTCCAGTTCACCGTCATAGGATGGCCCAAGAATATCGGCATGTA
This sequence comes from Acidobacteriota bacterium, assembly GCA_003224905.1. Taxonomy (GTDB): domain Bacteria; phylum Acidobacteriota; class Terriglobia; order Terriglobales; family Acidobacteriaceae; genus QIAA01. The sequence continues at coordinate 34,188 of QIAA01000179.1, forward strand.
CCTGCATGAACTCTCTACCCATTCGGATGGCTTCTTCCTTCGATTGCAGATTGAAAATGGCGAAGCCGCCGACTAACTCCTTGGTCTCGGCGAATGGACCATCAATGACCGAGGTCTTTCCTCCCGAGACGCGGATGCGCGTACCCTGGGAACTAGGTTGAAGCCCGCCGGCGCTTACCATGACCCCGCGTTTGCTTGCCTCTTCGGCCAGCTTCGCGATGGCAACCATCAGCTCAGGGTTTGGAGGGCGCCCGGCCTCGGAGTCCTTTGTAGCTTTCACAATCATCATGAATTGCATTGCGTTCTCCTTTTCCGACACTTACGAGGCCTTCTTGCTCTCCAGTTTTTTCCCCAACTCCCGATGTTGCTCGATCGCCGCGCTGGGAGCAAAGTCTTCCAGTTCGAAGAACTGGCGAATCTCGATCTCACTTTCCTGGCCCTCACCTTGAGGATTGGGCGCCCGCTTGGCCCATTCGATAGCTTCTTCTTTCGACTTCACGTTGATGATCCAATAACCGGCGATCAGTTCTTTGGTTTCAGCAAAGGGCCCATCAATCACGGTCTTCTTTCCTCCCGAGAACTTGATTCGCGCTCCTTTGGTGCTCGACTGCAATCCCGAGAGATCGACCAGGACACCGGCCTTCATCAGTTGGTCGTTGTACTTCGCCATCGCGGCAAGGAGCTCTTCGCTCGGCATTTTGCCGGCTTCAGAATCCTTGCTGGCCTTTACGATCATCATGAAACGCATGATTTCTCCTTTGTTAACGCCATTGATTTCAAATTCCTGTTTCGCTATTAAGTCGAATGGGAGGTTACAGGATCGACAATGCTTGCCGGACTTTGCGGTAATCCCGCAACTTCCATCACCGGACGTATTTCGACCGTGCCCCATTGACCCGCGGGAATCTGGGAAGCGATCCGGATAGCCTCATCCAAGTCCTTTGCCTCGACGAGAAAAAAACCGCCGAGCTGCTCGCGTGTCTCCGCAAACGGGCCATCAGTCACGAGCCGTTTCCCTTCGCGGGTGCGAACGCTGGTGGCGGTTGACGTTGGGTGTAGGGGAGCGGCCAGGAGGTACTGCCCATTCGCATTGATCTGCTGGGCATACTCGGCGGATTCTTTATAACAGTGCTCCCGTTGGGAGTCGCTCAAGCTCTTCTCATCCAGATAGATCAACATCATGTATTTCATTGGAGCGGCCTTTCAATGGTTAGTCGAGTGAGGGATGACCGAATCGACAGTCTGGCGCAAAAATATTTACAATCAAGCGTGTTCGCGGACGCAACCGCCGCCGTTGAAACAGTTTACCGCTCCGATTGGGGGCGCATTCTGGCCACCCTCATCGGCCTGTTCGGCGACTTCGACCTCGCCGAAGAGTCGGCCCAGGAAGCATTTACAGCCGCTGTGAACCAGTGGGCGAGCGAGGGCGTTCCAGAATCGCCGCGCGCCTGGATCATTCAAACCGCCAAGCACAAAGCTATCGACCGCATCCGTCGCCAGACGCGATTTGAAGAAAAGGTTGAGGCATTTCCATACGAATTCGGGGCCACTGTCGAAGAGCCAAATTATGACTCGGACGAAATTCCCGATGACCGCCTTCGTCTGATCTTCACCTGCTGCCATCCCGCGCTTGCCCCCGAAGTCCAGGTCTCCCTGACTCTGCGCACGCTCTGCGGCCTTGAAACCGATGAGATCGCTCGAGCATTTCTGGTACCTGTGCCCACTATGGCGCAGCGGCTGGTGAGGGCAAAGCGCAAAATCAGAGACGCCCGCATTCCTTACAGAGTTCCCGAAACCAGAGATATGGCGGAGCGGCTCGATGCCGTGCTGACCGTAGTTTATCTGGTGTTCAATGAAGGCTACGCGGCCACGCGCGGTACGTCGCTGGTGAGGACTGATCTTTGCGCGGAGGCTATACGCCTGGCCCGTCTGCTGAGTTCTTTACTTGGTCCGCAGCCTCCGGCGGAAGTGACCGGTCTACTGGCACTGATGTTGCTGCACGATGCGCGCCGCGATGCACGTCTCGATTCAGCAAGGGATCTGGTCGTTCTTGAGGAACAGGATCGTAACCGCTGGAATCAGCAGCAAATCGCCGAAGCCTTGCCGCTGGTCGACAAGGCTCTGCGGAACGGTCCCGGTCCTTTTTCCCTACAGGCGGCGATTGCCGCTATTCACTGCCGGGCGGCACGCCCTGAGGACACCGACTGGGTGCAGATCGTGCGGCTCTATGGTGTTCTCGAGCGCTTGCAGCCGTCGCCTATCGTATCGCTGAATCGTGCGGTTGCTGTTGCCATGGCAGAAGGACCACAGGCAGGATTGGCAATTATCGATGAGCTTGCGGCAAGCGGTGATCTCGACAACTACCACCTGCTGCACGCCAGCCGCGCCGACCTGCTGCGCCGCAGAGGCTCGTTCGAAGAAGCAGCAAAGAGCTATGGGCGGGCCCTGCAACTGGCCACGCATGAGAGTGAGCGCCGGTTTCTCGAGAAGCGCCTGCGGGAAGTGCGATCGGCGGTGGCGTAACCATCACTTTCGGTATACTGGCCAGCGCTTTTCAGGAAACATGCGGATGACGATCGACAAACAAACCAAGTTGCTTCTCCTCCTCTCTGCCTTGGCAATTTCCACGCAACTAGCGGCGCAAGCGCCGGCGGTCCAGCCACAATACCAACCCGAGTTCTTTGGTTTTCAGGAAGTGATGGTCTCGATGCGCGACGGCGTGCGCCTGCAAACAGTGATTCTCACGCCCAAGCACGCGATTGGACCGTTGCCGATCATTTTTCGCAGGACACCCTACGGCGTGCCAAAGGACGCGAATGCCATTCCCGGCTCCGATCTTTATGACGAGCCACTGTGGGCTGACGGCTACATCTTTGTGATGCAGAACATCCGAGGACGTTTCAAGTCAGAAGGAACGTTTGTCATGCAGCGGCCTCCGCGTGATAAGAGAGATCCGAAGTCGATTGACGAGAGTACCGATACATACGACACGATCGATTGGCTCGTCAAGAATATTCCGAACAACAACGGCAGGGTTGGCATGACGGGCACGTCGTATCCAGGATGGCTAGTGACGCAAGCGTTGCTGGAGCCGCATCCGGCGCTGAAGGCGGTCAGCGAGCAAGCCTCACCCGATGACATGTTCGTCAACGACGACTTCCACCACAACGGTGCATTCCGGCTGAGCTACGGCTTCGAGTATTCGGCACTGCTGGAGACTTCGAAAGAGAAGAACACCAATTTCGAATTCGATCAATACGATACCTACAGCTGGTATCTCTCGCTAGGGGCGCTGTCGAATGCAAACGCTCGTTACTTCCACGAAAAGCTGCCAACGTGGAACGATTTCGTCGAGCACCCCAACCACGACTTCTGGAAGCAGCATGCGGTCACGACCTACCTCAAACACACCACGGTGCCGAACCTGAATGTTGCCGGGTGGTATGACCAGGAGGACTTCGTCGGTCCGACGCGCATTTACGCGGCGCTGGAGCAGAGTGACACGCAGCACCTGAACTACTTTGTTGCAGGTCCATGGAACCACGGCGGATGGTCAGGTGAGACCGGGCGCAAGCTCGGCGATATCGACTGGGGCAGCGACACGGCGCGCTATTATCGTGCCCACATCCTTGCTCCGTGGTTCGCGCACTGGCTACACGACAAGCCGCTCAATCAACCGGAAGCCATCACCTTTCAGACAGGCACCAATATCTGGAAGAGCTATGACGAGTGGCCTCCCAAGCAGGACATTATCGAGAAGAAGCTTTACCTGCGGGCCAATGGCAAGCTGTCGTTTGAAGCACCCAGCGATTCGGATGCCTTCGACTCGTATGTTTCGGATCCGGCAAACCCTGTGCCGTACCGCAATCGGCCGATTACTCCCACGTATCCTGCCCCCGCGTGGACCACGTGGCTGGTGCAGGACCAGCGGTTCGTGGAGCGACGTCCGGACGTGTTGACATGGCAGACAGATCCGCTGAAAGGAGACGTGACCGTAACCGGGGACATCGTTGCCGACCTGTTTGCTTCGACCACGAGCAGTGACAGTGACTGGGTAGTGAAGCTGATTGACGTTTTTCCCGAGGATTACCAAAAGATCTCCGAAGAGGATGCTGCCAAAGGCGCGGGTCTGGTGCTGAATGGCTACGAGTTGATGGTGGCCGACGATATATTGCGCGGGCGTTATCGCAACGGTCTAGAAAAGCCGGAACCGATCACGCCCAACCAGGTCACGGAGTACAAGATCGATTTGCATCCCAACGACCACGTCTTCCTTAAGGGACACCGCATCATGGTGCAAGTGCAGAGCACGTGGTTTCCCGTATACGACCGTAACCCGCAGAAGTTCGTGGACAACATCTACAAGGCCACCGACGCGGACTACGTGAAGGCCACGCAGAAGATCTATCGCTTGCAGGGCTCGCCGTCGAGTGTATTGCTGCCGGTAGCGGGGCACTAACCTTGAATTCCGGGTGACGTGGTGGATAAGGAGGGATTTGGGTGTCGCCACGGATCGCCGATTGCACGACCACCCTAAACGAGAGCTATGCCTACTGAGAGTTGGCGCGGGTGAGGGCGCCCGCGCCACACGAGCATTGCTTCCGACCAGTGTTACTTGCCGTACACGAAATGCCCTCGCCGGTTCTGTTGCCAGCAGGCTTCGTTCGACTCGCTGCAGAACGGTTTTTCTTTGCCGTAGCTGATGGTCTTGACGTGGTCGGCGGTGACGCCACCCTGAACCAAGGCGTTGCGCACCGCATTGGCGCGGCTGTCGCCGAGGGCCAGGTTGTATTCAGTCGATCCGCGCTCGTCACAGTGTCCTTCGACACTAAAGTTGACGCTCGGATGCTGACTGAAGAATTGAAGGTCAGCCTGCAGCGAAGTTTGCTGATCCGGACGGATGTCGCTCTTGTCGTAATCGAAATAAACATCCTTTACGTTCTGCGAGAACAGTTCTTCTTCCGTAGCATTGGCTTGGGGTGGCGGTGGCGGTGGAGCGTTCACTGTGACCCGCGCCGTGGCGGTCTGCGTGCCCCCTGGTCCTTTGGCAGTCAGAGTATAGGTTGTGGACTGGGCGGGGCTAATCGATTGCGAGCCACTAGGCTGCACGGCGCCGACCGTGTCAATACTGGTGTCGGTAGCATTGGTGGTTTCCCAAGTGAGCGTCGTGGACTGGCCCTTGTCGATCGTGTTGGGATTCGCCGTGAGCGAAGCTGTGGGCGCGGCCGGTGGTGGTGGCGGCGGTGGCGGTGGCGGCGCCGGTTTCTTCTTGCAGGCGCCCAGCATCATGATAGCGCCCAACGCAAATACCAATGTGACCCACTTTAGTTTTCGCTGCTTCACCTTTTCCCTCCCTGAAGATGCGTGCCCTCACGACTGGCGCACGGCTCAGATTGGTCGTGAGGCATCAGTCTTCGACTTTCAGGGGGTTGGTCCTGATGAGAGATGACTGAAGCCTGGCGACAGAAACTCATTTCCAACTCCAATTCGGCTGGGTGTTCTTTCCCGCAGAGGTCAATTGCTTCTGGCCTGTGCCATCGGCCAGCATGGTCCAAATCTGTTCGCTTCCGGAGCGGCTGGATTGAAAAATAATGTGCCGTCCATCCGGCGACCAGCAGGGGAAATCATTTCGCCCGCCATCGTGAGTCAACTGCACCCACTGCTTGCTGGCGATATCCATGATGTATATATCTTGCGCTCCAGGAGCGCCGGGGCCATAGTGTCGCATCCAGGAAAAAACCAGGAATTGCCCATTTGGGGACCAGGTGGGCGACACTGCATACCCCTGATTGGTGATTTGCTGAACGTTCGTGCCGTCTGCTTCTGCGGTGTAGATCTCCGGTAAGCCCGTGCGGCCACTCACCCAGGCAATCTGAGTTCCGGTCTTGCGATTGAAAACTGGGGAGACATCGGGACCTTTAAAAGACGTGATGCGCTTGAGATTGGTGCCGGACGAATCGGCGATATAGAGTTCGGGATCGCCGCTGCGCGAAGATGAGAGCGCCAGTTTTGTGCCGTCTGGTGACCAGGAAGGGGAAAGGTTAGTGCCGCCAAATCGGGGGAATGTGACCAGACGATTCAATTCGAGCGAGTACATCAGTATTTCCCATGCTCCTTTGTTCAGGGAACTGAAAGCGATTCGCGAACCATCCGGAGAAACACGCGGGGAAAGTGAAATCGAGGCAAGATGCGTGATTTGATGCTGATTGGCGCCGTCGTAATCCATGGCCCAGATTTCTTTGTGCCCGCTACGGCTGCTGACGAAATAAACCTTTGTCTCCGCGATGCCCTGAATGCCTCCGCCTAAACGGAAGATAATTTCATCAGCGAACTTGTGAGCAGTTAAACGCGCGGCATCGTTGGTGGCCGCATCCTGATATTGCTTGCCCAACACTTGCGGTGACGTAACGTTCTTTACGTCATAGAGCCAGCCTTGCACCGTCATGCCATTGCCTGAGGCGCCGAGATTGCCAAACGCGAGCATGGCCGCATTCGGCGGCGGCGCGCTCCAGCCTTCGAACTTCACATCGGCCGGAGTTCCCACAGGTCCCAAGGGATAGAAACTCTTCGAAACCATGTCGAAGATGCCCGCGTTCTCCAAGTCGTTCCACAGCGTCTCGTTAAAGGCTTTGAGCAGTTCGGTATTTTTGGGGTCCTGCGCGGATGGGTTGAAGTCGGGCACTGCCAGGCGGATTTTTTCAACTCCTAGCCCGGTACCGGTACGAATCCAATCCTGCGCACCTACGGGAATGACGACGCACAAGGCAAAGATGAGTGCTGTGTGTAATTTCTTGCGGCTTATGAACGGGCCCACATTACCCCTCATCATGTTCCTAACAGTCTCCCAATGACAAAACAGGTCTAACTACCTCTTGTAATCGAACCAGAACTCAACTGAAACCTTATTTCCGGAATAATCCGAGGGCAGGGGACCAAAAGTGTCAATGCGCTGAATAGCGCGGGTCGCCGATTGATCGAGGGCCGGCACTCCGCTGGATTGCTCAACCTGCACGTTGGTGGGCCGGCCGTCGCGGCCGATATCAAAAACCAGGTACACGCGCTGGGATTCGGCGATGCGCGGATCGACTTCGTACTTCAGCCAGTTCTCTGAGACTTTCTGCTGCACCACGCGCACGTACCACGCATAGCGGCTGCCGAAATCGCCTCCGCCGCCCGTGAATCCGAACCCGCCCTTTGCGCCTCCCGCAGAGAATGTTCCGTAAGGCCCGCTCACCGGTCCGCCCTGCCCAAAGGGCACGACGTTACTTGCTTCTTCCACCGGTTGCGGTTCAGGTTTTCTTTTGCTGGCGCTGGGCTCAGGTTTCGGTTTCTTCTTGGTGGTCTTGTCAGGAATGGGAATTGCTTCCGGTTCCTTTACCTCAGGAGTCGGCTGTGACTTTGCGAGACCCTTGGACTCGTTGGCCAGAACGTTTTGTGTTTGAGTCTGGCTTGCGGGCAGCGGAACGGTGCTCACCAAAGTGACGCCCATGGCGTCACCTCCGCCGCCTGCGCCCCACCCTTCGCCGTGATGAGTTGGAGCAATCACGGTGTAAAGCAGGATCGCCGCCGTGATCCCGACATGCAGCGCCGCAGACCAAGCCAGGTTGCGTCCCCAGCTTTCGTGCTCCAGAAAAATTTCAGCACTATTTGCCATGGGTATCGAGCGGCTGGGTAACAATGCTCACGTTTACGATCCCAGATTGCTTTACCGCATCCATGACGGTGGCGAAAGCCCCGAAGGGAACATCTTCATCTGCGCGGACGAATATCTGCTGGCGCTGCGGGTCTCGCACTTTCTGGCGCAGTTTCCCGCCGATCTCGTTGATGTTGATGGGATCGTTGCCGAGAAATACCCGCTGCTGTTTGTTGATGCTGATCACCATCCGCTCTTCCGTGATTTCCTTGACGGTGCGCGTCTTGGGTACGCTGACTTCGATACCCGATTGCAACACCGGTGCAGTAACCATAAAGATGATGAGCAACACGAGAACAACGTCAACTAGGGGAGTGATGTTGATATCAGCTAGAGAGGTCTGGGTGCGTCCATTAGGAGCCGTAAAGGCCATTACCGCCGCACCTCCGCGGTTTCGCGATAGGTGGACTGTGCCTGTTGGTGCTCGACTGCATTCATCATCTCGAGCGCGAAGTCATCTCCCCGAGACGCGAATTCCCGTATAGAGCCGCCGATCAAGTTGTACGCAATCACTGCTGGGATCGCGGCAGCTAAGCCTGCCGCGGTGGTAATGAGCGCTTCAGAAATTCCAGGGGCCACGGCCCGCAGCGTCGCAGCGCCGGCCGTGCCAAGACCATGAAAGGCGTCGATGATCCCCCAGACAGTTCCAAAGAGACCGACGAAAGGTGTGACCGCGCCGGTGATTGCAAGCCACGGCAGATTGCGCTCCAGGCGAGTCATTTCTTCAGAAGTCGCGATTTGCATGGCGCGCTGCAGCGCCAGCGGACTGCGAATCATCCCCGTGGAAATCCCGCCCTGCCGCCGGTATTCCTCGAACCCGTTTTCAAAGATGCCCACCAGAGGGCTTGGCCGGAATTGTTCCGCTACCGCTGCCACATCCTGCAGCCGCTGTGATTTGCGAAAGGCCCGCAGGAAGCGTCCGCTCTGCACCCGGGAGCGCCGAAGTCGCCCCCACTTAGCCAGAATGATTGCCCAGGAAATCAGGCTGAAGATTAGAAGTGTGAGCAAAACCATCTTGGCGACGGCGCCGGTTTGGCCGACCAAGTCAATGATTTCGCCGCTGACGAACGCGGTGAGAAATGAATACAGGTGCATTTTGTGGGGTGTCCCTGGCCCCGATTATAGTCCAAGGTTAAGAACGAACTTTTCAGCTGATTTTGCACAGTGAACCTGTGGGGTAACGGCGGCAATGATTACGTGCGTTCACAGGTTGGTTCTTGGAAATTGACTTCCGACTATCCCAGAGCCGTTCCCGGCACAGAGTTGGTGGCCGAAAGAACCTCCGGTCTGAACTTGCGAAGTTGCTGAGCCAGTTTATCTCCGTTTTCCGCGTTAGTTCATTGAAGCGCGATCTAAACCGCTTTCAAGGAGACAAGATCTCATGACCAGTTCGAGAATATCTTTGCTGGCCGACGGCGGCCGCCAAACAACCACGTCCGAGCAGCAGTTCTATGTTGAAGCAACCACATCGATAAAGACAGCGATTCCACCCGCGCCAGCAGGCTGGACCCTACGCGACCGCAATGCGGCGACAATTATTGCGCCAACAAGCCTCTGTAAAGGGTCGCCGTTGGTGCCAGGCCTATTTCATTACCTATCTTTGGGCTGACCAGCAGAAACGCAACGAGCTTCGCATACGTGAACGCGACGTGCGGGCGCGAGCGCTGGGACTGTTGTCTCCTGAGGAACAGAAGCAGGTTGATGACCTGAGTCGGCAATGCCGCAATTTCGAACGACAGGCGCAGGCTCAGATGAGGGCCAACCCCGACGAAGCCGCACGGTTGCGAGCGCAGGCGCGGCCCTTTGCCGAGCAGGCGAATGCCATTCGCAAGGCGCATCAGGAAAAGGTATTCCCCGAAATGGAGGCAATCAGAAAGGAAGAGGCCGATGCCTACATTGAGCCGGAGGTCAACGTCAGCATATCGCTCAGCAAGGAAGCTTCGGTTGCGTCTAAAGCAGAGCGCACGCAAATTGCAGGTATCCCGGCGACTTTCCAGGATAAGGATCTGGTGATGTCCTTCGGACACGACGATGCCGGCCGCACGCTGTGGGTAAAAATGAGTGGCAGCCGCCCGGCGGTTGAGGCCATTGCCAACCTGTACGCTTCGTCGAATCTCGTGAGCTGGGCAGGAAAGAAACAATAAATGAGAAGGTAAGCTCTCGCAGCCGATCAAAATATTGCAAATTGACAATCGATCGGCTGCTGAGGGCTATAATTTTTGCATGCGTGGGCCTCTTGTTTCCGCGCTCTTAGCCCTCCTGGTGGGCAGTGCATGGCCTCAAGTGCGCGGCGGAGCAGTGCACATGGCCGCGCCTCATAATGCTGGATTTGTAAGCCGGGGCGCTGTGTTCGCAGGTTCTCCCCGTTTCGGCATTCGCTTTCATTCCGGATTTCGTGGCCCGTTCTTCAACCGCCGCTTCCACCACCGAAGCTTTTCCTCCTTCGGAGCTGCGTGGAGGTACTACGGGTATCCTGGCTACTACTACGCAGACTACTCGTACGCTCCGGACAGGTATAGCGCGTACGACCGGTCGCTTGGCTATGAGCAGAGTCGCGAACTGGCCGCGGAGATCGATCGCCTAAGCGATGAAATTGAGCGCCTGCGGGAGGAACAGCAAGCCCGGTACGCCGCTGCGTCGGTGCCAACGCCGGCAATTCCGAGGCGTGCGGAGAAATCCGAGCCCAGCGAACCAACTATTCTCGTGTTTCAGGATAAACACACACAGGAAGTCCGCAACTACGCGATCGTTGGTCAGACGCTCTGGATCTTCACCGAGCAGCGTGCGCACAAGCTGCCGCTGTCCTCGTTGGACATCGCAGCCACCAGGAACGCGAACGAAGAGCATGGGGTTGAGTTCCGCGTTCCGAGATAAGCTAGGCAGGTAAACGCTTCAGCAACCCGCCGGCCCGCCGAAACCACGGGCGTTCGCGACGTTTCAAGTACCCCGGCAGCGTGGGCTTCTTTGCCAAAATCTTCTGCGCCCACTCGCGCGCTTCGGCGTTGCGTTGCTGGGAGAAAAGAAAGTCCGCGTAGTTGTAATACGTTTCCGACAGCGTAGAGATAGTGGTTACACGCTGAAACCAGGCTTCCGCTCTTTCGGCCTGGCCCGTTTTTGCGTACGCGTGCGCTAAAAGACCGGTGGCGCGGTGGAAATCATACTTGGGATCTTTGGCTACGACTCGCTCGAGATCCGGAATTGCAGCGGAGAAATCCTGCAGCTCGATTTCCGCAATCGCGCGGCGGTAAAACGGATCGGGAGAATCGGTGCGCGAGGAAATCGCTTTGTCATAGCACTGGCGGGCGCGGGTGAATTTCCTCTCTTCTAAATAAAGATCAGCTAACTCTTCGTAATTTCCCGCGGAAGGATTGTCAAGAATCGCCGCCTCCAGTTCGTGAATTCTGCGTCGCCGCGGAAACGCCCGAAACGACTGCCGCAGCAGCCCCATGTCGGGCAGCACTTCAGCGGCGATGTAAACCAAAGCTCCAAGTCCTCCGCCGAACAAGATGATCCATAACCAATAAGTGTCCGGACGGCGCCGGATGAAATGAACAATGGCCGCGCCCTGCAGAATGATGCCCCAGGGATAAAACAAATAAAAAAGTGACGACATGCTCGGATGGTGCGAAACTATAGCACGTCTTCCCGCCATCGCACGGCGTCGAGTATTCCCCTGGAATTACCTCGGTACCGCACATCCTTCGTGTCCGCTAACCTAATTAGGAGATTCCTATGGCCGCGAAAAGTTTGGGTGATCTCGACTGGAAGACGCTTCTAACCCAGAGCTTTCATCCTCCTCCTGTTGCGTGGGAGGATCAGGTTCTCTACTTTTTATTGCCGGATCGATTCTCGGACGGCAGCGAACGCGACTATCTCGACATTGCGGGAAATCCGGTCACAACTGGAGCAACTCCAAAATTCGACAGGAGTAAAGATTTCGGAAATGCGATCCAGACTCCAGGTGACGCGCAAAAATGGAGCGACGCGGGCGGCGTCTTTGTCGGCGGGAAGTTAACTGGAATTACCAGCAAGCTCGGATATTTGCGCCGCATGGGCGTTACCGCGATCTGGGTTGGACCGATCTTCAAGCAGGTGGCGTTTCAGGAAACCTACCACGGTTACGGCGTTCAGAGCTTTCTTGATGTCGACCCGCATTTCGGGACCGCCGCAGATTTGCAGACTCTGGTGAAGACGGCCCACGCCAATGGCATCTACGTCATTCTCGACATCATTCTGAACCACACCGGCGATGTGTTTTCTTATGGCAACGGGGATCCGAACTGGAGCGGAACTGTATATCCAGTGCAGGGCTTCAATGATTCCAAGGGAAACGCGAGTCTGCCCTTCGGTCCCATCGACCTCAGCAAATCCCCCACTGCGTTTCCGGATGGCGCGGTGTGGCCAAAGGAGTTTCAGGACTCGTCCATCTTTACTCGTAAAGGCGCAATCCGGAACTGGGACTACGATCCTGAATACCGCGAAGGCGATTTCTTCGATCTCAAGGACATCGATCTCGGCCTAGCGGTGCCCGACAGCTACGAGCCAACCCCCGCGCTGGATGCGCTCTGTGAAGTCTACAAATTCTGGATCGCTTTCGCCGATGTAGATGGCTATCGCATCGACACGGTGAAACACATGGGCGATGGACCGACGCGCTACTTCGCATCGGTGATCCACGAATTTGCTGAAAGCTTGGGCAAGGAGAATCTTCTGCTGGTGGGAGAAGTGACTGGCGGTCGCGTGAAAGCCTTCGACACGGTAGAAACGACGGGGATCGATGCGGCGCTCGGCATCGATGACGTGCAGGACAAGCTGGAGTATCTGATCAAGGGCTATCGCAATCCGCTCGACTACTTCGATCTTTTCCGCAATTCACTGCAGATGCAGAAAGATTCGCACGTCTGGTTCCGCAACAAAGTGGTGACGATGATCGATGACCACGACCAGATTCGAAAAGGAAATAACAAGGCCCGCTTCTGCGCTAACGACCAGGGAGACAAGCTGATTCTCAGCGCAATCGCGCTGAACCTGTGCACGCTGGGAATTCCCTGCGTTTATTACGGAAGCGAACAGGCGTTCGACGGAGCGGGAGGAAATGACCGTTACATTCGCGAAGCCATCTTCGGTGGAGCATTCGGCGCGTTTAGAAGCCGAAACCGCCATTGCTTTGACGAGGGGAACACGATTTACAAAGAACTTGGAAAAATCGCAAAGATTCGGGGGCGCGAAATAGCGTTGCGTCGCGGCCGGCAATATCTACGACAAATCTCCGGGGACGGAATGAACTTTGGATTCCCATTCATCCTGGGAAGCCGTATGCGATCACTCGTCGCCTGGTCACGTCTCTTCGTGGACGAAGAAATTCTGCTGGCCGTCAACACTGATCCGGATGGGTCAACCGCGTCCTGGGTCACAATTGACAACGGACTGCACCAGGCGGGAGACAAACTGAGCTGCCTCTATTCGACAGACAACACACAAATCGGTACGACGCTTTCGGCGGAGAATCGCAATGGCAAGGCAGTGCGAGTCTCCGTCCCGGCGGGAGGATTTGTGATGTACAAGTGATTTTGTGTACTTACGGTGAATCTAGGAGCTCCGAGTCGTGTTTGGAGAAAACCGCGCGCAGGGCTGCGGCGTTCCGATCGGTCATCTTGTGTATGTCTTGAATCAAGCCATAGATATTCGGAGTCATGATCAGGAGATAACGCAAGCGGCCAGCGCCTGGATTCCAGTATGTGTGCGGCGTCCCACGCGGCACCAGCACGGCTGATCCGGCGTGCGCCTCGACTTCGTCGTTGCCCATCTTCACGCGAAGCATTCCCTCCAGCACGTACCAGGCTTCATCGTCATGATGATGAAGATGAAGCGGGGCAATGTAGCGCGGCGGTCCGGCAGGACCTCCGGCATCCTGCCACTCAGCAATGACAAAGGAACTCTCTAAACCCCCAATCACACTTCCAGCCAGCGGGGAAACGAGCATGGTCAAAACCTCGTGTAACGATGTGAAGTCCGTCATCTTTGGCTCAAAGAACGCAATCTGCACTCTACAGGCAAAGAGGAGGTTTTTGGCAATTCTCGTTCATCCACCAACCAACAACGAGCACCGAATTGCGAATGATAAAATCCAACATGGTGAGAGTTCCCATCCGCCTGCTCGCCGTTGATATTGACGGCACTCTGCTCAATCCCCAATTTCAAATTGCTGAAGGTGACTTGGCCGCGTTGCGCCGCGCTCGTGAAGAAGGAATTGAGATTATTGTCGTCACAGGCCGGAGGCACACCTTCGCGCTGCCGATCGTCCAGCAGCTTGGTTTCGATCTTTGGGTCATCAGTTCCAATGGCGCCATTACCCGATCCCTCGCCGGAAAAACTTTTCATCGTGACCTGTTACCGGCTGAAACCTGCCGCAGGCTTTGCCGCAGCATGCAAGAATTCCGCGGTAACACGGTACTCACTTTTGATACCGAATCAAAGGGCGCCATTGTTCTGGAGCGCATGGATGAAGTGACTTCGAGCATTCAGCGCTGGCTGGAAAAGAACATGCAATACATTGATTTTGTTGTTCCGGTCGAAGATTCACTAACGACCGACCCTGTGCAGGCCATGTTCTGTGGCCCGATTCCGCGCATGCACGAAGCCCTAAATTTGCTCGCGGCCAGTGGGCTGAAGAACAACATCACGGTGCTTCGCACGGAATACCCGATTCGCGATCTCTCAATCGTGGACGTACTGAATCGCGGATGCTCCAAAGGCCACGCGCTGGAACGCTGGGCAAAGCATCGCGGTATTCCGCGAGAACAGGTCATGGCCATTGGTGACAACTTCAACGACATAGAAATGCTTGCCTTTGCCGGAGTGCCGTTTATCATGGGAAACGCCTGCGAGGAGTTGCGCCGCAACGGCTGGGCGGTCACATTGCCTAACGATCAGTGCGGCGTGGCCTCAGCTATTGAACAAGTTCTGGGTAAGACATAAGTGGAAGTTTGAGGTGCCGTGCAACTTCGAGAGAAATTTGCGGTTGGAATTATCCTGCTGAGTTTTTTCACGGCTGCCTTTTCGTCGGACTTGGCTGTCCTGCGCAACGGTTTCTCCATCCGCCATGAAAGAAGAGAAACGGTGGGCGCGGTCACGCGACTTTACACCACGCCTGACAAGGCGGGATTCGTAGACATCGCAACTGACCAAATCGATCACTTTGAAAAAGACCTGACTCCGCCTCCGGTACTTGCGCCAGCGCCAACAACGGCAGCAGTCCGACCCACTCCCCAGCGTCTGGATGATGTTGTGAATCTCATCAGCAATCGCCACCATCTCGATCCTGATCTGGTGAACAGCGTCATTCGGGCAGAAAGCGGATTTCACACCCGGGCGCTTTCTCCGAAAGGAGCGCAGGGGTTGATGCAACTGATGCCGCAAACAGCTTCGCAGCTGGGGGTGACGAATCCATTTGAAGCCAATGCGAATGTCGAGGGTGGCACCCGGTATCTGCGGGAATTGCTGGAGCGGTATAACTTTGATCTGATTAAAGCCCTTGCGGCGTACAACGCAGGCCCGCATCGCGTGGAACAATATCATGGCGTACCGCCATATTATGAGACTCGTGCCTATGTGGCGCGCATTGTTCGCGATTTCAACCGCAAGAAACTCGCGCAACAGAAAGTGGCTGCGGCGCAAACCGCGGTAGCACGCAAGAAACCTACTACTGTAAAGCAGGTCGTCGGGCCAGTTGCACAATCGGCCTTTTTGCCGCAAAGCGTAGCCGCCGCTAAGAACGCAAAGTAAATTGCCGCTTATAGGGTTGCCAGACTGTTCCGCGTTGACCCCCGTCGTCCGGTCATTTACCTTGAAATAGGGGTGTGCGAAATCTTCCAAACACAAGGCACAGATTGTTCTTGGGATTGCTATGCCAACCACACAACTCTGGGAGATGGATTTTGCCAAAACGACTGGAAGGCATAGTCTTCCACGAACCCGATGCGGAGCGGGGTTGATGCATCGTTGCCCAAGCACGCTGAGCTGTTCTGATCTACGTATTCATCTTTGTAGATGAACAAAAAACAAATCCTCCTCTATGGGTTGGCAGCGGTTCTGCTCGCGATTCTCGTTTACATTCAGTTCCGCACGTGGAGGAACTTTGATTGGGACAAGTTTCTTAGCCAGCTCGATAACATCCGCTGGCTGCACATCTTTCATGCCGTTGCACTGATTTACCTCGCTTACGTGATGCGCGCCATTCGCTGGAAAATCTTTCTTCGCCCGGTGCGCAGGAATGCGTCCTCCATCCGTCTCATAGCACCCACAATCATCGGTTTTACCGGCTTGGCCCTGCTGGGACGTCCGGGGGAGTTGATCCGACCTTATCTCATCGCCCGACGAGAAAATCTGAGTTTTTCTTCCCAGATTGCTGTCTGGGCAGTGGAGCGCATTTTCGACATCGGCGCGTTTACGATTCTGCTCATTGCCGCCGCCTTCGTCGCAACCGCGCCTAAACGCCTTTCGTATTATTCGAGCTTTCGAGAAGCGGGCATGGCCTTTGCCGGCTTGGTTTTCGGGCTTACACTGGCTGCGATCATCGTCAGTCGAAGCGGCGAAGTGTTGGCACAATGGGTGGAACGGCGCTTTGCTCATCTTGCGTCGAATCTTGCACATCGCATAGCACTTCGCATCCGTGAATTCCGCAGCGGACTGGACACCATCCATAGTCCTAGCTCGTTCTTTTCGGCGACAGCGGTATCGATCGTGATGTGGTGCGTGATTGCTGTCGCTTACAAAGAAGTGACCCATGCGTACGGAGCAGACGAACTGGAAATCCCCCAAACTCAGGTTCTGCTGCTCATGGGGTCCAGCATGGTGGGCTCAATTATTCAGTTGCCCGGCGTCGGTGGCGGCTCGCAACTCGCCACCATCGCCGCGCTCGAACATATTTTCGACGTCCCCAAAGAACTCGCGGCCAGTTGCGGAATCATGCTGTGGCTGGTGACGTTCGTTGCGGTCGTGCCGCTTGGTCTTTTCCTGGCCCATCGGGAGCGGCTCTCGTTGCGACAGCTTTCCCAGGAGAGCCACGTCGCCGAGCAGTCGGGTGCGGATCCTTCTGCGCCGGCGGCTTCGTCCTGACACGTTTATTTCGTCGGCACAATCCTTGTTGGCGGTGATGACTACAAAGGGAATTTAGTGCCAGGAGGATAATCCTTACGACGCCAGCTAAAGTCATGGCAGCATATGCTTGCTGTTGATTGAGGAGAAAGCACATATTCCCCTGACGAAGGCCTGAGATCCTTACTAACTTCTTATCCGCTCCTTAGTACCTGCTCATGGCCCCCGTGCTCTAATCAAGTGTACGTTTGGGGGTGGTCAGGTGTGGCAAATTATCGGATCACTGCCAGCTATGGCGGTTCTTCTTCTATTGCATTTGCCGAAGCTTGTGATGTGCAGTTCGGCAAGGCCTCTGTCATCCGAGCGAAACTCACAGAAAGAGGGCCTGAATAAAAGGTCTCGCAATGTTGGCTCACGAGACCGCGAGTCGATTCCAAGCTCCAATGGACAGGATTATTCGAAGTTGACTGCAGCCAGGCCTGCATTCTGAGTGTTAGGGGAGGAGATCTGTCATGCTGAATTTCATTTTTCTGGTTTGCATGTTGTCATTTGTGGTTTCAGTGGCCTATGCGCTGCTTTCTTATTCGGCTCCTTCAAAGAAGTGACTTTCCTCTCACGCCGTTTACCTTTACTTCAGTCCAAGCCCGATACAACCGGCCATCCTCTCTAGATTCCTCGGCCTTACAAACATCTTATGAACGTCTTACCCGGATTTTACGGGTCGCGTTATCCAATACGAGTGTCAGGAAAGGCTAAAGGAGGTGGGGCGATCAGTAAGCCTCAGGTCACCCCGTAGTTCAAATCGCTGTGACAATGATTCTCCTGTGCGTGATGGGCGCTGCGTTCTGCGCACGATTTCTCGTTGCCGTTAGCAAGGAGCGAAGAATCGGGCGGATCGGCGGCGTGCAACGTCTCCGGATCAATGCCGATGAAGTGTTTCCCAAACACTCTGCCGGCAATGAGCTTGCCCTGAACAAGGCCGGCTGCATGAACAGATTGGCGCCTCCAGTCGAAGTCTCTAAGGCGGAAGCTCGAACCACAATTCAATCTAAATTGCGCTGGGTGATCATGGTTCTGGTAATTGCGGCCACCAGGCTTTCGGCGCAAACGGCAGATTCCAGCGATGAAATCCAACAGTTGAAGGCGTTAGTACTGCAACTGCAAACGAGGGTCTCTCAACTGGAAACACAGGCGTCCAAGAAAGACGCGCGGCAACCGGCAAATGTTCCCTCGAATGCATTGGTGGAGCGGTCCACAAACGCCAATTCAACCGCACTCACCGAGGTAGACCGCAAAGCTCTGGATTTCCTGCACGACACAACCCTGAACTTCACCTTCGACGGATACTACGCCTACAACTTTAACCGTCCAGTCGGGCGCGTGAACCTGTTGCGTGCCTATGACGTGAGCTCCAACAGTTTCAGCATCAATCAGGCAACTGTGATTCTGGAGCAAGCCCCAGATACGTCAAAGGGGCGTCGCTTCGGCGCAAGGCTGGATCTTCAGTACGGACAGGCAACGGAAACGCTGCAAGGAAATGCCGCGAATGAACCACGGCCCCAAGCATACAGGCCAATTTTCCAGGCCTACGGAACGTACGTGGCCCCTGTTCTCAAAGGGTTGACTATCGACTTTGGGAAATGGGCCAGCGCCATGGGATATGAAAACAACTACAGCAAGGATCAGTTCAACTACTCGCGCTCTTACCTTTTCAATTTTCTGCCCTTTTACCACATGGGGTTTCGGAACACGCTTGCGGTAAATGACAAGCTAACTCTTGGTTACTGGCTCATCAACGGCGTGCAGCAGACCGAAGACTTCAACGGTTTCAAGTCGCATGTGTTCCAGATCGTTGTCAAACCGAGCAAGGCCGTGCAGTGGAACGTGATCTATCACATTGGAAGAGAGCAACGGGATTTGGTCCCCAACCTGAATCCAGTGCTTTCAACGCTCCCGACACAACCAGGACTCTCCACCACACCCGTGGTCCCGGCACCTGATGGAAGATTCCACCTTCTGGATTCGTATGCGAGTTGGAGCGCTACTCCTAAGCTGACGCTGGTGGGAGAAGGCGATTACGTCATTAATCGCCGATTTGAGCAGTCTGCTCCCGCACATGTAATCGGCGGTGCAGCATACGCGCATTACCAGCTCACACCGAAGGTGGCGCTAACCGGACGGGCTGAATACATGTCAGATCGTGGCGGTTTGTTCAGCGGTGTAACCCAAGCGTTGAGAGAAACGACCTTGACCTATGAATACAAAATCGCCGATGGTCTTATCAGCCGCCTTGAATGGCGGCGCGATTTTTCTGATCAGCCGTTCTTTTTGACGGAGACCCCGAGCGTATTGAAGAAAGAACAGAGCACTGCGACCTTGGGCCTGATCTGGTGGTGGGGCCGCAAGCAGGGTTCCTGGTGACGTTTGTTCGTGACTTTTAGGGGGGAGACGTTATGCAGGACATTCTTTGGATAGCCGTTACGATTGCATTTTTCGTGCTGTCGATTGGGTATGTGCACTTCTGTGATCGCGTGAAGTGAGGACGATATGAGTCTGGAATCGATGGTGATGCTCGCGGTCAGTGTTTTGACGATCGTGTACCTCGTCTACGCACTGCTACGCCCGGAGAAGTTCTGATATGACGGCGAATGGTTGGTGCCAAATCTTCCTGTTTCTCGCGCTCGTGCTTCTGGTGACCAAGCCGATGGGCATCTTCATAACGCGCGTTTTCAACCGGGAAAAGACTTTTCTCGACCCGGTGCTGGGGCCGATTGAGCGGCTTCTCTATCGCGTTACCGGCGTTGACGCGGACCACGAGATGGGCTGGAAGGAATATGCCGTTTCGATGCTCCTGTTCAGCCTGGTCTCGATGATCGCGTTGTACCTGATGGAGCGTCTGCAGGGCTTTCTGCCATTCAATCCGCAGAAACTGGGAGCGGTGAATCCTTCTGCGCTGGCTTTCAACACGGCCGCTTCGTTCACGACGAATACCAATTGGCAGAACTACGGTGGCGAGACCAGGATGAGCTATTTCACGCAAATGGCTGGTCTTGCTTATCACAATTTCATGTCTGCGGCGGTGGGCATTGTGCTGGCAATCGCGTTTATCCGGGGTGTCGCCCGCCGCCAGGTGCAAACCATCGGCAATTTCTGGGTGGACCTGGTCCGCTGCAATCTTTGGATTCTCCTCCCGATGTGTATCGTCGGTGCCCTCGTACTCGTTTCGCAGGGCGTGATCCAAAACCTGAAGCCCTATGACACTGTGAAGCTGATTGAACCTATGCAGGTTCCCAAGGTCGGCCCTGATGGCAAGCCTGTCGTTGACGCGCAGGGTAAGCAAGTCATGGATACGGTCACTACGCAAACCATTGCGCAAGGCCCGGTCGCTTCACAAGAAATCATCAAAGAACTGGGTACGAACGGTGGGGGCTTCTTTAATGCGAATAGTGCGCATCCCTTCGAGAATCCGACTCCGCTATCTAATCTCATCGAACTGGTCGCGATTTTCACGATAGGCGGCGGGCTCACTTACACGCTCGGTCGGATGACCGGCTCGCAGCGCCACGGCTGGGCAGTGTGGGCTGCAATGGCGACTCTGTTCCTGGTCGGGGTGACAGTGGCTTACTGGGCGGAAGCTCGCGGTAATCCGCTGCTGGCCGGCACCGATCAGAGAGCCACCGCGTTACAGCCCGGCGGCAACATGGAGGGCAAGGAAGTTCGCTTCGGGATTGCTAACACTGCGCTGTGGGCCACGGTAACGACGGATGCAAGCTGCGGCGCGATCAACGGCTGGCATGATTCGTTCACGCCGCTCGGGGGCATGGTGCCGCTGGTCAACATCATGCTCGGCGAAATCATGTTCGGTGGTGTTGGCGCCGGAATGTACGGAATGCTGATCTTCATCGTCCTAGCCGTGTTCATTGCAGGGCTTATGGTGGGCCGTACGCCCGAGTATCTGGGCAAGAAGATCGAGGCGTATGACGTAAAGATGGCCATGCTCTTCGCGCTGATATTTCCCTTGTTGATCTTAGGGTTCACCGCCATTTCATCCGTCAAGACTTTCGGCACATCCAGCATTCTGAACTCCGGTCCGCACGGCTTGAGCGAGATTATCTATTCATTCACGTCCCAGGCCGGCAATAACGGCTCGGCATTCGCTGGTTTGGCGACAAACACGACCTGGTACAACACGGCCGGCGGGATCACGATGCTCGCGGGGCGCTTTCTGATGATCATTCCAACGTTGGCCATCGCCGGAAATCTGGCAGGCAAGAAATATGTTCCACCATCGTTAGGAACTTTCCCAGTGACGACGCCGTTATTTACCGTGCTTTTAATCGGAGTGATCCTGATCGTCGGTGCTCTGACGTTTTTCCCGGCAATGAGTCTGGGCCCGATTCTGGAGCATTTACTGATGCTGGCAGGCAAGAGCTTCTAAGGACCGCACTATGGCCACAACGCTGGAAACCAAGACAGTTCCACAATCAAAAGTAGCGCCTCTAGGACAGCCCGCAAGAGAACCAAGAAAAAACAGAGCGGTTTGGCAATGGAAAATCGTCCGCCGCGCAGTGTGGGATGCCGTTCTCAAGCTGCACCCACGAAAGATGATGGGCAATCCGGTGATGTTTGTGGTGGAGATCGGGAGCGTGATTACTACTGCTCTACTGTTCAAGGGTGGCGCCGCTTTCAAATTCAACCTGCAGATCACGCTTTGGCTCTGGTTCACGGTTCTATTCGCAAACATTGCTGAAGCCATGGCAGAAGGCCGTGGCAAGGCGCAAGCGGACACGCTGCGCAAGGCGCGTTCGGAAACCGTCGCCAACCGGCTTGTCGGGGATCACGGTGAGGTGGAGAAGGTACCGAGTTCCAAACTCAAAGCGGGGGATCTGGTCCTGGTCTCGGCCGGTGAATTTATTCCGTCTGATGGCGAGATTATTGAAGGCGTGGCTTCGGTCGACGAGTCGGCCATTACTGGGGAATCGGCTCCTGTGATTCGCGAGGCGGGCGGCGATCGCTCTGCCGTGACCGGCGGAACTCGGGTTCTTTCCGATCAGATCAAGGTCAAAATTACCTCAAATCCCGGCGAGACATTCTTGGATCGCATGATCGCGCTTGTCGAAGGCGCAGAACGGCAGAAGACACCGAACGAGATTGCGTTGAACATTCTTCTGGCCGGACTGACGATCATCTTCTTGATGGCGGTTGTCACCCTGCAGCCCTTCGCGATTTACTCCGGTTCTCCCCAGACTGTATTTGTCCTCGTCTCACTCCTGGTCTGTCTCATTCCAACGACCATCGGTGGTTTACTTTCGGCTATCGGCATTGCCGGCATGGATCGGCTGGTACAGCACAATGTTCTCGCCATGTCCGGCCGTTCGGTCGAGGCGGCGGGCGATGTGAACACTCTCCTTCTTGACAAGACAGGAACAATTACCCTGGGTAACCGCCAAGCCGCCCGATTCATTCCCGCTCCCGGCGTGACCGAGCAGGAACTGGCGGATGCTGCGCAGTTGTCTTCTCTCGCCGATGAAACGCCCGAAGGACGCTCAATTGTCGTGCTCGCGAAGCAGAAATACAGCCTCCGCGGACGCGAACTCGGGTCGCATGATACGCGTTTTGTGCCCTTCACTGCTCAGACCCGCATGTCTGGCGTCGACCTAAACGGATTTGAGATTCGCAAGGGTGCCGCTGACGCAGTTGCCAATTACCTCTCACAACAGGGCCGGCAAATACCTAATGAGGTCAAGGCCATCGTTGAGCAAATCGCACGCTCCGGCGGAACGCCTCTGGTGGTTGCCGAGAAAAGCCGCGGCGCGCTGGGAGTAATCGAACTTAAAGACGTCGTGAAGGGTGGTATCCGGGAGCGTTTTAATCACCTCCGGGCCATGGGGATTAAGACGGTGATGATCACCGGCGACAATCCTCTTACGGCAGCAGCTATCGCGCGCGAGGCAGGAGTAGACGACTTCCTCGCCCAGGCCACGCCCAAAGACAAGATGGATCTCATCAAACGCGAGCAAGCCGAGGGCAAGCTGGTGGCCATGACCGGCGACGGCACCAACGATGCGCCTGCTCTCGCCCAGGCCGATGTTGGCGTTGCCATGAATACCGGAACGCAGGCGGCCAAAGAAGCAGGCAATATGGTCGACCTGGATTCGAATCCTACCAAGCTGATCGAAATCGTAGAAATTGGTAAGCAGTTGCTCATGACACGCGGGGCGTTGACGACGTTCTCCATTGCCAATGACGTGGCAAAATATTTCGCCATCATTCCCGCAATGTTTGCCGGAACGTTCCCCGTTCTCAATGTACTGAACGTCATGCATCTGCAGACGCCGCAGTCGGCGATTCTGTCCGCCGTTATTTTCAACGCTGTGATCATCATCGCCCTGATTCCACTAGCGCTGCGCGGTGTCAAGTACCGGCCCGTCGGTGCGGCGGTGCTGTTGCGGAACAATCTCTGGATCTACGGCGTGGGCGGCGTGATTATTCCATTCATCGGTATCAAGCTGATCGACATGCTGATTACCAGAGTCGGCCTGGCGTAGGGAGTTTTTATGAAGAAGAATCTGATTACATCGGTGTTGATGACACTCGCCACGACGATTTTGCTGGGAGTGATCTACCCGTTGGTCGTGACCGGACTCGCGCAGCTGCTTTTTCATCACAAGGCCAATGGACAACTGATCTCGAAGAGCGGCCGGGTGGTGGGTTCGAGAATTATAGGTCAGGGCTTCTCCGGGCCCGATTATTTCCACTCGCGACCATCCGCCGCAGGAAACGGCTATGATGCGGCCAATTCGGCCGGCTCAAACCTCGGGCCTACAAACCAGAAA
Source organism: Acidobacteriota bacterium (assembly GCA_003224905.1). Classification (GTDB taxonomy): domain Bacteria; phylum Acidobacteriota; class Terriglobia; order Terriglobales; family Acidobacteriaceae; genus QIAA01. Next base: position 57,813 of record QIAA01000179.1, read on the forward strand.
CTTATCGCGCGGGTCCATCAGGACGTGACAACGCTTCGAGCTGATAACCGGAAGCCAGTTCCAATCGACCTCGTGACTACATCAGCGTCTGGTTTTGATCCTCACATCACGCCGGCAGCCGCCGAGTTCCAGACGTCGCGCATTGCCAAGGAGCGCGGAATCGGTGTCGATCAGTTGCGTGCTCTTGTGGCGCAGCACACGGAAGGGAGGCAATTTGGATTCCTGGGAGAGCCAAGGGTGAATGTGCTGGAACTCAACCTTGCTCTTGATGTGCAATTTCAAACAAAGCCGTCCCGCTAACGTTTAACCCACAACGCTATACTCTGATCCATGTGGCTCATCCTTCGCTTTCTTTGGAATGCTACGCGTGGACACCGCTTGTTCCCCTGGCGCAGTCCCTATCTCCTTTGGCGCATTGAAACTTACTGCGGAGTCAAAATGACGCAGATTGGGTTCCTGGAGTTCTGGGAATTCGTCTGGCGGGAACGAAAGCATTTGTGGGTATTCCTAAAGTGGACCGCCGAGATGGATCGCTATGTTCACCCTAAGCAGCAACGTGTGTAGGTGATAACCTAAGCTCGTCCAGTGTCCTAAAACCCACCTCCAAGCAGGCATGCACCTCAGTACCTCTTGCCAGCTCAACCTGCCGAGATAATAATCCGAGTCCTATCGCTCCAGGGGAGGACCAAATGAAACACTTCACGGTAGCTTTCTTGCTTCTCACATCGCTGGCAATTGCAGCCAGCCCTCGACAACTCACTAGTCCTCGCGACGAATCGAGCGCTGTGCGCGCCACGGTGACTGATTACATCGAGGGCTACTATGCCGGTGACGCAGCCCGCATGGAGAAATCTATTCACCCACACTATCTGAAGCATGTCATCAGCGTATCGGACGGAAGACTCAGGATGACCGAAAAAACGGGCTTGCAGATGGTCCAGGACGTACGACAAAACGGGCCGGCTGATCAGCCAAAGTCGGAGCAGAAGGAGGAGATCACAGTATTCGAAGTTGCCAACGACATGGCTTCCGTGAAACTTGTGACACCGCACTGGACCGATTACATGACGCTGGCGAAGTGGAACGGAGAGTGGAAGATCGTGTCCGTCGTGCTCGAAGAGTAACGCCTCGAATCAGTTACTCGCCGTTCGATGCCGCGATAGCGCCTTCCAGCTTGAGGTTTACATCGGCGCCTTTTCCTGCCCCGACAATCTGCGCAGCGGAGCCACGGTTGGCAGCAATCTCCAGATAACCCATGCTCCCTAATATTCCGAAGACTTCGCCGGGAGCGCCTTGAGCGTAGTTGGTCTGTATTTCTGTGATCTCGCGCTTCCCGACCACAATCTTGAATGGAGTAGGGTGCTCGGCGAAAAGTGCAGGAGCATCCTGTGGAGTGATATTTGTTATGAGGTTGCCAAAGCGATCGACTTTAAGGACTACACCGCGCAGCGTATTGCCCTCCGCAGGCTTCGGTTTGGGAGCATTGAAGCGAATGAAATCTGAAATCTCATGACCGAATTTATCGGGATCCACACCTTTCGCAAGATAAGCCGCCACGGGAGCAAAAATGTCCCGTGCGTGAAACGTATTGCTGACGGGCTGCCTGTAGTAGTGCTCGGCCGTGACGTGCCGCGCGTGCAAGCGTTCCTCACTTGCATAAACCAGCGAGAGCACGCCATTATCCGGCGCAACAAAATGATGGCGATCGCTGCTAACCACCAGCCCTCTGCGCTCCGTGCCGACTCCAGGGTCAATCACCACAAGGTGGACCGTTCCCGTCGGAAAATACGAATATGCCTGTGCGATCGTAAGTGCGCCATCGAGGACATCAAAGGCCTGGACAGAATGGCAGATGTCCACGATTTGCACGTCGGGAATGATGTCAACGATCACGCCTTTAATCGTCCCGACGAAGTGATCGTTAAGACCGAAGTCGGTAGTCAGAGTGATGATAGGCCGCTGTGACACAGTAATCCCTCAGTCTGGAAAGTTCAGAACGCCGAAAGTAACGTGCCGGAATGGGAGAGTCAAGGCACGCTGGTAATCTCGTTTGCTCTGCGGCCTCTGTGCCTATGCTGGTCGGTTAAAGACTTCCCTACGCGTTCGCAGCGCCTAAGGCTGCTGCTCCTGAATGGCGCCAGCCCTCACCAGCTTGGTCTTGATTTCCATTTTTTGATTGGGGGCCAGCTCGACCTCAGATTCGAAGCTGTGATACCCGGGAAGGCTGATGGTGATCTTTCTCTTGCCGGGCGCGACTAGTAAGCCCTCTCCGACGCCGCCCAGTGCCGCAGCATGGCCGGCGAACATGCCATCGACGAACACCGCGGCACGGTCCGGGTCGACCGAGAATTTGATCTCCGCAGTGACTGCCGGCATTTGCAGGCGAGGGTCCTTCTGCAGAGTGACCTGAATTAGCCGTTTGTCGCCTGGTTGCAGCGTGATCTTCTGCGTGAAATCCTTGTATCCCGCCTGGCGGACAGCAATCTCGTGGTCTCCCGGCAGCAGCAGGACTGCCTTCGACCCCTTCAGTTCCTTCAAATATCCGAGATACTGCCCGTCAACCCAGACTCCGGCATTTCTCTCGACATTGCTTGCGCCTTCGAACTGCAGCTCGCCGAGCACTTTGTTATCCGCATAGAGCAAGCTTCCAGACATCATCGAAGCAATGCACAATACGAAGCTCAACGCGATTAGGTGAAAACGTGGAATCGTCATCAACTGCTCACTCCCCTCTTCTTTGTGACTTTATGCGAATTCTACGCCTGGAAATTTCCTCAGCTATTGGTTCATCGGATACCTGCTGAAGCCGGCGGATATATTCTCGTACTTGCGAGTGAGTCGCCCGATGAACCAGGCGGCGGTGACATACATGACGAAACACTCGAGCGCAAACGGCAGAAAGCCCAGGTAGCCAGGCAGAGGCATCTCGAAGACCTTGCATCCTTGCAGAATGGGGAAAATGTAATGCCACTTAGCGGCGGCCCAATAGTTCCAGAATTCCCACAGCCAACCACAGACAAAGCCGGAAATCATCAGAGGATAGAACCGGGAGCGGCGGCCCTCGGCAAAGTCCCCAACCAGGGACGGAAGGCCGAGTTGGTAATTGACTGGATCAAGCAGAAACACAAAGCCAATCCAAACGAAAGCGAACAAGTATCTGGAAATATGTTGTGGCGCGGTCAGAGGAATTAATAAAGAGATTGCGCCAACTGCGATCATCACGCGCTGCGCTCGGGGCGAAAATGCGACTGGCACCGCCCGTCGGAACCAGCCAAAAGCTTCAATCAAATCCGCAGTTTCAAATATTCCGGGAGTTATCGTTGCGAAAGACCAGCCGTAACCCAGCAGCGCCAATGGCCATGGTTGCGGCACTCCGACGTAAGTCCAGTTCTGCAGACGAAGGTTGTAGCCTTCAAAAATCAGCCACAAAGGAATCGAGAGCACGGCGACACACGCAAAATGAGCGGGCTCGTCATGCAGTCGAGATGATCCGCGGACCGCGAGCACGGCGGCATCAACCAGCAGGATGTAACAAGTCCAGGCGATCGGGGTGAAGTACACCGCCACTGGTTCAAAGCCGCACAACCTGAGCAATTCCGCCACGGCTAAGCCCACCAGGCCAACCCACCCATAAGTGGCCAGACTGCTGCGTCTATGACGAAAGAACTCCACAACCTGGACGGTCAGACTAAGTAAGGTAATCGCGATGCCGAGTGGGACCATAATGCGATGCTAATCTAGAAATTGTCTCCCCCGAATCTCCGATTAACGTCATTCCTCGCCAAGAACACTCAATTTCTTGAGCAGGATCATCTACTTGCAGCCGAGTAGAAGCAACTTCCAGAGCAGTTCCTGAATCTATGGGCATCGCTATCGCCCAGGTCAGAGAAGACGGGCAAAAGATACTCACCTGATCCTGCCGCGATCAGAAAAAGGTTTAGTGCACGAGGCACTATGCCGATCGATGGTTTCCTTTCATTACAGCTCTGGAGTCGGAGGGTAATTGGCCAGAACGCTCAGGCCTGCTCCGTGCCACTTCGAAGAACGTCATCGCCTAAGGAGGAACAATGAAAGTTTCGTTTCGGCCCCTCGCAGTTCTCATGATCGCAGCGAGTGCTGCGATATGCCAGACCTGGCAACCGCTCACTCGTCAACCCACTTTCAACCCAGGTGCGATGCTGCTGCTGACGGACGGCACCGTCCTGGTACATTCGGAGCCGAATAGCACGACCACAACCAGTACAGACTACAGTTCCTGGTACAAACTCACTCCTGATGCAGACGGCAGCTACGTGAACGGCACCTGGACACAGGTGGCCTCCCTTCCGGCCGGCTATGCCCCGCTGTATTTCGGCTCTGCGGTGCTGCCCGATGGCCGAGTGGTCGTTGAGGGCGGAGAATACGACTGTTCCACCGGCACCTGCAACGCCGCATGGACGAATCAGGGTGCTATCTACGACTCGAAAACAAATAAGTGGACCTCAGTGGCGCCACCTAAGGGCTGGACGACAATTGGCGATGCGCAGTCGGTGGTTCTCGCCAACGGAACCTATATGCAGGCGAACTGCTGCACTAAGCAGGCTGCACTGCTTAATCCCAATAACTTGACCTGGACAGTGACCGGGGCAGGCAAGTTCGATATTAATGATGAAGAAGGGTGGAACCTTCTGCCAAATGGCAAGGTCTTGACTACAGACGCGTATGTCTTCCAGTACGATGCGACCGGCACCAACTCCGAGATTTATGACCCGGCCACCGCAACGTGGACCAGCGCGGGAAGCACCATCGCTCAGCTGTGGGATTCCTGCGGCGGAGCGGACGCAGCTTCGTACGAAGTTGGGCCCGCCGTGTTGCGGCCTGACGGAATGGTGTTCGCCACCGGCGGGAACACCTGCGGACCGGGCCATACTTCCATCTACAATTCTCGTGCCGGCACTTGGACAGCCGGCCCGGACTTTCCCGGCGCTTACAACGCGGACGATGCCCCTGCGGCCCTGGAACCCAATGGCAATGTGCTGGTGTTCGCCAGTCCCAGCCGTTTCTATCCGCCTGCCGGGCAGTTTTTCGAATATGACGGCGCCAGCCTGGCGGCCACTTCTACGCCGCCGAGTGCCCTTCTGGACGCCTCGTATGTCGGGCATTTGCTGGTATTACCAACCGGACAGATACTTTTCACTGACTTCAGCACGGATGTTGAGGTCTATACGCCGGCGGGCACCTACGACGCAAAATGGGCGCCGACAATCTCCTCCGTCCCGGGCGCGGTTAGCCGAGGCAAGACATACACTGTGGCAGGCACCCAGTTCAACGGACTATCGCAGGGCGGCTCCTATGGCGACGATTTTCAGGACGCCACCAATTTTCCGCTGGTGCGTCTCGTAAATGCAGCCACTGGACACGTGGTTTACTGTCGCACCCATAATCACAGTACGATGGCAGTGGCCACGGGAAACAAGAGAGTCTCTACACTGTTCGACGTGCCGGCCAATGCGGACAAGGGTCTCAGCCAATTGTTTGTAATCGCCAATGGAATCCCTTCGTCTCCGGTCTGGGTCAAAGTGCAGTAGAAAACAAGAATCTTGCGAACGGCGCTCCATGTAGAATGAGGCACCTTTGTGTCTATACGCTGCCTCACGATAATCTTGGAATTCAATGATCGCCAATCCATCGCCCGCCTTCAGCCCTCAGACCGTCACGCTTTCCGAAATTCAAATTGCTTTGTCGCGAATTCGAAGCTCCATTCCGATTTCGCCTTGCGCCCGTTCTGAAACCTTTTCCGAGCTCACCGGCAACTCTGTTTTCCTGAAGCTCGAAAATCTGCAACGAACCGGCGCCTATAAAGAGCGCGGCGCACTCAACAAACTTCTGAGCTTAAGTGCGGATGAACGGGCGCACGGCGTGATCGCCGCCTCGGCGGGAAATCATGCCCAGGCGGTCTCCTACCATGCGGCGCGACTGGGAATCCGGGCCATGATCTGCATGCCGCTGACAACGCCTCTGATTAAAGTCTCGGCTACTCGCGGCTACGGTGCCGAGGTTATCCTGCACGGCGCAAACTACGACGAAGCCTTCGAAGAAGCCATCCGTCGCAGCCAGCACGAGCATTTCGTCTTCGTCCACGCCTTCGACGATGACGTGGTCATTGCTGGCCAGGGCACTCTCGGACTCGAGCTGCTCGAACAACATCCTGATCTCGATGCCGTCGTAGTTCCTATCGGGGGAGGCGGTCTCATTGCCGGAGTCGCGTGTGCGCTCAAGGAGAGCAAACCCAGCATTCAGGTTATTGGAGTTCAGCCAGCCCGGTTGCCTTCGATGAAGGCCGCATTGGATGGCGATGGACCCGTGACGATACCCGCTGCGGTAACGATTGCTGACGGCATCGCCGTTCGCCGCGCTGGCGCGCGGACGCTGCCCTTGATCCGCAAGTATGTAGACGACATCGTTACGGTTCAGGAAGAGGAAATTGCGAATGCTATCTTGCTTTTGCTCGAACAGGAGAAAACTCTGGCTGAAGGGGCAGGGGCGGCAGCTATGGCCGCGCTCTTGAATCGACGCGTGGCACTCTCAGGAAAAAAGGTCATCGCGATTGTGAGCGGCGGGAACATTGACGTCACGCTGCTCGCCCGCATCATTGAGCGCGGTATGGTCAAGGATGGACGCCTGGTTCGTCTGCGCATCCATCTCCCCGACTATCCTGGCGCACTGCACGGGCTTACCGGCATCCTGGCAGAGCATCGGGCTAACATCGTCGAGACCGCCTATGACCGCGCGTACCACGGTGTCAATCTCGGGGAAACCACAATTGAGATCACCATGGAAACGCGCGGCCCGGAGCATATCGTCGAATTGCTTACAGCTCTAAGTTCAGGCGGCTATGCGCACGAGAGAATTTTGTGACATAGTTCCTGGCGAAATGAGTCATTGCTGCCGGTCAATTTGACACTCTTCGGAATGGGTTGACGATGCGAAGGCCGTCAATCTCTTTGGCATCTTGCAGATTTTCGGAGAAGACAGTGCCGCACCCGCCCTGCTTGGCTGCTCGGAGAATTAAAGCGTCCCAGAAGGACAGCTGATGAAGACGATGGAGATCGATGGCGGCCAGAATGTCTGTAACGTCAGGAGCGACCACGTCGAACTCGGCCAGGAGTTCGACTTTACGACGCGCGAGCCGCGGATCGAGATGCAGTTTGCGAGTCACGGCGACGAAATACTCCTGCAGCACTTGCAGCGAAAGCACTCCCGTTCCGGCGCGACGGTGCTCACCTAACAGGTCAAGGGCGCGTTCTCGTTTCGCTGGAGCAGTGTTGTCGTCGGCGTAGATGAGGATGTTGGTATCGAAGAAGCTACGAACGCTCATGAATCTCGTCGCGGTTGAAGCGCCAGCCGCGCGAGTGGCCCTGTCCGGAAAGTTTCCTGAACTCCGCAATACTCCTCTCGGCGTCGTCGCCGCCAGCTAGCCGTTGAAGATAATCACGGATCAGCTGATTGAGACTCTTGCCAAGGGCTTGCGCTTTCTTGCGGGCACGAGCAACGGTCTGTTCATCTACTGACAAAGTCAAGTTCACGTACACAGTCTACGTGTACATGTATTATGTGTCAATTCAGTCCTTGATTTCAAAAGCTGATCTTCAGAATGCGCCCGTCCGTACCCACGAACCACCCGGCCTGCGGGTTCGCAAACGCAACAGCCCAGTAGCCCGTCACGTCCCGCAATGTAAACCAGGTGCTTCCTTCATCGGGAGTCCACGCTGCTCCCCCATCGTTCGCCGTGATGACCACGGGGCGGCCACGTTCGTCTCCTTCTCCTTGACCTTGTCCATTTCCAACCCGATGCAGATAACTCAAGCCGAAGATAGCTCCGGTCACCGGAGGCTTATTCGTGCGTTTCCAAATTCTGCCGCCATCCTCAGAGATTGCTGTCTCCGCGCTACTCGGATCGCTGGGGTCCAAATCGCCGCCGCCCACAATGCCGTGCCAGGGATCGCGGAACGCCACCGTAAAGGCGCCCGCACTGGGCGAACTAAAGAGCGGAGTGTCATATGCATTCCACGTGTCCCCGCCGTCTCGGGTAGCCAGGACTCTTGCCATCGCCGCGCCGCCGGTGGCAATCCACGCGTTCCTGCCGCCTTGTGTCGTAAGACAAGTGCCACTCGATGCGAATGAAAACTCTCCCGGCAATGCTGGAGGCAGATTCGCGCTGATGTCCTGCCAGGTCGTTCCATCAGTAGTGCGGAGGTCCGGAAAGACTCCGTTCACTGAGTCGCTGTGAACAATCCCCCGCCGTGGCGTCCAGAACGCGAAGCAGTCATAGAACGCGCCGGCAAGATGGTTTTCGAACTCCATAGCCCAGGTCGCGCCACCATCAACGGTCTTGTAGATACGAAAATCCGTCGGGTTATCACCAATGGAGTTCAGGTACGCGACTTTCTCGCTGAAGCCCTGCACGTCGCGGAATTGCAGCGCTTCGGCTCCAGGCACAACCCCGGCCCGCCAGTGTTCTCCTCCATCAGTCGTCACAACAAATGTGCCATCGCGTCCGGACGCCCAGACAACGCGCGAATTTACCGGGCTGACCGCAATCAACCCGCTCACAGTTCCGCTGTTTTGCGGGTTGAGCGTAGGCTGATGGATTTTGGAATGTTCCTCTGCAAGACTGAAGCTGCCGAACACGAGGATGAAAGTCACAAGACCGGCCAGGAACGTTTTCAGCATGGGAGGCCTCCGAAAGGGAATTCTGGCAAGGGGCGGCAGTATAGGCTGCGCGAAAAGGAGCTGTCAAACCCGACTGGATGGCTGGTGACGTAACTTTGATTGTGTAAAAGGCAAGAGGGTGTAAGTTGGCTTTGGCCTAGCAAGCAAAAGCCTTTCCTAGAAAAGGAGACCTACACCCGATGGCGAAGATAATCCCGATCAGCGAACATTTCCAACATTTTCTAGCAGAGATGAAAGAGAGCTTCTGGGGCGAGCTGTATGGGCAAACCCGGCAAGCCTGGCAGCGGTTTTTCGAGTTGCAGTCGGAGCGGCAGCGCGACCGGTTTTCCGGCTGGGGGCGGTATGAACGGAGGCGGGGAAAGCGGCGCGTCTACCGCAATGGCTACTACGAGCGGGATTTTGTGACTCGTTTTGGGACGATTCGGTTGCGCATCGCGCGCACCCGGGAGAAGAGTTTTCTGCCGGTGGGACTGCAGCGGTTTCAGCGGCGAGCCGAAGAAGTCTCGCTGTTAATCCGCGAGGCGTTTTTACGAGGGATTTCGACGCGACAGGCGGGGCGAGTGGTAGCGACTATCACTGGAGAAACGGTGAGCGCGCAAACGGTGTCCAAGCTGACGCGGGATCTGGATGAGGCGGTGCGGCAGTTTCATCAGGCCCGGTTGGGCGACGACTATGTCTATCTGTTTCTGGATGGCGTGAGCTTGCGGGTGCGGCGACCGGCGGGCCGCAAGCAGGTGCAGATGCTGGTGGCGTACGGCGTCCACCGGGATGGCCGCCGGCACTTGCTGGCTTTCTTGCGCAGCCAGGGCGAAAGCCAAGCCGACTGGGAGGCGCTGTTGCAAGACCTCTACCGACGTGGACTGGAAGGCCAAGGGCTGGGCCTGATTCTCACTGACGGCTGCGCCGGGTTGGCGGCGGCGATTCGCACCGTCTATCCGCGCGTGCGGCATCAACGCTGCTGGGTGCACAAGATGCGGAACATTCTAGAGAAAGCGCGGAAGCGCGATTACGACCAAGTCAAAGCGGGAGCCCAGGCGATCTATCGGGCCGAGAGCCGGACGCAGGCGGTATCCGCCTTTCGCCTTTTCCGCTCGCGCTGGTGCCGAGCTTACCCGGCCATGGTCCGGCGGCTGCAGCAGGATCTGCCGGAGCTGCTGTCGTTCTTCGCTTTTCCCCGGCACCTGTGGCGCAAACTGCGCACTACCAACGTGATCGAGCGCTGCTTCGTGGAAGTACGCCGCCGCACCCGGCCCATGGTTTGCTTTGTCAACGTAGAAAGCGTCGACCGCATCATCTACTCCATCTTCCAGAGATTTAACCTGGAATGGAAAACCCGCACCCTCAACCTATTTACACAAGCAGCTTGACGCCACCTGGATGGCTTCAGTTTGCCTATCAGGCGCGGGAAACCTGCGTTGCAGGCGAGACAGCGGCGCTGGATTCCATCATTTCAATTACCGAATCGGCGAATTCAGAGGTACCCGCTTTTCCGCCGACGTCGCGGGTGAGTTTCTCGCGATTGCGATAGACCTTCTCCAGTGCATCTCGTACCTTCAGCGCCGCCTCATGCTCCCCAAGATGTCGCAGCATTAGCAGAGCACAGCGGATCACAGCGGTAGGATTGGCGATGTTCTTGCCCGCAATATCCGGTGCTGAGCCGTGGACTGCTTCGAAGATCGCGCATTGCTCGCCCAAATTCGCGCTGGGCACCAGGCCCAAGCCGCCAACGAAAGCGGCGCAGAGATCAGAAATAATATCGCCGTAAAGATTTTCCATCACCAGCATGTCGTATTGATATGGGTTCATCACCAGTTGCATGCAGGTGTTGTCCACGATGTGCTCGCCATACGTGGTCTCGGGATATGCCTTGGCGACTTCACGGCAACAGCGCAGAAAGAGGCCGTCAGAGAGCTTCATGATGTTGGCCTTGTGGATTGCGTGAATTTTCTTGCGCTGATTCTTCCGCGCGTACTCAAAGGCAAAGCGGGCAATCCGGGTAGAAGCCTTTTCAGTGATCACCTTCAGACTCTCGACAACTCCGGGGACAACCTCGTGCTCGAGTCCCGAATACAGGCCTTCTGTGTTCTCCCGAATAATAATGAGATCTACGTCCGGATAGCGTGTCGGGATGTGCGGCAGATTGCGAATGGGACGGAAATTGGCGTAGAGCTCGAACTTCTTGCGCAAAGCCACATTGATGCTGGAAAATCCGCCGCCCACCGGCGTGCTGACTGGCCCTTTCAGCCCCACGCGAGTGCGCTCGATCGAGTCGATCAGCTCCTTAGGAATGTATTCTTTGTATTTCTCGTAAGCCTCTGCACCAGCCTGAAAGCTCTCCCATTCAAATTTCAAGCCGGTGGCTTCGAGAATGCGCACGGCAGCCCGCGTTACTTCAGGGCCGATGCCATCCCCAGGGATGAGAGTAATTTTGTGTGCTGGTTTCATTGAATCACCGGGGATTTTGCAGGCGGATCACTTCATAACTGCTTTATTGCGTGGTTCCGCTGGTTCTTTGGTCTTCAGTAGATCCTTCAACTCAGTCATGAATTCCTGCACATCTTTGAAATCCAGATAAACTGACGCAAAACGCACATACGCTACCTTGTCGTAACGGCGCAGACGATTCATGATTAGTTCGCCCAGTTCGCTGGTTTTGCGCTCCCGCTCGGGAGATTCGATCACAAAGCCCTCAGCTTCGTTTACGATCTGCTCCAGCTTGCTGATCGGCACCGGCCGCTTTTCACAAGCGCGCAAAAGCCCATTCAAGACCTTTTGTCGATCAAATTTCTCGCGCCGTCCATCTTTCTTGACCACCATGTAGGGAATTTCGTCGATGCGTTCGTAGGTTGTGAAGCGCTTTTCGCATTTCAGACACTCGCGCCGGCGGCGGATGGAGTCCGCTTCCTTACTCTCGCGAGAATCGACGACCTTGTCGTTCTCAAACCCGCAGAAGGGACACTTCATTGTGGGAAAACTGTTTGCATTGTAGCAAACACAAGATTTGGCGGTGTGCGCTAGGGAACGCACGGAATGTAGGAACTGGTTGGGAGATTGGTTTTCTTAATCTTCTCCTTGATCCGACCCCGGCTCGAAGCGATAGCCGACCCATGGCTCGGTCATAAGATACTTAGGCGAAGAGGGATCAACTTCGATTTTCTTCCTTAGCTGGCCAACGAACACTCGCAGATATTCCGGTTGCTCGGTGCTGTTGGGGCCCCAAATCTCGGCAAGCACCTTGCGGTGAGTTACAACTTTTCCGCGGTGCTTTGCGAGGTAAAGTAGCAAATCAAACTCCTTCGGAGTAAGGTGAACTTCTCGTCCCTCGACCTTCACCGATCGCACTTCGAGATCGATCTCAAAGTCACCAGATCGAATCTGTTGTTGTACGCTCTCGGCAGTTGGCAGACGCCGCAACTGGGCCCGCACGCGCGCCAGGAGTTCATTCATGCTGAAGGGCTTCGTCACGTAATCGTCTGCACCCGCGTCTAGCGCCTCAACCTTGGTGCGATCCTGGCCGCGCACGGAAAGCACAATGATCGGAATCTGCGAACTCTGGCGAATTCGTTTGCAAAGCGCTATGCCATCCAGATTCGGCATGGCGAGGTCTGTAATGACGAGCTGCGGAGTCCAGTCCTTCATGATCTCAAGAGCCATCTCGCCGTCGTTGGCGATGCGCACATCGTAACGCTGCGCTGAAAGACTGGTACGCAGCACACGCGTGATTTGGGCTTCATCGTCCACGACCAGAATGTTGCCTTTCGCCGCATTGGGCATAGCGTCTTACTTGATCTCCTGAGTCACGATGTGGACATCTACCGGCGGAGCAACGCGCAAGAATTTATGTATAGCAGACAGATATAAGTACCTGCGCCACCCCACTTGTGCCGATCTCCCGAACACCACCTGCGTGATGTGCTTTTCCCGGACCAGCTTGGCTACTTCCTCTGCAACACTGCGGCCCTTCGTGCGCACTATCTTGGCTCCCAGGTTCTCAGCGAAACGAAGGTTCTCCGCCAGGCTACGTTCATCCTGCGGATTCTCGTCGGCTCCAATATCCACGTAGATGATCATCAGCTCAGCCTCGATGCGCTCGGCCATACGCGCTGCTCGTGCAATCAGGTATTGAGCCGCAGGACTTGAACTTACACATACCGCGATTCGCTCCTGAATGCCGAGATTCTTCTCCAGGCCTTCTTTTTCCAGGTAGGATTCCAGGCTGCGATCCACAGCTCTCGTTACCTGCTGCAAAGCCAGCTCTCGCAGCGCAATCAGATTGCCCGGACGGAAAAAGTGCCCAAGCGCCCTTTCAGCACGGTCCAATGGATAAATATCGCCGCGGCGCATGCGCGTTTGCAGGGCCTCCGGTGTTAAATCGGCGAGCACGATCTCATTCACCTTTTGTATGACCCAGTCCGGTACCGTTTCGCGCACGTGAACCCCGGTAATGCTATGTACCATGGGCATCAGACTTTCGATATGTTGTACGTTCATGGTGGAGAGCACGTCGATGTGAGCGTCCAGAAGTTCCATCACATCCTCGTACCGCTTGGCGTGCTTGCTGCCTTCAATGTTTGTGTGCGCCAGTTCGTCGACTAAGACTACCTGGGGGCGGCGGGCGAGGATAGCATCGACATCCATTTCCTCGAAAACAGTTCCCTTATATTGCAGCTTGCGCCTGGGCACGGTCTCGAGCTTCGAAGATAACTCCACAATATTTTTGCGGCCATGAGTCTCCACCATACCGATAACAACCTCTTCTCCACGGCTATGTCGCCGGATGCCTTCACTGAGCATGTTGAAAGTCTTTCCCACCCCGGGCGCGTACCCGAGGAAGAGCTTGAAGATAGCTTGTTTTGTCTGCGGTGTTGTCTCTTCCAGCCACTGCTCCGGGGTTTTAGGCATTCCTGTCATCCTCGGTGCGGAGTTACAAGACGAATAAGCTACAATTCCCGCGTGAAGGGAGTGACGCAAAATCCAATATTACGCTTCACAATCTCGGCTGCGACTGTCTCTGCCATCGTGTTCGTGTATTTCAGGTGGTTGCATGTCAATCCCGCCACTGTCGGCTTCAGCCTGCTGCTCGTAATCCTGCTGATTTCCGCCGCTTGGGGACTTCGCTACGCAATCTTCTCAGCCATTTTAGCGAAGGTGGCATATAACTATTTTTTTCTGCCTCCGCTTTTCCGTTTCACAATCGCAGACCCCCAGAACTGGATCGCGCTGTTTGCTTTTCTGTTGACGGCCGTTCTGGCCAGCCAGCTTTCCGAACGCGCCCGCCGCGAGGCTCTGCACGCAAACCGGCGCCGCCGCGAAGTTGAACGACTTTATTCTTTCAGCCAGCAACTTCTGGTAAGTGATAATGTTTTTGAGCTGCTGAATACGATTCCCAAATACATCGTAGATTCCTTCGAAGTGACGGGTGCCGCGCTGTATGTGGAAGGCAGGCAACAGGCGTACTACTTCAACGAACCGAGCCGGGCTTTGTTCTCTATGGACCAGTTGAAGGCCATTAGCAGCCGTGGCGAGCCGGTGTTGGACCGAGATCACAAGCTTTGCTACATGCCTTTGCGTATCGGGGTGCGTTCCGTTGGCAGCCTTGCATTATCCGAGTGTGAACTTTCTCGTGAGAGCCTCGAGGCAATCGGCAGCCTGGCAGCAATTTCAATCGAGCGTGCTAATGCAGTTGAGAAATTGACTAAGAGTGAGGCGGCACGCGAGAGTGACCGCCTGCGCTCGGTGCTGTTGGATTCTGTAACCCATGAGTTTCGCACTCCCTTGACTGCAATCAAGGCGTCGGCAGAAACGCTTCTCTCCGATGTGCAACTGGAAAAACCCGAACGCCGCGACTTGCTCATGGTCATTAATGAAGAGGGTGACAGGCTGAACCGCCTCATAGGGGAGGCCGCAGAAGTAGCGCAACTGGACTCACACCAGCTTCAATTCCACTTCGAACCACACCAGATCAACGAACCTGTTCAGGCGGCAATGCAAATTACGAAACAAGCGTTACAAGAGCACCCCCTCGAAGTAAACCTTCCGTCGAGCCTGCCGGCGGTGCGCATGGACGTCGAGCGCGTCACTGAGGTACTGGTGCACCTTCTGGAGAATGCCGGAAAATATTCACTACCCTCCACTGCTATTCACGTGAGCGCGGAACTCCGCGATTCGGAGATCCTCACTAGCGTCGCAGATCATGGAGCGGGGATCGACGAAATGGAGCAAGACATGATCTTCGAGAAATTTTATCGCGGACAGAAACAGCGCATGGCAATTCAAGGCACGGGAATGGGACTGGCCATTGCCAAGGCAATCATCGAACTACATGGCGGGAAGATCGGCGTAACCAGCCAGGTGGGGCGAGGTTCGGTGTTCTACTTCACTCTACCCGCAAAATGAACATGCATCAGGGAGCCGTGATGGGCCTGCGCTTACGCTTGATACTGTGCCACCGATACACCAGACCGGTTGAAATCCTGACACTATTTTGTTTGCCGTCGAACAAAGTACTACGCACGTAATCGGCTTGAAATACTCGGATCGCGAATCGAGAGGAAATACCTAGATCAAGAGCGCCTCCCAGCAGCGCGCCCCGCTCTCTGTCACGTTCTCCCGCTCCAACGTTTACAAAGCTTCTAGTACTGCCGAACAGGGCGTGGCCAGAGAAAACCAGATTACCTCGCCCGTAAACGAACTGCGGTCCAATGGTGACGTCACGAAAATTCATTCGCGATCCGTATTGGCCGCTCACCTCCGCCACAACACCGAGTCCGTAGGTAATATTGAAGGCGGGTGAAACTGTGTAGCCATTCAGCGAGGAGCGGTTGGCAAATCCGAAAGAGCGGCTATCGAAGTTCAAATACGAGTAACCGCCGAACAGTTGCGCCCGGGGGATGTCCTGGCTGTGCAGCAGCGGCAAAGCGGTAAACAAAAAAACTGTAATTTTTGCCCATCGCCGTGTGTGTCTTTTTTGGATCAAGTGAAGACAGGCAGGCCAGTTTGCTTTCATCGGCGATTAATTGAGCTCCCGACAAAACCTGCTCCGCGCTAATAGGGGCCAATGCGTATTCGCGTGACTCGTCATGTGTACGGATAAAATACAAAAAACAGCAGCGACATTCCCGTCAGAACCCACAAGCCCGGCTTCACTTCCCGCACTCGTCCTGCGACAAGTTTGCAGAGTGGAAAAAGCACAAACCCGGCTGTGACTCCGATTCCGATATTGTACGTAAAGCTCATCAGCGCGACTACTGTGAACGCCGGTATGAGCTCGGTGAAATCGTTAAAAGGAATTTTCGTGACGGGCGAGACCATCAGCAAGCCTACAACGATCAAAGCTGATCCGTACGCCTGTGGCGGAATGGCGCCAACGAACGGCGAGAAGAAAAGTGTCCCTACAAAGCAAAGCGCCGTGACAACTGCAGTGAGGCCGGTGCGCCCACCGGCTTCGACCCCGGTAGCGGATTCAATGAATGCACCCGAGGTGGTAGTGCCCACGATGGAGGCGAAGATGATCGAGAGCGCATCCGCCGCCATGGGCCGTTCGATCTGCGGCAGGTTTCCGTTCTCATCCAGAAACCCTGCGCGGGCGGAGACGCCAATCAATGTGCCCATCGTGTCAACAAAGGCCATGATGAAAATCGTCAGGACAACCGGGAAGAAGCCCCATGTGAGAACGCCGGAAAAGTCCAGTTTGAGAAAAATGGGCGAGAGCGAAGGCGGCATGCTCACCCAAGCTCGTGGTGCAGGCGCCACACCGGATAGATAGGCGGCAAACGTGGCCACAACAATCCCGGCGAATATTGCAGCGCGAAAACTGCGAATCATCAGAATGGCAGTGACGAGAAATCCGCAGATTGCCACCAGCACTGGGGCAGCGGTCAAATGGCCTGCGCGCAAAGGCGCGCCGGGACGCCCCAGTTGCACGATTCCGGTTTGGTTCAGACCAATGAACGTCAGGAAAAGTCCGATTCCGACCGCGTAACTGTAGCGAAGGACGGTCGGAACGGCGTTCACCAGCCATTGCCGGAGGCGAAGAACTGTGATTAACAGAAACACCACGCCTGCAACAAAGACGGCCGCTAGCGCCGTTTGCCATCGATAGCCCAGTCCTTGTACCACGCTGAAAGCAATGAACGCGTTTTCTCCCATGTAAGGAGCGATGGCGAATGGGCGCTTGGCGTACAGGCCCATGAGAAGCGTGCCAAATATGGCGGTAAGGACTGTAGCCACCATGGACGGTCCTGCGGGAATTCCTGCGGCCATTAGTACCGCAGGATTCACCACCACGATGTATGACATGGTGAGAAACGTAGTCACTCCGGCCACGATTTCGCGGCTGAACGTTGTGCCAGCTTTATCCAGTTCGAAAAAGCGTCTAATAGCAGACACGGCCTAGCAGGATACCGTCTCAGAGGCTCAGTCACCAAAACTGTGGTCAGCGGACTGGATTACCCAAGGGACGCGAAGATGAAGCTGGAACTGCAGTAGTAGGAAAAAACAGGGCCGTTTCTCGGGGGAGAAGAAACGGCCCATGTTGGCGAAGTCCTCCGGGGAGGAGGGAAATTCTTTTACATCGACGGGTTCGTGGTGGCTGCCGGCGTGGAGCCCTCCACGGTGTTCGTCATCAGCCGGACATCCACGCGGCGATTCTTGGCGCGGCCGTCGCGGGTCTTGTTGTCGTCTACCGGCTTGTCCTTGCCCAACCCGACCAGGTAAATCTTGTGGGCGGGAATGCTGTGCTTGGAAGCCAGGTACTGGATCACTGAATCGGCCCGGCGCTCGCTCAGGCCGTAGTTATACTCCTGGTTGCCGACCGAATCTGTGCCGCCTTCTACGGTGATGATGTAGCCCTTAGTATTGGGAACGTCGTTGGCAAGCTGGTCGAGCGCTTCCTGAGCCTTCTTGGTCAGATTATCTTTGTCAAAGCCAAAGTGGACTGAGGTTTCAGTCACCACGCGATAGTTATCCAGATTGGCGACCGTATTCGTCAAACTGTCAACGCGGTGAACCGCATTGTCGGCCGAAGTCTGGGCTTGACCAGCTTGTTGCGTCGCGGACTGGGCTTTCTGCTCGACCTCGGTGGTCTTCGCGTTCACCTGCTGGATTCCCGCTTGCGCGCGCGCATCAACATCTTTGATCGCGTTCGTATTCTTGGCGGTAAGGTCGTCGAGTTCGTTAGTCTTGTTGATGAGCGGTGTGGTCTCTTGGCGAACATACTTCTTGCTAGAGCATCCGACGGTTGCCGCCGTGGTCAGTGCCAGCAAAACGATTAACGAAGTGCGAGTCATCTTGGGAGAGCTCCTTCCTCTCTGCTCACAGATTCTACAAACTTCTGAAATCCTGGGCCTGCTACATTCCCTGGGCTGGGAATCGGCTGCTTGCGTCCCACAGTGTACAGAGCACGGGACTTGCCAGTTGGAGTTACGATGGGCATGCGCTGTATGTTTATGTATGATAAGGAGTTAGGCGTCGACAGCTCTTGAGTTGAAACTGCGAAACGAAGCACATCCGAGCAAAGCAGCAACGAACCTGAGAAATTTTTATATGGCAGAGATCAGATCGAAAGCAGCCTAATCTTTCCTGCCTCGCTTTCCATCTCCCATTCCTTCCACACGCCGTACCCTTTGAGCGTCGCGCATCATTTGCTCGATCGACGCGGTGACCAATCCTTTCCGGGATGTCGGCCAATTCGAAGAAGGGCATGGCTTTTTCGCATGAGGCAGAATTAGAAACGAAAACTTGGAAAAGGGCAAAGACTAACCGCAGATGCCGCCGCCGCAAGAGCGCAGGGTTGGGCTTATTTTTGATCCAGTAAACGCGTTGTTTCCAAGATCACGCGGCCCGCAATTTCCAGGCTCTTCGGGCTGAGCTTGTCGAGCGTGTCTTGCGGCGTGTGGTGGAAGACGCCCCCGTAACCATAATCGAGATCGATGAGATCGGCGCAAGGAACTCCTCGATGAACAAAAGGAAGGTGATCGTCTTCGACGGGAATTGTGCGCGCGAAGAAATGTGACTGATAGCCGAGACCAGTTGCGGCCTGCAGAACCAAATCCTCGAGCCAGGGGGTGGAGTTGGCGTCACGCTCAACGTTCAGGTCGGCGTCGGCAATCATGTCGGCCAAAAGAAACGCCTTGATTCGTTTGAGGGTACCGTCGTTCTGCCACTTCTCAGCCAGATGCCGAGTGCCGTATAGGCTATCCGTCGGGCTCCATTGTTTCACGGCTTCTTCAGCGTCAGTCCACAGCAACCATACGCTGTATCCATCGCGCTTTTTCCCCCGGAACTGATTGGCGAGTTCCAGGAGTATCGCGGTTGAGGAACCGCCGTCGTTAGCGCCGACGTATCCGGTATCGCGCAACGGGTAATTTGTGTCGTAGTGGCCAGCAATGACGATGATACCGTCCTTGGCTCCTGAAAATTTGGCGATGATGTTGTGCACCGGAAACTGGCCCTCCGGTGTATCGGCGCTAAAGGAATCGTCCTCGACGGTGTCACCTTTCAGATGAGCCAGAATGTAGTTTTCCAGCTTCTTGTGATTCGCGCTTCCAATTGGCCGCGGGCCGAATGCGACGACCTCGCGGGTGTACTGCATGGCACGATTGGCGTTGAAGTTCAAGCGTGCAGGAGAACTATTCCGCTGCGAACGAGGGCGCGCGGGTGAAGGTGGCGTCGGCAACGCTATCAGGCTTAAAGAAATCGTGGTGACAAGCAGACACACGCGCCAGAGTAGCTTCTTCAAGGTGAGGAATGAGATCCTCATTGCTCTTTTCGAGTCTGCCGCAACCTTCGCCGCGTGGGATGCACTAGCCAAGCGACCAATATGCTCACCAGGTACAGCGCAACCATGGGAGCGGCGAAAATGCACATGTTCAAAATGTCGGTCGTGGGGGTAAGAACTGCGGCAATGATGAAGATCACGAGAATAGAGTAGCGCACGTTACGCCACATCCAACCGGCGCTTATCACTCCCATCAGAGAGAGGAAGAACACAAGTATTGGCAGCTCAAAAACCAGACCGAGGCCGAGAATAACGGTGAGGAACAGGTCCGTATATTCGCCAACGGTGATCATCGGCTGGAACTGCCTGCCGTAGCCGATCAGGAAGTCGAGTGCGGCGGGGAAAACTATCTTGTAGCCAAAATATCCGCCGCCCAGGAATAGGAAAATCGTGCTGAACATGAACGGCAGCACGTAGCGCTTCTCACGGCGATAGAGGCCCGGAGAGATAAACATCCAGACCTGGTAGAGCACAAATGGAGAGGCAACGAACAAACCAGCCAGAAAGGCAGTCTTCAGGTAAAGATTGAACGGCTCGGTCGGGTTCAGGTATCCAAGCTTCTCGGGGATGCCGTTGTGTTTGAGGGCCTCGATGACAGGCCGCTGAATGATCTCGTAGATGTGCTCCGCGTATGCCCAACAGGCGAAGAAGCCGATGCCAACTGCGATCAGAGCATAAATGATCCTATGCCGGAGCTCCTCCAGGTGCTCCAGGAAGCTCATGGCGGGCATTGATTCTTGCGGCTGTTCGGCCGGAGGTAATTCTGCGGCAAGTTCAGGCATCAGGCGCCTTGGCGGCAGGGCTTAGCTCAGGTTCGCGTGCAGGCTCGGTCGGGCTCGCGGAAGCAATGCTTTCCGGCAGTGGGGACGCGGGTGGCAGGATCGTCTGGCGCTGGTTTTCCAGATCCAGCTGATTGATCTCGGACTCGATCTGTGATTTGAACTCGTTCGAGGCGCGCTTGAATTCGTTGAGCGCCCGTCCGATCTGCCGGCCGATTTCCGGCAACTTCTTTGGCCCAAAGATGAGCAGGGCCAAAACGAACAGAAACGCCATTTCGGGGAAGCCCAAATTCATAGTTTCATGATACTGCCCGGAGTGGATTGCGGCCAACCCCGTCCCCGGTCCGATGAGTTCTAGACGTGCGGGAACCCGCAGCAGTGTTGCAGCATCTTATAAGATGCAGGCTTATCTGAGCGATTACTTGGGATTGATTTGGCCCGGCTATGCCGCAAAGTGCCATGCTATACTGCGCTTAGACCCGCTCTTTGGGCCTTTTTGTTTAATAGCCCACGCGAAGGATTTTGAAGATGGTTCGCAGCTCTCGTCGCACACTCTTCCTTGTTGTTTTTATTCTCATCACCTGCGGTTTTCTGGGCATGGTCTTCGGGCAGAAGATCACTCCGGCGGCAGCGCCTGGCGGCGACTCCGACATGCGTGAGAGTGTTCACCAGTTCACTACGGTGTACGACGTGGTGGAACAGAATTATGCCGAACCGGTAAATGCCGATAGAGCCATCTACAACGGCGCTATCCCGGGCATGTTGCACGTGCTCGATCCGCACTCCAACTTCTTCGATCCCAAGGCTTATTCCCTGCTCCGAGAAGACCAGCGTGGGAAATACTACGGTGTGGGTATGACGGTGGGGCCTCGGAACAACAAAGTGATCGTAATTGCGCCTTTTGTGGGCACTCCCGCATACCGGGCCGGCATTCGTCCAGGCGACATCATTGTTGCCGTGGATGGCAAGCCGACGGACAATATGAGCACCAGCGAGGTGGCTGATCTGCTGAAGGGGCCAAAAGGGACCACGGTTCATATCACGATCCTGCGCGAGGGATCCGATAAACCGCTGGAGTTCTCGGTGGTCCGCGACGAGATTCCGCGTTACAGCGTTGATCTGCACTTCATGATTCATCCCGGGATCGGGTACATGCACGTTTCCGGATTCAATGAGACTACTGAACACGAAGTGGCGGATGCACTGGAGCAGATGGGTGATCTGAAGGGGTTGATCCTTGATCTGCGGCAGAATCCGGGCGGACTTCTGAACGAGGGAGTTGGGGTTGCCGACAAGTTTTTGCGTAAAGGGCAGCTGATTGTTTCTCACCATGGACGGTCTTCGGCGGAGAAACGCTATGTGGCCGCGCACGGTAATGGCGGCAAGGAATACCCTCTTGTTGTGCTCGTAAATCGTGGAACTGCCTCGGCTGCGGAGATTGTGGCTGGAGCGATTCAGGACCATGATCGTGGACTGGTTGTAGGCGAAACTACCTTCGGCAAGGGATTGGTGCAGACGGTTTATCCGCTGTCCGAGAACACCGGACTGGCACTAACCACTGCCAAGTACTACACACCCAGCGGCCGCCTGATTCAGCGTGACTATTCGAATGTGTCACTCTACGACTACTACTTCAACCGTACCAGCGAAGAAAACGGCAACAACAATGGCGCGGCGCATGAAATCAAGCTGACGGACAGCGGCCGCACCGTTTATGGCGGCGGAGGCATTACTCCGGACGTAAAGATCGCAGCCTTGAAGACCAACCACTTTCAGGATTCGTTGTTGCAACACTACGCTTTCTTTAATTTTGCGAAGCGTTACGTCGTGGGCCACCATCCCACGAAGAGTTTCGAGGTGGACGACGCCGTGCTGCAGGAGTTCCGAAAGTTCCTGGATGAAGAAAAGATCCCCTATACCGAAGGCGAACTCATTGAGAACAATGAGTGGCTGCATTCCAGCATCAAGAGCGAGATTTTCGTGGACGCTTTCGGGCAAGAGGAAGGCCTGAAGGTACGCGCCGAAACCGACCCGCAAATCATCAAGGCGCTGGACCTCTTGCCGCAAGCGAAACAGCTCGCCGAGAACGCTCGGCGCACCATCGCAGAACGTAACAACACCCACGCTTTGAACCAATAAACTTCTGCGTTGTTCCTCTGTGTGACTTCGTGTCCCTTGTGGTTAGAAAGAACCACAAGGGACACGAAGGTTTACACAGGCAGGATCCAACCGTTTTAAGGCCCACAATGAGAATTTTCGTGGCGCTGGATCTGGATGACGACATACGTCAGCGCATCCAGACGTTCATGGACGGCGTGCAGAATTTCTCGCCTGATGCTCGCTGGGTGAATGCAGCTTCTCTACATGTGACCTTGAAGTTCATCGGCGAGAAACCGATAGAAATTGTCGAACAGATCAAGTCTGGTCTGGCGCAGGTTCGGGCGGAGCCTATCGAGATCACGTTTGGCGGGTATGGCTTCTTTCCCACCGCCAAAGCAGCCCGCGTATTCTGGGTGGGTATTCAAGCGGGCCCGCCACTAGCAAGTCTCGCAACCAGGGTTGACGAAATTACAAATACGCTTGGCGTACCGAAGGAAAACCGCCCTTTCAGTCCGCATTTGACGCTGGCGCGGGGCGGATCAGGTTCAGGGGCACCTGGCCGGCGCAAGGACGACCGGGCAAACAAAGTTTTCATGCGACTGCAAGAAAAATTGGCGGCGCTTCCCGACCCGCAGTTCGGCAACATAACGGCCCGCGAGTTCTTCCTATATCAGAGTCAACTCCAGCGGGGCGGAGCGCGTTATACCAAGATCGCGCGCTTTCCGCTATCCTAGCGCGGTAATTCTGACGGCTATCGGCGCAGGCTCCTCCTGCCAGAGGCCCTATCCCGCAATGATTCCGGTTTTGCTGACTGCCGCCTCCAGTTACTTGCTCGGCTCAATTCCCTTCGGCTACATACTGATCCGCTTGTCTCGCGGGCAAGACATCCGCCGGAGCGGCAGTGGAAATATCGGAGCGACTAACGTCGCGCGTTCCTCTCCCGGTCTGGGTGCGCTCACGCTTGTGCTGGATGCGGGTAAAGGACTTCTCGCCGCATACCTCGCGATACTAATAGCCAATCGGACAAGGGAGAGCTCTGACGATAATCGTTTGTACCTGATGATGTCGCTTGCTGCGTTGTTCGCAATTCTCGGTCACGTTTTCCCGGTATGGCTGAATTTTCGTGGCGGAAAAGGGGTGGCCACAGCCGTAGGCGCATTCATTCTGCTGGCACCTTATGCGATGCTCGCAGCCGTAGGGGTATTTCTGGTCGTGGTTTTAGTTTCGCGATACGTATCATTGAGTTCCGTCGCAGCCACTGCTGTATTTCCGTTATTTGCGTGGTTTCTGTACCGAGAGTACTTTTCTAGATTTGACATTGTGGTGATGTGTATGACTTCAATCTTCATTATTGCTCGCCATCACCAAAACATCGGCCGGCTGCTTTCGGGCACCGAACCCCGTTTTCACTTGAGACACTCATGAGCCGCATCACGATTATCGGCGCTGGCGCTTGGGGAACTGGCCTTGCAATTGTCCTTGGGCGCGGCGGTCGTCATGAAATCAGTTTGTGGGTTCATGAAACTGAAGTCGTTGAATCGATTTCATCGCGCCGCGTAAATGAGCTTTTTCTGCCCGGGCAAATCATCCCACACAGCGTAATTCCCACGCATGATTTAGCAGATGCACTGGCTGGCGCGGGAATCGTGGTGAGCGTCATGCCCTCACAGCACTGCCGTCGTCTGTTTGAGAAGATGCACCCGTACCTGCGTTCGGACATGCTGATCGTGAGTGCAACGAAAGGGCTGGAAGAGAAAACGCTGATGCGCATGACAGCGGTCATCGCCGATGTTGTAAATGGAAAGCAAGGAGGCGTTCGCATCGGGGCGCTCAGCGGGCCGTCCTTCGCCAGAGAAGTTGCCCGAGGTGACCCTACCGCCATCACCATGGCGTCGAAGGACTGCGAGCTGGCGGAAACGGTTCAGCGCGAGTTTAGCGATCCTCGTTTTCGGGTATATACGAACGATGACGTCGTGGGCGTGGAGCTCGGCGGCGCTTTGAAAAACATCATCGCAATAGCGGCAGGCGTGTGCGATGGATTGGGGCTGGGACACAATTCAATTGCGGCGCTCATTACTCGAGGTCTGGCGGAAATTACTCGTTTGGTTGTCGCCTGTGGGGGACGGCAGGAAACCATGTCTGGCCTTGCCGGCCTGGGCGATCTGGTGCTGACGTGTACCGGCGGACTCTCGCGCAACCGCAGCGTGGGCGTGGAACTCGGGCAGGGCCGCAAGTTGGCGGAAATTATTGCCGGCATGCGCGGCGCGGTTGCGGAAGGTGTCTTTACAACCGGCGCAGCCGTCGAACTAGCGCATCGTGAAGGGATTGAAATGCCCATTACCGAGCAGATGCATGCAATCTTGCACCAGGGCAAATCGCCGCGGGAAGCTATCCACGATCTGATGACTCGCAGCGCCAAGAGCGAAACAGCGTTTAGTTCCTAGCAGCGTAGAAGTCACTTCGCATAAGCGCGTCCGAAATGACGCTTCTGCGGGACTTTAGTCGGAAGCCGGAGAGGATTTATGGGGCGGATTCGAGCGCGATTCGTCGGCGTCGAACTTTATTTCGAGAATTTGGAGCGAGCAAAAACGTTTTATCAGGAAACAATGGGGCTGGAAGTTTCCGATGAGCAGGTCGGTCATCATGCTAAGTTCGACAGTGGTGCAGGTTTTGTTTGCCTGGAGCGGAAGGGGGCTGAGTCTTATCCATCGAAATATAAGGCAGTCCTTTTCTTTGAGGTGCTTGATTTAAAGTCCGCGATAGCGGCCATCGGGCAGGATTGGCTAGTTCAGATCGAAGATACATGGGCTGTCCTGCACGATCCCGAAGGTCATAATATATTGCTACTTCAGAGATCCGCGTGACGTACCCAACCGTGATTCGCAATTACTTATTTTGGATGAAGAATCTTCAGGCTAACATCTTCGCGGCGAATACGATGGGCAGATCGGACGGCAAAGGGAACCCTGGTATCGTCGATCAGGAGGAATAGTGCTGTTTCCTTTCCGACACCCCACGCGGCTATATGAATTCAAGTGTTCTGCGAGAATAAGCCGCTATGACACGCGAAATTCTTTCTCTGACTGCCACCCTTGTGCTTATCCAATCCGCAGCCGGCCAAGCTTGTCCAAAGGTTACCTATATCAATCCAACAGCGACAATTCAAAGCCTGGTCACCAGCATAAACTGCCTGATAGATACCACCGAGAGAAACCGAACCGCGAAGGCAGAAACAAACAAGGCAGTCGTTTTGGTAGACGCCTTTCAGGTCATTGGCCCACAACACACCCGTGCCTACGGCAGAGTGCTTCTTGCAGTTCTGGCGCTACCAAGCGGCAATACAACGAAAACAGCCCTTGCGATGCCTGACAACCGAGAAGCAATTGTGCCCGGTGCGGCTGCCGCCGAATGCAAGGTCAAGATCAATTCCGACAATACCGTCGATGCTGCATGCAACCTCACCGGCGGCACCTTGTATGTGGTCTATAGAGTATGTGGTCTATAGAAACTGAAGTCCATCCGAGATTGAAAACTTAAGCGTTTTCCACTTGAGGTCCACCAAAGATACGTCGCAAGCGGTACTTTCGTAATTCGGTTACACCTCCTTGGGCTCCTCTGTAGACAGTAAAATTTAAAGAGTTTGGGATATCAGACCCGTCTGCGCCGACTGGGGGAGTACCTCTGTCCCTTGAAGCTGACCTTACCATCGCGTGTCCCCATTCTGTATGTGATCCTGGGTGTCCTCATCCTGGTCAGCGTAGTTCCGATGTATTTCTACTCGGAACAAGTGGAATCGATCAACCGTGAGCGCCTGATCACAAACGAGCGTCTGCTGCAGAACACGGTCACGCGCTCGCTCGCCGACGATATCTCGCAGCACCAGCAAGCGCTACGGATCGTGATGGCTAATTTGGCCTCGGCGGCACAGGTGGCTAGCGGCGGAGATTTCACCTCGGAACACGTAGAGGCGCCTGAATTACGGGCATTGTTGGAGAATTTTGTTGCCTCCTGCGCTGACCTGGCATACGCCACATTGCTGAATTCCGAGTACCGAGGAATTTCTGCGGGGTGCATCACTCCAGACGAATTTCTACAGCGAGAGCTTGAGCATGCCTATGACGCTGCCAACGAAGGCCGTGTGTACAACGGCCAGCCACTGGTCGTAGGGAGCGGGACGGCATCGCGGACAGTAATGTTAGTCAGCGTCCCAGTCATGTACGGTGGACGGTTTCTCGGCATGATTGGCGCCTTTGAGGATCTGGGCTTCCTGATACGCCGATTGCAGGATGTGAATCTTGCCGGCCTGACTCCTTACGTCGTGGACCGGCAAGGACGTCTGGTAGCTGGGGCGTCCCCCGAATTTGCCACGGGCCAGGACATGACTAACCTGGAAATCGTACGCAACTTCGCTGAGCCTAATGCGGGCGCAAATCTTGAGCCCAAGTGGAAGGCACAGAAGGTCGCGGCAACAACTGAGTTCGACCTGAATCGCGGCAAGAGTGTCGTGAAGATGCTTGGTACTTATTGTGCGGTCAGCAATTTGGATTGGGCTGTGATCGTGCAAAAGCCTCGTGCGGAAGCGTACCGCGGGGTCTTTGAAATGCAGCGCACCGCACGGCTTCTGGCATTGCTGGCGGTGCTGCTAAGCATCTGCATCAGCGTTTTTGCTGCGCGACGAATTACAAATCCACTGCAAATTCTCACCCAGTCCAGCCGTGCCATCGCACGGGGCGATTTTTCTCAAAGAGTGCAGTTGAAGAGCCGTACCGAAATCGGGGAGTTGGCGGCAACCTTCAACGTTATGTCCGAGGAACTGGAGCAGTTCGTCGAGGACCTCAAGCGCGCCGCCAAGGAGAATCGTGAGCTGTTTTTGAGCTCCATTCAGATGCTTGCGGGCGCGGTCGACGAAAAGGATCCATACACGCGCGGCCACTCCGACCGGGTCAGGCGCTATTCAGTGCTGATCGCCCGTGAGATGGGGCTGAGCGAGGATCTTGTTGAGATCGTTCGAATATCGGCGCAGCTTCATGATGTGGGCAAGATTGGCATTGAAGACCGGATCCTGAAAAAGCCCGGGGCACTGACGCCGGAAGAGTTCGAGATCATGAAGACTCACACCACCAAGGGCGCCAACATTCTGCGTCCGGTGGCGCAACTCAAGAACATGATCCCCGGTATCGAGCTTCACCATGAATCGCTCGATGGGCGTGGGTATCCCCGCGGGCTGAAAGATGAGGCAATTCCTCAGTTGCCACGCATCATTGCCGTGGCCGACACATTTGACGCGTTGACTACAAATCGTCCTTACCAGCAGGCGCACGACGCCGAATCTGCCCTGCGCATCATTCATAACATCTCAGGCAAACGGCTCGATGCACGTGCCGTTGCCGCACTCACTGCCGCATATGAGCGGGGAGAAATTCAAGTTCACCCAGTGCCTGCACCGATTCATACTGAGATTGCGGCCGTAGCATCCGTACCCGCGCCTGATCCCGCTTCAGTAAACGCAGATGCCGCTATGGTGGTAGAGACCTCTCGATTCTAGTAGCCGATCTGCCCCCAAGCACCCTCAGC
This sequence comes from Acidobacteriota bacterium, assembly GCA_003224905.1. Lineage (GTDB taxonomy): Bacteria > Acidobacteriota > Terriglobia > Terriglobales > Acidobacteriaceae > QIAA01. The sequence goes on from QIAA01000179.1 coordinate 85,755, forward strand.
TTCGGCGTCGATATAATGGAGTGCGATTCTCCCGCGGGACCCTCATGATTCAGACGCTTTTCGGCAGTCTCGACGAACAGCAGAAGCCCAGCTTCCTGGACCGGATGAAGGAAGCGGTGACGCGTACGCGTGAGAATCTCAGTGAGCGTATCGAGGATGCGGTCGCGTTTACAAAGGAAATCGACCGCTCGACGCTCGACGATCTCGAAGCTACGCTGATCGCAGCCGACCTAGGCACGACGACCACGCATGAAGTCCTGCAGACGCTCCGCGAGAAGGCTGACCGCAAGCAGATCGGCAACGTGGACGAACTGAAGCGGCTGCTGAAAGAAGAGCTGCTGGCGATCCTCACAGCGGCAAACACGCAGCCGGTCACGAAAGTGGATGGCACCCCTGAGGTGATCCTGGTTGTCGGCGTGAACGGCACCGGGAAGACCACAACGATCGGCAAGCTGGCGCAGGTCTTTCGCTCTGATGGCAAGACCGTCCTCATGTGCGCGGCGGATACCTTCCGTGCCGCCGCTATCGAGCAGCTAGAAATCTGGGGACAGCGCACTGGGACGGAAGTCATTCGCACCAAGCCAGGCGGCGACCCGGCGGCAGTGCTTTACGACGCGTTACAGGCCGCGACAGCTCGGCATAGCGACTACGTCATTGTGGATACCGCAGGGCGTCTGCATACCAAGACCAACCTGATGGCGGAGCTGGAAAAGATGCGGCGCACGGCACAGCGCATCATTCCGGGCGCACCGCACGAGACTCTGCTGGTAATGGACGCAACGACCGGTCAGAACGGACTGCAGCAGGCACGGCTGTTCACGCAGTCGGCGGGTGTGACGGGAATCGTTCTCGCCAAGCTGGATGGAACGGCTAAGGGTGGGGTGGTTGTGGCGATCTCGCGTGAGTTGGGCCTCCCTGTGCGTTATGTCGGCGTGGGCGAGAAGGCGGGAGACTTGCTGCCGTTCGATGCCAGGGAGTTCGTCGAATCGCTGTTCGCTTAACCTTTTTGCGGCCACAAAAAATGTCTGTCGCACTCGTAATTCTCATAGTCCTAGGCGCCCTCTGGGCCGTTTGGCGCATGCTTCGATCACTCTTCCTTCCAAGCCACCCTGCCGAACCCGTCGATGATCCATTCTCCGTGGTGCCTGCTCCACGCAAACGTGGTCCAAAGGGGAGAGCGGGTGCCGTGGCGCTCGAAGAACCCGAGGACGACGAGCCTGGGGATGCTTTTCCACCTCGAACTTTGTAATTGCGTCCCAGCGGCTTTGCAGACTCCTGTGCCTCCTTGTCTCCGTGGTGAAATAATGAATTTTCAATGACCAGTTCTTCAACCGATGAACAGCCCCTTCGACGCGCGCTGGAATTGGCGCGTGAAGGCGTCGGCCTGACGTCACCGAATCCGTGCGTCGGCGCGGTGGTTGTTGATGCGGCCGGTTCGGTGGTCGGAGAAGGTTCCCATACGTATGAGGCACTGAAGCACGCCGAAATTCTTGCGCTGCAGCAGGCAGGCGAGAAGGCTCGTGGGGCGACGCTGTATCTCAATCTGGAGCCTTGCTGTCATCAGGGGCGCACGGGGCCGTGTGTGAGCGCGATTGTGTCGGCCGGAATCGGGCGGGTAGTCGCGTCCATGAGGGATCCGAATCCGCTGGTCTGCGGCAAAGGATTTGAGTCGCTGCGAGAAGCTGGAATCGAAGTGTCAGTAGGTCTGTTTGAAAAAGAGGCCCGCAAGCTGAACGAAGCATTTGCAAAATACATTCGTACACACACACCGCTAGTGACTTTGAAATCGGCGATGACGCTGGATGGGAAGATCGCACCTGCGCCGAGCGAGTCGCACAATCCAACCGCAGTGCGCGCGGCCAGCGCGACCCAGGGATGGATCACTGGCGAGAAGGCTCGCGCGCATGTGCATGAGCTTCGGCATCAGCATGACGCAATTCTGATTGGCGTGGGCACCATCATCGCCGACGACCCGCTGCTCACGGATCGCAGCGGCCGCCCGCGGCGTCGGCCGCTGCTGCGTGTGATTCTGGATTCGCGGCTGCGATTGCCGCTTCATTCCCGCGTGGTCAAAACCGCAAAGGACGATGTGCTTGTGCTGTGCTCGTCGTCCGATGAAAAACGAATGCGGGATCTACAGCAACGCGGAATACGCGTGGAACGGATGCCCACGGCGGAAGACGGGCGCCCGGACATGCAATCTTTAGTCCGCTGCCTCGGCGAGATGGAGATCACGAGCTTGCTGATTGAGGGTGGTGCCGCGGTCAACGGGGCCGCGCTGAGCTCCGGCATCGTGGACAAAGTTTTTTTTTACTACGCGCCCAAGATCCTCGGTGGCACTGGTGCTGTTCCCCTCGCCGCCGGAAGCGGTTTCAGCCGAATGAGCGATGCGGCATATGTGAAGTCAATCGAGTTGCACAGGTTCGGGGAGGATTTTGCGGTGGAGGGGTATTTGAATGACTTATATAGAGACTAGGTTTCAGGCGGTTTCCTAGCCCTGTCTTAATGCGCTGATTCGCGCTTTGGCTCCGCCTAGCACTTGGTATTCTGCACAATGGTGGCGATTACTCTAATTGCCGGATTGTTGCTTGCTGCGATCGCAGTTGGTCTCGGGCGCCTCACTCGAAATAGCCGTAGACCATGGAAACTCTTCGCAATGATCGGCGTTGTCGCGATGGCTTGCATTTCGGCATTATCCCTGCTGCTGGTTTTGTTTGCCTTTGTGTCTGGCGGTGCTATGTGTGGGCGCTATGACTTTCCTCCTACATCGTCGCCTGATGGACGCTCGATCGCTCGGGTGACCGAAGAAGATTGCGGTGCCGTAGATTCATTTCACAGTTCCGTAGAGCTCTGGCGGTACCGGCACGGCATTTCCTCCAAGCTGTTCGGAAACCAAAAGGATTTGACGACCGTTTTGCAGGTCGGACATGACCCAAGACTGCTAAAGCTTGAATGGGAGAGCTCGAAGACGCTTATCATTCAGTACCCACGTGATTCACGCAGCCCCAGCGAGTTTCGCTGTCAAACGCAATGGGATGATGTCCGGGTTGAGTGCATCGCGTACAAACCTGATTACAGCAAACGTCTTGGGGAGATGCCTCCGGTCAAGAGAGGGATCTGGTGACCATGTCTCACACTGCCGTTATGATAATTCTGCCGCAGTGAAGCTTCGATGTTTACTGGCATTATCGAAGAAGTCGGACGCATAACGCGCATAGCCACAAATAAAGGCAATCGGCGCATCTCCGTCTCGAGCACAAAACTCGCGAAAGAGCTGAACAAAGGTAGCAGCATCGCCGTGAGCGGAGTCTGCCTTACTGCCGTCGAAGTCGCGCCCAAGTCTTTCGGCGCTGATCTTGCCCAGGAAACCTGGAACCGCACGTCGTTTTCACGGATCAAAGAAGGAGCTCTGGTGAACCTGGAGCTTCCCATGCGCGCCAACGGACGCTTCGATGGACACATCGTTCAGGGCCACGTGGACGGCACCGGCAAGTTTCTTTCGCTCAAACCCATTCCCGATGCGGAAGACTACTGGCTGGAAGTCGAGATTCCAGCGGAGTTGAGTCGCTACGTGATTCACAAAGGCTCGCTTTGCATTGAGGGAATCAGTCTTACGGTAGCGAAGATCGAGGGCATGAACGTGACGGCCGCGATCATCCCGCACACCGCGAAAGTAACGAATCTCAAGTCTTTGAAACTCGGGAATGCGGTGAACTTAGAAGTCGATCTGATCGCGAAATACGTGAAGAAAATGATCGGTGCGAAACCCAGTAGCTCGCTTACGCTCGAGAGACTGGTGCGGGAGGGATTTTGATTGTAGGTGTCAACTCTCGGTTGATAACGCCGTCATCCTGAGCGGAGCGAGACGGCGAAGCGCCGTCTCGCGCAGTCGAAGGACCCCATGTTGTTTAATCCGGCAGTGGCGCTTCAAGGAATTCTTCCTCGGAATGACAGCATCGTGAGAATGCCTTTCCATGTTCGTTGTGATGCCAGCTTGAGCGGGATCCTTCGACTTCGTGTCCCCTGCGCTTCGCGCAGTGGACACTTCGCTCAGATGTAATGAAAACCAAAAAAGCGTGCCTCCAAGGGTAGAGTACGTGCTCGAAGCACAAGCCCTGAAGGAGGCACATGATGATCCACGTTGGCGTAGATCTTCACCAGAGATTCTGTTACATGACGGCGTTAGAAACAAGAGGGAAGTTAT
>QIAA01000085.1:0-18689 GCA_003224905.1 Acidobacteriota bacterium
GTCGAAAACCGTGTATAGCTTGGTGATCTGAAGCAGGTCATGGACCTTCTTAGTGAGATTCAATAGCTTTAGCTCGCCGCCCTGGTTGCGAACGGTGGTGAAAGCGCTCACCAGCTCGCCGATCCCCGAGCTGTCGATGTAGTTCACATCACCCAGGTTGAGCAGGATCCGCTTCTGGCCCTTTGACAGCAGGTCCTTGACGGTATCTTTCAGAATCACGCTGCCCTCGCCCAGGGTGATGCGCCCGCTGCAGTCCACGATTGTGACACCATCCACCTGACGAGTACTGGTCTTCATGGTCACTGGGAAGCCTCCTTGCCGCCCGCGGTAGGTCCGGGGACGTTTTTGATGAGTTTGATTTCTGTGCCCGTTTGGGACGGATGAATTTGAACTTCATCCATGAACGAGCGAATAAGAAAGATGCCGCGCCCGGATGTCTTCAGTAAATTCTCTGGAGCAAGCGGATCGGGAAGCTTCTTCAGGTCCAACCCTTTACCCTGATCCCGAATCGTGATGACCAGAGTCTTTCCCGTACGCTCGAAGCCCAGGCTCACCTTCTTGTCCGGATCATAGGCATTGCCGTGAAGCACAGCATTAACCGCTGCCTCACGGACCGCCATTGAAATGCGCATGACGTCTTCATCATCGAAGCCCGCTTCCGTGGCCATGCGAGAGGCCGCCTGCTCGGCGCTATCGACGGTCTCCAGCGTCGAATCCAGCGTATAGGAGACCTGTTGATCGGTCATGGTAAGAATTGGTGAATGCGTACCTCGATCCGAACATCCTCCAGCCTGAGCGCTCTCCAGACCGTTTGAGGCAGTCACCACGGGAGCCCAGCGGCGGGCGGAATTCGGTAGTTTGAACTTCCCCTGTGGAAATGTCAACGATACCCTCGACTGAGAACGGAGAACTGAGCACTGAACTGATTTTGAATAAGCCTGTCTCTTGGCCACATAACTCGCTTTGAAAACCTCCTGCCGAAAGCAGCGGAAGAAGTCTTTCAAGGTGCCTTTCTGCTTGGATTCTTCTTTCCAAGCTCCCGGTCCTGACCTTGCGCTCTCAGCCCGTTTGATGCTCCCCGATTTGTCTCGATACTGATACGCAACTTCTGGATTCTCACGCAACAGTTGGGTATTCTCGAAAGATGGCAACGCTCGCATTCTCTGAACTGTTGGGCGCTCCGGTGTTTGATACAGCCGGGCGCCGCTGCGGGCGTGTACGAGAACTGGCCCTAGTGCCTCAGGAGGATCGTGCCCGGATCGCAGCGGCCATCGTTAGAACATCCTCCGGTGACCGGATGTTGCCTCTCACATCGGTGGCTTCGATTAATGGCGGATTTCGAGCGAAGACCGCGCCAGCAGTTTGGGCGCAGAGTAATTCGTCCGAAGGAATGCTGCTCCTGGCACGCGATCTCCTTGACCAGCAGGTGATTGACGTGTTCGGAAGAAAGGTCGTGCGTGTCAACGATCTTGAACTTTACCTTGAAACGTACACAGACCCCCCGACCCTCAAGGTCGGCTCGGTTGACGTTGGAATCAGAGGTGCGGTCCGCCGCTTGCTGAAAGGTATAGTCCCAGTTCCAGCATTACGGGCTTTGATGAACAAGATCCCCCAGCGCACGATCCCGTGGGAATTCGTAGATCTCATCGAAACCGATCCCGCGCGCCGGGTAAAGCTCAAGATTTCCCACGAGCGTTTGGCCAAGCTGCACCCTGCCGACATTGCCGATATTGTCGAAGACCTTGCGCCCGACGAACGTGAAGCCGTTTTCGAGACTCTGGACGAAGAAGTTGCCGCCGAGGCCCTGGAAGAAGTCGAGCCGAGGGTGCAAAAGGCCATTGTCGAATCACTCGACTCCGATCGCGCGGCGGATATCGTAGAGGAAATGGAACCGGACGCGGCCGCGGATCTGCTGGCAGATCTCCGGGAAGAGACTACCTCGGAAATCTTGCTCGAGATGCAACCCAAGGAACGCGAGGAAATGGTCGAACTCCTTGAATTCAAGGAAAATACCGCCGCCGGACGGATGACGACCGAGTATCTGGCACTCGACGTTAACAAGACCTCTAATGATGCAATCGAAGCGTTACGACGTTTTGAAGGCGGCGTGGAAACCGTGAACACCATTTACCTGATCGACTCGAGTGGAACGCTTGTTGGTGCAGTACCTTTGGTCAACCTGGTGTTGGCCAAACCCGATACGCCACTCCTGGCGCTCACGCAGGAACCTCTGATCTCAGCCCCGGCCGGGGCCAGTGAGCGACAAGTCTCGGAACTGTTCGATAAGTACAATCTCGTCACATTGCCTGTAGTGGATGAGCACAAGAAACTTACCGGCGTTATCACGTCGGACGACGTCATTAGCCTGCTGCGCGCGAAGCTATAGCGTTTAGTCCAGTTCTGCCTCTGCTTCGAACATTAATTTCGCATCACACGCCACTTTCGTCTGTTCAGATTTTTCAACTGCATTTATTCTGATCGGTCGTCCCGGCTTTATGTACTCGAAAAAGGGCAATGAGATTTCTGAGGCGTTGGAAGACCCGGATCCTGATCTTCTTTGCGGTGGTCGGACCGGGATTCATTACCGCGAATGTCGACAACGATGCAAACGGCATCTGGACATACTCGTCCGCAGGCGCGCAGTTCGGCTATCACGTGCTATGGACGATGGTTCCTACGCTCCTGGCGCTGATCGTGATCCAGGAAATGTCGTCACGCATGGGTGCGGTTACGGGCAAAGGTTTGAGCGATCTCATTCGGGAAGAGTTTGGTCTGCGCATTACCTTCTTCATGATGCTCGGCCTGATCCTCACGAATTTCGGCAACATCGTTGGAGAGTTCGCCGGAATCGCCGGTAGCCTGGAACTGTTCGGCCTCTCAAAATACAAGACTGTCCCAGTCTGCGCCCTGATCGTATGGCTGATCATCGTCAAAGGGCAGTACAAAAGCGTGGAGAAGGTCTTCCTGGTTGCCTCATTCTTTTACGTGACCTACATAGTTGCGGGTTTTCTGGCGAGGCCTCAATGGGTCGCCTCTATGGTGGCGACGATTAAGCCTCCCAATGGCACGTTGCTGCGACAGTCTTCTTATCTTTACATGGTCATCGGACTTGTTGGAACCACGATTGCCCCTTGGATGCAGTTCTATCTGCAGGCTTCAGTAGTAGAGAAAGGGGTCACGCGTCGGCAATACCGCACTTCGCGTATTGACGTAATCTCCGGGTGCATCTTCGCGGTGATCGTCGCCTGGTTCATCGTTGTGGCATGTGCCGCTACTCTCTTTGTTCATGGTTTCCACACAGTCTCTGACGCCAAGGATGCCGCCCAGGCCTTGCGTCCGCTGGCTGGCGATTACGCTTACATCCTGTTTGCGATGGGTTTGTTCAATGCTTCTCTGTTTGCCGCTTCCATCCTTCCGCTGTCCACCGCATACACGGTCTGCGAAGGCCTGGGCTTCGAATCCGGCGTGGGGAAGACGTTCAAAGATGCTCCGATCTTCTATTGGCTTTACACTGTGCTGATCGTCGCCGGCGCAGGCGTAATTCTGTATCCCAATCTGCCGCTGGTGCGAATTTCAATTCTTTCGCAGGTTGTGAACGGAATTGTGCTCCCCTTCGTGCTCGTCTTCATGCTCCTGCTGGTGAACAAGAAAGATCTCATGGGGACCTACGTGAACTCACGCTTCTATAACGTCGTCGCTTGGACCACGACCGCAATCATGGTCGGCCTGACCCTGGCTTGGTTCTGGAGCCTTCACCACGGAGGATAGCGTCATTAGGGAAAGCTCGTCTTGCGTCCTTTGGGTTTGAGGTGTTTGGAATCCCGACTTCTGGCGACTGCCAGGTAACTCTCCCCCCCGGTCCTCCTTCTAACTATAATCAGCAGCAACGGGCGATTTCCTAATGTTCCGGCTTCCGGTCCTCCGCCTCGCTAGCTTCTATTTTCTTTGTGCTGCCTTTGCGCCAGCTCAAAGCGTGCCCAACCCTGGCAAATCGCAAGTCAAGGCCTACCATGATGGTGGTATCCGCGACCTCGATGCAGTCGGCAATCGCAAAGTAGGTTGTACACGTGGCTTGGGCAACTGGTACACCCTCGACCGGCAGATCGCCATGGGCAAGCAGTTCTCGCAGGAGGTTGAATCTACGGCCAGACTGGTCAAAGACCCTGTCATTACCGAGTACGTCAACCGCCTTGGGCAGACTCTGGTGCGGAACTCCGATGCGCAGGTTCCATTCATCATCAAGGTCCTCGACACCGACGACGTCAATGCCTTCGCGCTCCCCGGCGGCTTCTTCTACGTTGATTCCGGCCTGATTCTCGCTGCCGACAACGAAGCTGAGCTGGCCGGTGTGATGGCCCACGAGATCGCCCATGTCGCGGCCTGCCACGCGGCTCGACAGAACACACGCGGACAGTTGATGAATCTGGCTTCCATTCCGTTGATATTCGTCGGCGGCGGCATTGGATATGCAATGCAGAACGTTGCTGGGCTGGCACTGCCGTTAGGTTTTCTCAAGTTTTCTCGCGGATTCGAATCCGAAGCTGACTATTTAGGGCTGGAATACATGTACAAGTCCGGCTACGATCCTCAGGCGTTTACCGCATTCTTTGAGAAAGTGCGGTCGCTTGAAAGAGACCAGCCCGGTTTCGTCGCCAAGGCATTCGAGACCCATCCTCAGACACCGGACCGCATCCAGAAATCGCAGCGGGAGATCAATACTCTGCTCCCGCCGAGGGAAGAATATAAAGTTGATACATCCGAGTTCCAGGACGTGAAGGCAAGACTCTCTGAACTCGAGAGTCGTCACAAGGTCGAGCATGGCGACACGGGCCGCCCCACTCTGCGCCGGCGCTCCCATTCCACGAACGAAGAGGACAAGAGCAAGGCCGGAGATGATAAAGGACAGGGCGATGACGAGCGCCCCACACTAAAACGGCGCAGCACGAGCTCTCTCTAAATCGTTCCGGACAGCAAAAGTGCTAGCTATTTGTGCTGAGACAGGGAAAGAATATTTCCATCGGGATCTTTAAACCAGGCCACCTGATCGCCGCTAGGCGCAGTCCAGATTCCGAGCTCGCGCTCATCTTTTGCCCAGGGGAACTTCTCGAACGAAATGCCTTTATTGATGAGATCCCTCACGGCCGACTCGATGTTCAAAACTTCCCACCCTAAAACCGTGTATTGAGCAGGGCTGAACTTCTCACTCCTGACCACGCGGATCATGTTCCCGTTCGCTCGCAGAGCCAAAGCAAACTGATCCTGGCTTACAAACTCAAGACCGAGAGTATCCACATAGAAGCTGCGTGCCCGTGCGTAGTCGGTAGTCAGCAGGAATGCGACGATTCTGGAAGAATTCAGCATTGTTGGTGGATCCGGCAAATTATATGATCCTTCCCCGAGCCAGGTCCTTCACCAAACCCAAGTCAGCTTCCAGGAAATCGTAGGAAGGAAGGTCCCGGCGCTTGGCCCATTGCACGTCGCGAAAAATTCTGTTCTCGACTTCTCCCTCGTATTCCCGCACAAGATAAAAACGCAGTTCCACGCTGCCGCCGTTCTTGTAGGCATGGCAAATGCGCGCGACTTCCTGTTCAATGCGTGCGTGGATGCCTAGTTCTTCATCCAGCTCGCGGCGCAAAGCTGCGCGGGGCTGTTCCCCGTCCTCGATCTTGCCGCCGGGGAACTCCCATTTCAGGGGCATGGTCTGATGACGGGTTCGCTGGCAAATCAGCACTTTGCCATTCTTCACGATCAGCGCCGCGACTACCTGCTTCATTGCCGGGCTTTCATACAGGGATGTTTTCCAATTGCCTGCCAACCAGCGCGGCGCAGCGCTCGACCAGTGTGCGATCGGCGTCGCTGAAGGCAGCAGGAAAGGAGCTGTCGATATCCAACTCACCGATCACTTTACCGCGCACAAAGATGGGCATCACAATTTCGGACTTGGTCCCGGTGGAGCAGGCGAGGTACCGAGGATCCTTGCTGACGTCTTCCACGATCACAGTCTTGCCGGTAGAAGCGGCGGCCCCGCAAATTCCCTGGTTCAGTGGGATACGCGTATGCGGCGTCATCGCACCTTGAAACGGCCCGAGCACCAACACAGGCGGGTGGGAAACGGGCGACTTTTCCAGCATGTAAAATCCGACCCAGTGGTATCGCGGCATGCTATCGTGCAGAAGGCTGACTACCTCCCACATGAAGTCTTTGACGGAGCCGGCCGCGCGGGACAATCGATCGAGTTCGCTCAGGATTTCCTCGGTCCTAGAACGATCCGGCATACGATGATCTTAACCCCTGGCGCCTGGATCATCTGGACTAGTGTCGCCTATCTTTGCGATACATCTTAGACCCGGTGGTTGTGGAAAATGATGTGGATGAATGCCCGCCGCCAGTGCATGTAAGCCTTGGATTAGCGTTGGCGCAGGCGTGTTCAGGAACTCATCGCGGATGCAATAGACGCGGTGTTCTTTCGCGGCATTCATATTCTCCCAGCCGCGATCGCGAACGATCTTCTCCAAGGGAACTCTGTCGCCAGCGCCGCACCAGGCGGCAATGATTACGTCGGGCTCTTCTGCCAGTACCGCCTCGGGTGTGGTTTGCACCCCGGGAGTTCCCACAAACTCACCGCCTGCGGCTTCGACGAGTTCTGCCACCCAGGGCTGAGATGTAATCAACGGCTTACCCCATTCTTCACAGAACACGCGAGGCCGCGACAGTGGCTTGGTTTGCGCACGAATGCTCTCGATCTCGCGTTGCATATTCCCGATGACTTGCTGTCCACGCTCGCCGGCTCCCATGATTCCGGCGATCACGGCGATGTCCGCGTAGATGTCAGTGAGCTGTTTGGGCGCAAGGCCGAGAAAGCGAGCGCCGGATTTCATGATCTCGGCAATGGCTTTCTCTTGATAGGGCACAGCCGCGATCACGAGATCGGGATGCATCGCGAGAATCGGTTCGCTCATAGCAGTCCACGAATCGGCGACAATGGATATGTCAGAATTGCGGACCTCGGGACAAACGTCCACGCAGTATTTCGTGCAGGCCACAATACGATCGAGCTTGCCGAGAGCGGCAAGAATGACTGTCGCGCTGGGTTGCAGCGAAACGATGCGCTGCGGATTGTAATCGGACTTCACTTGGCTATGATCTCCGAAATTGATCCGCACGTGGGCCAAGAGGGAACTCTTCGCAAGCTACAATTCTGTCAAATGTACTCTCCTCAGGTTCTCGAGCATTTTCAAAATCCGCGCAATGCCGGGGAAGTCGCGAATCCAACCGCATCCGTCCAGATTGAAAATCCTGCCTGCGGAGATATTCTGAAGCTCACGTTGCGGGTCGCCGATGGCTGCATCGCCGAAATCCGTTTCCGCGCGAAGGGATGCGTGCCCGCCATGGCGTGTGCCTCGCTGCTTACGGAAATGGTACAGGGCAAGACGTTGGCGGAGGCTCGCGGACTTCGCAAGGAACAATTGGTCCAAGCCGTCGGTGGTCTTCCAGAGGCCTCGGGTCACGCCGGTCAATTGGCAATCGATGCCCTGACCACGGCCTTGAAGGATCTACGTCCCTGAAGAATTTGCGGCGCTCGAGCGAGACGCAGGAAAATCCAAGGCAACTTAGGTGGTAATCCGAGCCTCGGGCTGAAAGAAATTTGGCGCGAATAATCCCTCCAGCAAGTTAGTTCTGTTTATCAGCTTTGTCCTCCGGCTCACCGGAATGCTCAGGGTTCTCGCCGGGCTCGGGGAAGTCGGTATCAGAGGACTTGACTAGTGGATCTGTGCCGCGATGCCCGAGCTGGCTGCGCAGTGAAGTGTTTCCCTTCTGATTGGGTCGGTCCTGCTCAACCGCGCCCTTGCTGCAGTCTTGGTCCTTTTCTTTTTTCATGAGTGCCTCATTCATAACCCCAAGAGTGACTGCATTTCGTTAAACTACTCCAAACCACGCTTTTGACGGCAGAGGCCGCAAACAGGTTTCACGTAGCCGACAGATGGCGAAGTTCGATGACAGGGAGCATGTATGAAGCGCTTGTTTCTATCCGCATTGACCGTTGCTTTGTTCACATTCAGCGCCTGGGCACAACACCCACCCGATGGGCGCAGCACTGATCCGGACACCGCCGCGGCCAAACACGCCGCGCAGGTCGAAAAGAATCGGCGCAAGCAGGATCGGCGATATCGCCACGCGAAGCGGCACCACCATCACAAGCACGCCCATCAGCAGGCGTGAAATTCTACGCGTTTGCTTGGAGGGAGTCACGGCGTATCCGGCGTGCTAACCCTTGCGCAGGCGAAACACCGCATCGATGACCGTATTTGGGGTACAATCCGCGCGGGAAGATTTTCTCTGACAACAGAGAGGAGGCGGAGATGGCATTCGGGTTCAGCTTCGTCACCATTGCCGTAATCATAGTCGCCCTATATGTCCTCAGTTCCATAAAGATTCTTGCCGAGTACGAGCGCGGTGTCATCTTCCGGCTGGGACGCTTGCTGCCTGAGGCCAAGGGGCCCGGAATCATTGTTGTTTTTGCCCCCTTTGACCGCATGGTGCGGGTATCGCTCCGGCAAGAAGCTCTCGAGGTTCCGCCGCAGGACATCATTACTCGCGATAACGTTACTTTGAAAGTGAACGCCGTCATTTTTTTGCGTGTGATCGAGCCGCGCAAAGCAGTGGTTGAAGTTTCCAATTACGTGTATCAGACATCGCAATTTGCGCAGACCACTTTGCGCTCAGTGCTCGGTGAACAGGAACTCGATGAACTACTCGCCCACCGCGACAAAATCAACGCCCGCCTGCAAAGCATTCTCGATACTCACACCGCGCCCTGGGGCGTGAAGGTAGTAAATGTTGAAGTGAAGCAGGTCGACATGCCCGAGTCTATGCTGCGCGCGATGGCCAAGCAGGCAGAGGCAGAGCGCGAGAAGAGATCGAAGATCATTCACGCCGAGGGAGAATTTGCAGCAGCGCAACGTCTGGTTGATGCCGCCAAGTTACTGGCGACAGAGCCAGTCAGCGTACAGTTGCGCTATCTGCAGACTCTAACCGAAATTGGGGTCGAGAAGAACACAACTGTAGTCTTCCCGGTTCCAGTCGACATTTTCTCAGGCATTCACAAGATGTTTGGGAACCGTGGACTTGGGGATACCCCGGGTGTCTAGCGGAAAAAGAGTGTAAGAGGTCGGGATGCTCGCTGCAGAAGACACCGAAATCACAATCGGCACCGGCAAGATGCTGGCCCTGTTTTTCGGGCTGGTCGCGATGTGCGCTGTGTTTTTTGGTTTCGGATTTTCACTAGGCAGAAGTTCCGTAAAAACCTCTGTAGCGGCCGATAGCCTTCCCTTGGCAGCTGCGACCGGCGTGCGCCCCTCGGCAGTCAAGTCAGCCAACGCTCCGGCATCTGCTGCTTCTCCGGAACTGACGTTTTACAAGGCGGTTGAGCAGAAAGACTCAAACGCACAACTGGCAACAAACGAATCCACCAGCGCTGCGTCCACAACAGATACTCCCAAGGCCGCTCCCGACCCTGCCGCTCCTCCGCCAATGAACGGCTATTACGTGCAGGTAGCCGCGGTCAGCAAGCAAGAGGATGCGCAGGCCCTGGTTGAGGCCTTAAGGAAGAAGCAATACTCGGCATTCGCCTCGACGGCCGCCGGCGATAAGCTGTTCCATGTGCAACTCGGGCCCTTTGCAGACGTAAAGGAGGCGGAGAGCGTACGAGGCAAGCTTGTCAGTGATGGCTACAATCCAATCCTGAAAAAGTAGTCTAAGCGAGCGCCATCAGTTCCTGTTCGCTCAACAGTTGCAGCTCCACCCAACCTTCCACCGGTAACGCATCGAGAGGTAATCCGCCTTGCCACAGACTGAATCGCAGCCGCAGTTTCGATGCGGACATCGCCGAGGCGCCATCATTCTGGGAATGGGATGAAGAACTGAGCGGTAGTGTCACAGGCCACGCTAAGGGCAGCTTGCATTCAAAGTTTCTGCCCAGAGCGACCGTGACTTCCTCTACAGGGTGACGTGAAGTCGCGAGCAACTCATCGTCACCGCTGCTCACCTTCCACGCACGCATGCGTCCACCTTCGATTTCAACATTGATTCGCAGGGCCCGTTGCGGGCCCTGCCCGTCAGCGGCCCAGGACTCTAGAATACTCACCAGCTCGAAATTCATTTCTGGAACCTGTCCATCACAAAAATCCAGGCGACCGTAAATAAAACGCTCATCGATCCCAGCGTAAACAGAATCGAGCAGGAAGCGCTTGCCGTGCATGGTTCCGGAGCGGCGAACAGCGGTGTAGACTGCGGCCCCCATCCATTCAAAATACCGCACCATGTCTCCGGTCACGCGCGGATGAATATAAGCCGTCTGCGGTAAAAATGATGGCCGTGCCGTGCCTCCCATGATCGGTTGCGCGAGATACTCCGGAGGCGGCGCGCCCAGGGCCTGATACACATTGGACAGGTGCTTGCGATAGAGTTCGTCGAACTCACGGTCGTTGGCTGAATGATGCTCCGGCCCGTACCACCAGTTCCAATCGCTGCCCTCGGCGATCAAAATTTCTTCGAAGGCCAGCTTTCTCTGCTCGTCGCTAACGCGAGCTGCGTTTTCAGCAAAGAAGTTGCGCGCCTGGTAAAGATAGTCCCAAGCCCGATTGTCCTCTGGCGCGCCGATCCAAACATTGAAATTGGCATTGATCCATGACCCAGGAACAAGCGAGCCAAGTCTGGGCTTGTCGCTCTGGCGTTCGATGGCTTCTGATACTGTCACTGCTTCGATACCCGGTGTGCGCTGAAGAGCATCGTAGAAGCGCCGCAGGAATTCGCGACCCGATCGCGGGTAGTATTCCCAGGCATTCTCGCCATCGAGGATGACAGGCACGACAGCATCGCGGCCTCGCTGCACAATGGGCTGCGCATTTGCAATGATGTTATGCAGCAGATGATTCGCAGCATCCTGCGCTGCCATTCCCGAGTACACAAATCCCACGAGATCCGAGATGGCATGATCGCGGAAAATCAGACTCATCTCGGTCTCACCATTCTGGTATTTGTGAATCGTGTAAAGCTTTTCGTCAGCATGGCCTGGCAGACGTCCGTTCCCATCGCGTGAAAAATTGATTCCGACCGTACGGCCAAGCACGCCTTCATCCGTGGCCAACCACTTCACTCCGAGCGACTGTGCAATCGCCAACACTTCTTCTGAAACGCTGCCTTCGGAAGGCCACACACCTTGCGGACGAATCCCAAAGTCCGCGCATCAGTTGCTCGCGGGCATCTTCGGGATGGCGAAAGCGGTTCTGCGGCAAAGACAACCCCGGCGTGGACACGGCTCCCTGGTTCGTGTCGCAGATCAACGGCAGGATGGGGTGGTAAAAGGCTGAGGTCGAGATTTCGATCCCGCCGCGCCGCGCAGCTTCTGCGTGGGCGGGGAGCACCTTGGCCATGAGTTCACGTTCCTGTTCGACGACAAACCGTTGATCATCGAGAGAGTAGTTGTGATCTTTTTTGATCAGCTCCGCAATCGCAGGCTCCTCGAGAAAAAACTCATCGAACCAGGCAATCTGGGAGAGCACCTGCAGATCAGTGAAATCCTGCGGCTGAAAGTACTTCTCGGCGCGCTCCGGAGATTCGCCTGCGTTTTGAAAACGTTCCCACAACTCGCGATAACGAGGGTACCGCCCGATAAGATTCACCGGATTTGCCTGAAAAAGGTATTGCAGGGCAAAGCGCCGTTCCTCAGGCGTGAGCTCTTTTGCCGGTTTGGCCGCAACCGCGAGGAAAGGATCCTGCGCAGTGCCGGCAACGTAATCCTGAATTTGCGTGATGAGCGAAGGAACTAGATTGAAGGTCTGATGGACATTCGGGAACTCGTCCAGCAGCTTGACCATCCCGTAATAATCTTTGAGCGCATGCAGACGGACCCAGGGAAGACGGTACTCACCCGTGACCAGATCCTTGTAAAACGGCTGATGCTGATGCCATAGGACCACGACACGGACTACGGGCATTGAATTCAGTCTAGCATGTGAATTTGCGGGAGCTAATTGCTTTGAGTCGTTACGGCCTTAAGTGCCGACCCAAAATGGATGTACTCTTGAGAGGGTTTCTTTGCGACCTCTTGCGAACTTTGAGCTTAAAGGCACGGACAGTTTCCAGGCTGAGACGTCCCACTCACAGCCGCAAAACAACCCAGCTGCCACAGTTCGGCATCCTGAGCTGTGTGACTAAAAAAGATAAGAGCGAAGGTCGGGAACTTCAGGGCTGGCAGGAAATTGCGGATTTTCTAGGATTGCCCATCGCGACAGCTCAGCGATGGCAGAAATCTGGAATGCCTGTCCGACGCGGCAGAAGATATGTCTATGCCGTTCCCGAGGAGTTGAATGCGTGGCTCAGCAAGGAGTCGTCCTCGCATGCTCCCGTTCACATTGCAACTGAGTACGAGGACCTTTCAGCTGATTTGAAACGCGCCCTGTCGGAAGCCAAACGTAACCGAAAATCTACGCGCAAGGCTGCTTAGTAATCGAGCCTATCCAAACAGTTCCGCCAATTCTCGCGGTGAATCGATCACCACGTCCGGAGGCGCTTCGCACAGTGTGTGCGGTGCGAAACCGTAAGTGACACCGCAGGTCCATAAGCCGGCATTGCGGCCGGTGATCACATCTGTGGAAGAATCCCCGATGATGACTGCCTCGCCGGCGAACCTACTGGTTTCCTGTAACAATGTGCGCACACCCTGCGGATCCGGTTTCTTTGTAGGGAAGCTGTTCCCCCCATACACGCGGACAAAAAAATCACCGATCCCAAGCGCCTCTATGATGGCTCGTGATGGGTGCACTGGTTTATTCGAGAGCACAGCCATCTGCCGTCCACTCCCATTTGCGTTGCGAACGATTTCCAGGCTCTCGCTGACTCCTTCGTAGAGCTTGGTGTGATCCAGCTTGTGCACACGGTAATAGGCGAGAAAATACTCCAGCGCCTCTTTCACAAAGCTCTCATTCCTGGGATCGCCCAAGGCGCGTCGGACCAGCATGGGAGCGCCATCTCCGACGTAGGAAGCGATCACTTCATCCGGCAGCTCCGGCCGCTTGAAGTGCCTGAGCATGGCATTGACGGAATGGACCAGGTCTAGGCGGGAATCGATGAGCGTGCCATCGAGATCGAAGATCAAAAGTTTGATGTGTTTCGGATCAAATTGGCGATGGAACTTGATCACAGGTCAGATTAGCAGAGCGTCGTTCAGCAGTGATGAGATCAACGATTGGAAGCACTTGCACTACTGTTCCCAGTGCGTTCCAGTGCTTGGTCGAGTTGGTCCAGCAAGCTGTGCAAAGAATCCAGTTTGATCTGCTCGTCTCTTAGCTGCTGTTCCGCTTGGCTCGCCTTGGCCCGCCACTGCTGTTCGTCCCTCGCAATACGTTCTAAGTCCCGCTTTAAGTCTGCAAGCCGTTGTTCGAGTTGATCTCTATCGGCCGCATCCTGAATTCGATTTCGTAGATCTTCCGAGCGCTCCATCTCTCCGCCAATATGGGCGCGTGCATCCGCCAAGTCGGTCAGCTTGGAATGCGATTCTTCGACGAGCCTGGTTGCCCGCGCGACAGCAGCGTCCTGAAGCTGGAGCCGATACAGTGCGATTTGGACCCGTTGAGCCGCACTCGTAGCGGTCTGTAGATCGCGGCGAAGTTGCCGGACCTCCTCCAGCAATGCGCGCAAATGTTGGGAATCTGTAAGATCTTTTTGTGATAGAGCGGGTGTGGATGTTGCAATAATCGTAAGAAAAACGAGTAACCGGGTCATGATCTTACCTCCGCGTCCGCTTTCACAGTTTTGGTAGTCCCGATTAAGTCAACGAGTCGGGACGAGATCATCTGCCACTTTATGCGGCGCTGATGGCACACTCGCTTTGCACAACTGCATAGATTACCGGGGAAATTCAGTTCTTTCGCCAAGACATAAGCAGTGACGCCCATCGGTTCCATGAACTCGGTCTTGAGGATCTCTCCCGGGTGAACTGCGAATACCTTCTTTGTCGGGGCATTGTCAGCAGATCTCCACCGATAATGGTAATCGATCAATGGAACAACCGCTCAGTTAGAATCCTATTCTCAATCTCGGCCCAGCAGTTACAATGCATGAGGCAGAAGCCAATTTTGCAGGTCAGGGTACTGCATGGCGACCAAGACGGATCCCAAACCCGCCGGAGCAGAAAACGGAATTAAGCAGGCGGGAAAGACTTACGAAGGCCTTTCCCGCCAACAGCTCACCGAAGCCTACCGCCTCATGTACACCTCCCGGCGCATCGACGACCGGGAGATCATGCTCAAGCGCCAGCAGAAAATTTTCTTTCAGATTTCCGGGGCCGGTCACGAAGCTATTGGGGTGGCTGCAGGATTCGGGCTGAAAGCAGGCTACGATTGGTTCTATTCGTACTATCGTGACCGTGCGCTCTCCCTGGCGCTGGGCGTAACGCCCTACGAAATGCTTCTGCAAGCAGTCGGTGCCGCCGATGACCCCAGTTCCGGGGGCCGGCAAATGCCTTCCCACTGGAGCTTCCCCAAACTGAACATCGTTACCGGATCATCTCCTACTGGAACTCAGATCCTGCAAGCTGTTGGTTGTGCCGAGGTGCCTCGCTATTTAGCGTCTCATCCCAAAGCGATTGCAAAAGTTGAGGGTGATTATCGCCAGTTTAAGGACGTCATCTTTCATGGCAACGAACTGACGTACGTCTCCTTGGGCGAGGGCACCACCAGCGAAGGCGAGTTTTGGGAGGCGATGAACACCGCTTCCAACCTCAAATTGCCTCTCATCTTCGCGGTCGAAGATAACGAGTATGCGATCTCAGTTCCCGTAGAGGTTCAGACCGCAGGCGGAAGCATATCGCGCCTGGTCTCCGGATTTCCGAATTTTCACTTCGAAGAAGTTGACGGAACAGATCCTGTTGCCACCTATGCGGCTTTTGTGCGCTCCGTCACCCATTCGCGAGCAGGGAAGGGACCTGCATTTATTCATGCGCACGTAATCCGTCCCTACTCGCACTCGCTCTCCGACGATGAACGTCTTTATCGCCCCGATGCGGAGCGCCAGCGGGACGCTCAGCGCGATCCCATTCCCCGAATGCAGATGTTTCTGCTACGCGAAGGCATTCTCGACGAAAAAGGAATAAACCATCTCGAAAAACAAGTGGATGAGGAGCTCCAGGTCGCCGTCGATCGAGCCCTGCACGCTGCCCCACCCGCTCCCGAGACTGCCACCCGATATGTCTATTCACCGGCATTGGATCCCACATCCTCGGCTTTTGATACGCAGCCGGCTTTTCCAAAAACTGACGCAACCGACGGCAAGAAGCCCGCAGCAAAAACCATGGCAGACCTGATCAACGCCACGTTGCGCGATGAAATGAAGCGCGACGAGCGCATCGTGATCTTCGGCGAGGACGTCGCCGACTGCAGCCGGGAACAATACCTGCAGCAAAAAACGGTGAGAGGGAAGGGCGGCGTATTCAAGCTGACTTCAGGCCTGCAGTGCGAGTTTGGCGCCGACCGCGTGTTTAACTCGCCCTTAGCTGAGGCGGCCATCGTGGGCCGTGCCACTGGCATGGCCACTCGTGGACTGAAGCCGGTAGTTGAGATCCAGTTCTTCGATTACATCTGGCCCGCCATGATGCAGTTGCGCAATGAACTACCGCTCATCCGCTGGCGATCAAACAACACCTTTTCCGCTCCCTGCGTGATCCGCGTTGCCATCGGGGGTTACCTGACCGGAGGGGCGATTTACCACTCCCAGTGCGGTGAAAGCATTTTCACCCACATCCCCGGCTTGCGTGTCGTTTTCCCCTCCAACGCGCTCGATGCAGCAGGCCTGTTGCGTACCGCCATCCGCTGCGATGATCCAGTTTTGTTTCTCGAACACAAGAGGCTTTATCGCGAGACTTTCGGCCGCTCGCCATACCCAGGCCCTGATTACATGATTCCATTCGGCAAGGCAAAAGTCGTCCAGCCGGGTACAGACCTGACGGTCATTACCTACGGCGCCGTAGTCCCGCGCGCCTTGCAGGCCGCGCAGAAACTCGAGCGTGAGCAGGGAGCGAAAATCGAGCTCATTGACTTGCGCTGTCTGAATCCATTCGATTGGGATGCTATCGCTGCCTCGGTCCGCAAGACTAATCGCGTCCTGGTCGCTTACGAAGATACTTTGAGCTGGGGCTACGGCGCCGAAATCGCTGCCCGCATTGCAGATCAGTTGTTCGACGTGCTCGATGCTCCGGTTCGCAGAGTGGCAGCTCTGGATACCTACGTTGCCTATCAGCCGATCCTGGAGAACGCCATTCTTCCTCAGATCGCGGACTTATATCGGGCGATGAGGGAACTCTCGGAGTTCTGACGGGTAGCAACAGTCACGGTTACCAAAGTTTGTACTCTCCCAGACCACCCAGCCACATAGAATTCGGCTCATACTAATCAAAGAATCGAAACGATTATCCGTCCACGCGGAGGGGAGCATGAAACAGCTATTCGCGTTTTTTATCACACTGATCACGATCAGCTTGCCGGCTCTGGGGCAATGGCAGCAGCACCCTCAGCTCTCGCCTGATGATCAGCGCCGCTTCGACAGTTATTTTTCACGCTGGCAGGAATACCGGCGCACCAACAATCGCAGTGAAGTCCTCAGCATGGAAAAGCGTATGCAGGATATATACGCTCACTCCCGGATTTCTGCCGACACGCCTTACTGGCGGGTAGCGTCCAACGGCCGCGGCGACCGCGATCGTTTTCGTGCCCAGCTCTCGCCCGACGACCAGCGCCGCTTCGACAGTTATTTTTCACGCTGGCAGGAATACCGCCGTACCAACAATCGCGACGAGATGAATAGCATGGAAAAACGCATGCAGGACATCTATGTGCATTACAACATCCCTTCAAACACGCCTTATTTCGCGATCGCCTCAAACTCGCGCGATGAGGATTGGGACCGCTGGGACCGCCGCGAACGCTGGCGGGGACGCCTCTCCGAAGATGACCAGCGCCGCTTCGACAGCTACTACTCGCGTTGGCAGGACTATCACCGCGACAACAATCAGGGTGAGATGAACAGCATGGAACGACGTATGCAGGACATCTACGCGCAAAGCAACATTCCTTCCAGCACACCCTACATGTGGGTGGCCTCGAACTCACGCGACGAAGATTGGGACCGCTGGGACCGCCGCGAACGCTGGCGGGAACGCTTCTCCGAAGATGACCAGCGCCGTTTCGACAGCTACTACTCGCGCTGGCTCGACTACCGTCGCGACAACAATCAGAGCGAAGTGAACAGCATGGAGAGACGCATGTGGGATGTCATGGACCAATACAAAATCCCGCGCGATGTGTCCTTCGACGAAATAGCTTCCGGACAACGTTACTGATCCGGCGGCTGGGAAAGCAACCCGCTACGCAGCTTTGTTCTCAAAGTTAATGAGGCTAAGTCCAGGCGGACACTTGGATTTGCTTTCGGGGAACTTATGAAAAGATTCTTTACAATCTTCGCCCTGCTTCTTGCTATCACGCTGCCAGCCGCCGCGCAGTGGCAGCAACGCAGGTTATCTGAAGACGACCAGCGCCGTTTCGACAGCTACTACTCACGCTGGCAGGACTATCGCCGCACGAACAATCGAGAACAGATTTCCAGCATGGAAAACCGCATGCAGGATATCTACCGTCACTACGGAATTCCCGCCGACACTCCATACGGGCGAGTAGCGTCCAACGGCAATCGTGGCTGGGGCAGGGACCGAGATTGGGATCGCGATAGAGATAGAGATCGGGATTGGGGTCGTGACCGTGGCCGTGACCGAAACCGGGATTGGGACCGTGACCGTGATCGTGGCAGCGACCGGGGCCGCTTTCGCGGGCGCTTAAATTCGCAGGATCAGGCGCGCTTTGATAGCTACTACTCTCGCTGGCTGCAATATCGGCAAACCAACAACCGCAGCGAGATGGCCAGCATGGAGGCGCGAATGCGTGGAATTATGAATTCCAATCAAATTCCGCTAGAGACTCCGTTTGGAGAGATTGCGTCCCGTCGCTGAGATTGAAGTTCTAACAGGTGAGAGAGGCCCAGAGTAAAACTCTGGGCCTTGCAATTCGTGCACTTTCTTTACTTTAGCCGTCCCTATCACACTGCCGTAACGTCTCTAGTACTTAGGTCCGTGACCGTCAGGCATGTACGAACGGAACCTCAAGTAGAGGATGATAGGAGACCCTATGGCGATTTTCAAAGACACGAAGCAGTGGCGCATCATCAGCGAGCAAGACGCGCGCAAGGTTATCGAACACGCGCATCCGCGCTGGAGACTGCCGATCAAGGTCCTGTACCACTACGGGATGCGTGCGTCGGAAGTCCTGTCAATCACTCCGGGCAACATCCGCGAAGGCATCCTCACTGTGCCGCGGCTGAAGGGCTGCGACACGCCGGAGCACGTCCTCGTGCCGGAGATTCGCGAGGAACTTCTCCAGCTCGCTACGGAGAGATTGCCCGGCATAAGACTCTTCCCCTACTGCCGCAAAACGTTTTGGGAGCAGATACAGAGCGCCGGATTCCGCGCCGGCGTCGAGCGGTGCTACCTTCACCCGCACAGCTTCAGGCACGCAGCCGGCAGGCGCTGGGCGAGGAAGGGCGCGTCTCCGCACGAGCTCATGGCCTTGATGGGGCACCGCACATTG
>QIAA01000085.1:18785-19270 GCA_003224905.1 Acidobacteriota bacterium
GATGCACGCCCTTATGAACGCGGCGGCTTGCTGCGGCACGATCGCATTGCCCGCGCGGCGCGGTCGCCAAAGGCCGCAAGCTGGGCCGCAGGATTGGGCCGGGCGGGCCGAGCCGCTCCACGCTGTGGCGGAGGTCAAAGGGGCGTTAGAGCGTCCCAAATTACCCTTGTTCCTTGCGTTTCTGGGGACCTTTTTTCTTCTTATTCTTGAGTGAATGCACCGCTACGGCTACCGTGCCCGGCGTGGTGCTTAACATCCTGGCAATTTCAGAGTTGTCGAAGTCACATTGTCTAAGTAGCTTGATCTTCTCCGCCTGGTCGCGTTCGACATCCTTGAGTAGTATGCCCGCTAAAATTTTGGCTATCCTCTCCAGGGTTTGTTCCAATCGGTCACTTGGCATAAGAACGTTTCCTCACTTGAGGTATTTTTCAGCAAAGGTGTCGAAGCCTGGATAATGGCGCGTTGAACTCGTACAGCCCCGCACA
>QIAA01000086.1 GCA_003224905.1 Acidobacteriota bacterium
TAGGTTACAATGTACTTGCGTTTGATCTTGCGGTTCCTGCAATTAGCAGTATCTCCGCTCAACCCAGCGTGACCTGCCTGCAGAAGTCCAGCGAGTAATTCAGCGCTACATCAATACAAAGGAACAAAAGCAACACCATGGAAACAGGAACAGTAAAGTGGTTTAACGACGCCAAGGGCTATGGATTTATCAGCCGCCAGAATGGCGAGGACGTGTTTGTACACTTCTCGGCAATCCAGGCGAACGGATTCCGCAGCCTGCAAGAAGGTCAGCAAGTGCAATTCGACGTGGTCAAAGGCCCGAAAGGCTGGCAGGCCGAGAATGTGAAGCCCGCGTAAACCACTAAACACAAATTCCGGAACGACAGGGCGGCCGCCAGGCCGCCCTTAGTTTTTGTGCACCGCAATTGTCGTACCTGGAAAGTACAGAGTGAAGCAGAGCGTTCTAAGCCACGGCGGATTGAGCGTCGCTTACGCTTGGGAAGAAGCGGAAGAAATGCTCAACATGCGTCACTTGCAAGGCATGACGGAGGCGGTCGCTCACCCCGACGAGGGCCAGACTACGACCGTCCTTATGATGCGTTACATAAGCGCCCACCAGAGCGCCGATGCCAGCCGAATCCACGTAGGAAACTTCTGTTAGGTCGAGGATCAGCTTCTCTGACTGGTTGGCGCGCACCTTCGCTTGGAAATCGAATAGATTGCTGATGAGTATCGGACCTTTGAGTCGCAGGATACGTTCACCGTTCTGAAGTCCGGCGATATCTTCGATGGTAAGAGGCTCCTGGGGCATGGGCAAATATTAAACTCGGCAAGAATGCCGTATGTTAAAGCGATGTTAATTTTCGCCCGCCGGGAAAGTCCCAACCGGAGTTGCGCGGACCTGTGAGGAAAACCGATGGCAACAGGGTATCTAAAACTACCAACCAGCCCCTCCACATTGCCGCAACAACAAAAAGTGGCAATGGGTGACAGGATTTGGCGTGAGCTACGCTCTCCGCCAGGTGCGAAGGTTCACGGCATAAAGGACAATGCAGAACAGATTGGCGGGGATGAAACCTAACTGCGATGTCTTAAGTCCAATCACGCAAACAATTACGCTATTAAGTGCAGCAATGACCCAACCTTCCCAGTGTTTCTTCCCGACCAGAATCGTGGACAAAATCGTAAGCACGCAGGAAAGGTAATCAAGACGTAACACGAAGGGCGGAACCTCCCACTTCCTCCATGCAAGCGGGATACCTGAGCCCCTCAGGTCACAACGGTAACCTTGGGATGATTCGTCGCCCGCGTTCAGTAATGGAACCGGTACTTCAACTGAACCGATATCTCCCGTGGGTTCGCAAAATGGGTGCCCCCAAACGTGTTGCTGTTATCGAGCAGAAAGCGATGGGTGGCCAGGTTCAGAGCCGTCAACCGGAGTGCCCAGTTCTCTCCAAATGATTTTCCTAAGCCCAGATCAAACGTAGTATGCGATGGCAGGTGCAATGGGCCATCTTCGTCCAGAAATCCGGAGCCATAACTGGTGTTGAAATCAGCCGAGACTCGCCACGGAAGTTGAAGATTAAAGCCGGCCGCTAGTGTGTCGCGCTGGTCGTGATCCAGAGTACATAAGAGGGCTTCGCACGCTTCGAAATCCGTTAGCCCGCCCGTGATCCGCCCGGACCATTCCGCGTACTGATGAGAATAGGCGACATGAAACTGGGTACGTCCCGCGATGCGCGGTGAATTAAGTGTCGTTTCCCAGCCGCGAATCCTGGCATGTTCAAGCGTGAGCGGGAAAAAGACGTTCGAATTTCCCAGTGGATCGTGGTCGAAGAAATTCCTGGCCGCGGTACGAAAATTGGAAACGTCTAGAGTCCATCCGGCGAAGGGAACAGTGAGACCGAATTCACGCTGCTCATCGCGCTCCCCATGAATCGCCAGGAAAAATTGATCGCTGCTGAGCGCCGAGTTTGTGACCGTAACCAGCGGCGGCGCCTGATAGTAGCGTCCATAAAACGCCCGCAGCACCCAATGTAGGCGTGGAATCTGCACCGCGGCGCCGATGCGGGGATCAGCGGCGTTTTCGCTTACGGGTCCGCCATAATGTGTAAAACGCAAGCCGCCGTTCAGTGTTAGCCAACTCGTCGCTTTGACCTGGTCTTCCAGGAACAGCGCTTCCACATTTGCCCACGGGATGGTCCGTTGTGGAGATACGGAGTTTTCGCCTGAGCGATCCAACACGGAATAGAACTGGTTGTCCCGTTCCCCGAAGACCTGCAATCCGCCGTGGAAATTGTGTCGTCCCCGGGTGACCGCAACGGTACTCACACCTCCAAAGAAGTTCGACCCACGATCGTAATCTGAGCGGATCGCATCTGCTGGCGCTCCGCTGTAATGCGCACGGTTGAAATGATAGAACGGGGAAACGGTGAGCAGGACTCCATCGCCAGCCGTATGCAGCCAGGAAAAATTTACGAAGGAGTCGCGTTCGTTCTCCACATCGTGCAGGATTCCGGTGGAATTCGGGTCGATAGGAACCTGATAGTGATCGCCTCGTACAGAAGTGGTAAGGCGCAGCTGATCTGTGGGATCTTTGTTGAAAATGATTGAGCCGAAGCCGCTCAATCCTGCAGCCTGGTCGTTTATCACGACCGGCGCAGGTGTCTCCAGGCCCAAATCCGTGCGGTATCCGGAGAGACTTCCATAATAAGCGAAGCGATCGGTGTGGTCGCCGAGACTGATCTGGTCATTCGTGTTGTTGAAACTGCCGTAGCTCGCAACCAGTTCTCCCTGGCGGTTTCGCTCAAAGCCTGAGCGCGTCACCACGTTGAATACGCCATAGGTACGATCACCGTACTCCGCCGAGTAGCCTCCCCGCTGCACTTCCAGGGAGTCGATGTCTTTGGGATCGAATTGCGGGCCGACATTGGAAGCAATGCTGGTATTCGGAACCGGAACTCCATCGAGAAGCCAGGAAACCTGATGTCCCCCGCGAACGTGGAGTTGATCGTGAACCATGTACGCGCTGGGAACATAGTTGGTGATCATGGCCATACTGTTGGCCTGATCAGCGCCGGGAGTAGACGCGATCTGTTGCCGGCTGATGACCGACTCAGTCGTCGATGATTGCGGGTTCACCTCGGCAGGCATATCAACCACCCGTACGGTTTCCTTCGCCTGCGCGATGGTGAGCGCAAAGTGAAGACGCGCATCGCGGCCGGAAGTCAGCGTCAGCTTTTGCTCCTGTGCGGTAAAGCCGGCGAGTTCGACGGTAACGGTGTAACTTCCGAGTGGGACCGCGTCAAAGCGGAATTCACCAGCTTCATTCGACTCGGCAACCTTGCTCCACTCGGACGTCTCACTGCGAAGCACAACCCTCACGCCCTGCACCGGACGGTGTTGCGGATCGTGAATGAGCCCGCTGACCGAGCCAAAAATCGAGGCATTCGCCGAACTGGCCAGCACCAGCAAGTTAATGAGCGACAAGATGCATATGAATCGCATTGTTCTCCAGGTATGTATGCCATGCCTCTGCGGACATGAAAGAGTTCAGGCGAGCGAAGACTCGCTCGTGACCTTCTTATGTGAGGGGCTAGCTAAGCTCTTGGAGGTTGCGCGGAGGAGCGCGGACTGCGTGAGACTCCTCACGCCCATAGGAGGCCCAGGCGAGAGGCAGGAAGAACACCCGATCCGCGTGCGCGAATTGCACCAGAGACCGATCGGGAATTACGCTTTCCGCCCATTCCCCCTTCGTTACGGGTGCACAGCAGCGGTGGTCTTCACACGAAACCGACTGAAAAACGAGGCCTTGCGAGGAATGTTGATGTGCCGTCTTGCGCGCGCAGCAGGCATGCGGCGTCGGCATAGAAACTGCCAGCGCAGCGGGCGTAAACGTCCCCGCCAGCAGTAAAACCAACAGCAATCTGGCCGTCAAGCGCTGCATCTTGTGAGCCACTGGGTCTGAGCTGACGATCAAAGGATAGGGTACGTGGCGGGCACGATGCAAGCTATTCACGACTTCTACGTTTTCTTTGAAATGCCGCCTCGAAAGGCGTAACTAGGCCGCCGAGTTGCCTCTGGACTACAAGCCGAATAGAGATTTTCCTTGAAGCCCAATGGAAATCACTTGAGCCTCCAGAAGAATAGCGTCAACTCCCCTCACCACACCCGGCACGCATTCGCTCTCACCATCGGCTGCCCCGCATGACAGCTGAAAGCGTGTGAGAATTCACTCAGATTACTAACTACGTTATTCACGCGATAGCGATTCAGCGAGTGTCCTTGAGTAAGCACAGCAGTGCGCGACGCTTCGGGGCGAAGCTGTCCACACCAGATGGTTGCATAATTCAGAAAGAAACTCTGCAGCTGGGTTAGCCCCCCTTCCGCCGGACTATCCAGATTCTTGCCTTGCGCTTTCAGAGTATTCTCCAGAGCCGATAGCGCAATGTGAATGCCTCCATTATCGGCAGTATCTTCCCCGGCAGAAAGCTTACCGTTCTGTTTCACGCCGGCCTCAGGAACTTCCTGCGTGTATTGATCGGTAATGCACTGATCGCGCTGCTCGTACGCGCTGCCATCCGCCGCAGTCCACCAGTCTTTGAGGTTGCCGTCCGCATCAAACTTGCGGCCCTGATCGTCGTAGCCATGGATGATCTCGTGCCCGATGACCATGCCGATCCCGCCAAAGTTCACGGCATCAATCTGTGAGGCGTCGAAGAAAGGCGGCTGAAGAATTCCGGCGGGGAAGTTGATCGTATTGGTCTGCGGATCTTCGTAAGCATTCACGGTTGGCGGTGTCATGCCCCAAAGATAGCGGTCGGTAGGCTTACCAGCCTCCGCGAGACGCCGCTGGATCTCGAATTTCGACGCGCGTTCGACATTACCAAGAAAATCATCTCGCTTGATCTCCACCGAGGAATAATCTCGCCAGTGGTCGGGATAGCCGATCTTATCCACTTGCGCCGCCAGCTTGGCGTGTGCCCGCTGCTTCGTCTCGGCCGCCATCCAGGACTGAGCGTCAATATCCGCGTGCAGCGCTTTCTCCAGCGCCTTTACCAGCTGCAGCATCCGTTCCTTGTTCTCCGGCGGGAAGTACTTGGCTACATATGCTTGCCCCACTGCTTCGCCGAGGTCATCATCGGCATAGATAGAACACCGGCGCCAGCGCGGCTGGATCTGCTGCGTTCCCGCCAGGGTGCGCCCGAAAAATGAAAAGTTTTCCTCGACAAACGGCTGGCTCAGCGAGTTCGCCAAAGACCTCAGAGTCGAATACCGCAAATACGCGCGCCAGTGTTCCGGTGATTCCGAAGCAATCAGTTTCTCGACACCGCGGAAGAAATCGGGCGCGAGCACCAGGTACTCCGGCATTGCCTGTGCCTGCATCGCCTGAAAATACTGGTTCCAGTTGAACGACGGTGTAAGCGCCTGCACCTGCTGCAGCGACATCTTGTTGTTCAGATTCTTAGGATCACGGCGCAGCACGATGTCCATTGCCGACTTCGCCAGGGCCGTCTCCATCGCCAGTATGGCTCGCGCGTCCTCGCCAGCCTGTGCTTCGGGCTCTCCGCTGAGCCGCAGCATTCGAGTGATGTGCTTGATGTACTCCTCGCGAATCTGCCTGGACTTCTCGTCGTCCTTCAGGTAGAACTCGCGTGCCGGCATTCCCATTCCAGACTGGTCGAGGGCCGCGATCATCATGCGGGCGTCATCAAATCTCGGAGTCGAGTAGGTGCCGAACAGCACTCCCGGATACTGAGCGTCGATAAGAGTCAGATTCGCCGGCCGGATGATCTGGTGAATGTAAGCGATGAGCTCAGGTAATTGTGCCTTGCTCTTGAGGCCTGCGATGCGGTCGAGTGCCGGCTGGAGCGGGGCAATGCCCGCCTTGTTTATCGCGGACTCATCCATGCATGCGCTGTAATAATCGCCGACCTGCTTCTCCACCCCTCCCGGATTCGACGCCGCAGCCGCTGCTTCCAGCGTGTTGTGAAGCGCAGCAATATTCCAGATGTTCAAAGCGTTGAACGTACCCCACGTCGCCTGGTCCGGTGGAATAGGATTGGCCGCATTCCACTTGCTGCACGCGTATTGGAAGAAATCTGTGCAGGGATCGAGCGATTTGTCCACCTGATCCGGGCTAAAGCGCTCTAGTTTGGGTAAAGACGTGGGCGCGGAAGATTGAGTGTCCTGACCTGCTAGTGTGGCGCAAAACAGGGAAACCAAAGCCAGAACAAGCAGCAAGCGCATGTAGTCCTCTTTATGTCGAGATTGAGCACCCAGACGTACAACAAAAGTGTAGACGTTCCACGCCGGAAATTGTCACTAGCGTTCCGGCGATGCGAGCCGTACCCGGTTGCTCTGGTTACGCCAGTACCGGACGGGAACCAGTCTGCAAATTGACGAATCATGCTGGCGGACTCAAGATGGCATAAGGAAGCTAGGCCATGCGAATTAAGTTTTGGGGCGTGCGTGGCTCGACGCCAACTCCCCAGCCGGAGAACCTCCGCTATGGAGGCAACACCTCCTGCGTGGAGGTGCGCTACAGCGATGACATTTTCATCTTCGACTGTGGCACCGGCTTCCGCGTTCTGGGGCAGCAGCTTCGCCGTGAATTTGAAAGCCGTCCGCTGAATGCGCATGTCTTCGTAACCCACTTCCATTGGGACCACATCCAGGGAATTCCGTTCTTCGGACCGCTGTACGATCGTAGCGAGAACCGTTTCACTTTCCATTCTTCGAAGCGAACCCGCAGCCTTCAGAGAGTAATGGAAGAACAGATGGCTTCTCCCTATTTCCCGGTGGATATGAACGAAATGAAGGCGCAACGCACCTTCTACGACATCGAAGAAGGTCAGGTTTCCTTTGATTCCGTAAACATCGAGGCCAAGTGGCTCAATCACCCGCAAGGCTGCATGGGTTTCCGCCTGGAGACCCCCGAAGGTACAGTCGTGTACGCGACTGATAACGAGCCTGGAGATGCGGTCTTCGACAAGGCCGTCCGCCAGCTCGCCGCCGGAGCGGACGTGCTCATCTATGACGCGCAGTACCTGCCCGAAGAATACGAAGCCCGCAAGCGCGGCTGGGGCCACAGTCACTGGCGCGAGGCCATCAACGTGGTCATGGAAAGCGGGGCCAAAGAATTAGTGCTCTTCCATCATGATCCCGATCATGATGATGAATGTCTCGATAAGGTGGTAAAAGAAGCCCGCAACTACTATCCAAACGTCCGCGCCGCCGCCGAAGGCATGGAGATTACCTTGTCTCGATAGCCTCTCGCGTTTCTCCGCAATCTCGGCGTTCTCGGCGGTTAAATGGATCTGTGGAAGACCCCCCACGACTGGGCCTTCCGTCCCCTTGCTTACGCGCATTACCCTGCTTATACTTCAACCTCTGTTCTCCTCCTTCGGACTTTTCCGAACCGGCGATAGCCGGCATCTTTATGGTTTAACGCCAATCATCGGAGACCATCATGGCCACCAAGACCATTTCCCTCGAACAGGAAATCAATCCCTGGGAAGCGCAAGCCGCCCGCTTTGATCTTGCCGCCCAAAAGCTCAACCTGGATGAGGGACTATGGAAGGTGCTGCGCTATCCGAACCGCGAGATTATCGTGCACATTCCGGTCGCCATGGACAACGGTCAATTGGAAGTCTTTACCGGTTTTCGGGTGCAGCACTCGATCGCGCGGGGCCCCGCCAAGGGCGGCATTCGTTACACCCCCGACGTCACCCTCGATGAAGTCCGTGCTCTGGCAAGTTGGATGACCTGGAAATGTGCGGTGGTCAACATTCCTTTCGGCGGGGCGAAAGGCGGCGTGATTTGTGATCCGCACAAGATGTCGATGGGTGAACTGGAGCGCATGACCCGCCGCTACACCGCGGAATTATTCGAATTCATCGGCCCCGAAAAAGACGTGCCCGCTCCCGACGTCAACACCAATGAACAGACAATGGCCTGGATAATGGACACGTACTCCATGCATATGCGCCAGACCGTCACCGCTGTCGTTACCGGCAAGCCCATCAACATTGGTGGATCACGCGGCCGCCGCGAGGCGACCGGCCGCGGCATCATGGTAGTCTGCGACGAAGCCGTGAAGAGGCTCGGTCTAGACGTCGAATCCACTCGCGTGATCATTCAGGGGTTCGGTAATGTTGGCTCCAATGCCGCGCGCCTGATGGCGGATGCAGGCTACAAAATCGTCGGCATTCTCGAGATCGAAGGCGGGCTTTACAACAGGAATGGAATTGATGTGGAAGCTTTGTGGGATTATCGCCAGCGGAATCGAACGTTGCGGGATTTTCCCGGCGCAGAGCCGGTTGATCCTGCTGAACTGCTCGTCACCGACTGCGAAATTCTGATTCCTGCCGCAACCGAGAACCAGATCACCAGCCGTAACGCCGACCGGGTAAAGTGCAAGATTCTTGCTGAAGGTGCCAACGGACCCACCACCGCAGCCGCAGACGAGATTCTGGCAGACAAGAAAGTATTCGTCATTCCCGACATCCTCTGCAATGCTGGCGGCGTAACTACTTCCTACTTCGAGTGGGTCCAGGATCGCCAGGGCTATTTCTGGAAAGAGTCGGTGGTCAACGAGCAACTTGAGCACATTATGAAGACTGCATTCCAGGACGTCGTGCGCTATTCCGAAACCCACGGTGTAAATAATCGCATCGCGGCTTACATGTTGGCGATTGATCGCGTCGCCTACACCATTCGCCAGCGCGGGATTTATGCATAAGGGGGCAATTATGAAAAGGACTTGGATACTACTCATGGGGATATTCGCGGCGACTCTTGCCATGACGCAGCCTCGAGTTGCTGTTGCACAAGCTGGCGAAACGGGTAACGTCCCCGAGTTGATGAGCACCGATGCAGCTTCGTCCAAGCCTAACGCTGCCAAATCCTCCGCCGCAGCCGAGAAGTTGGACATCAATTCCGCCACCAAAGAACAACTCGATGCCCTGCCTGGTGTAGGCGAGGCCTACTCCAAAAAAATCATCGATGGGCGGCCATACCGGGCGAAAAACGACCTTGTCCGCAAGAAAATCATCCCGCAAGCCACATACGACAAAGTCAAAGACAAGATCATCGCCAAACAGAAGTGACCTTTTGCTTCTGGCCAACGACGAACGACCAGCGACCTACGAAGATGCGTCAGCCTTAGGCCTCCATTGCTTTCCCACTTGAACGTGGAGGATAATCGGGTAGCGTTTTATCTCGTCCGTTCGTGGCAGCAGTGAATCTGCCCAATTCCATCACGCTCACCCGGATTTTCAGCATCCCGCTGCTGATCTGGATCCTCACCACCAGCCGTTTTCAGTCCGTCGATGGCGAAAAAGAACTGTTGGCTTCGGCGTTGTTCATCGCCGCTTCCTTTACTGACGGAATTGACGGCTACCTGGCCCGCAAGCGCGGACAGATCACTACTATAGGCATGCTGCTCGATCCGCTTGCCGATAAACTTCTGATCGCTGCTGCCTTCGTCACTCTGGTGCAATTCAATCCCAGCCTGGTGCCTGCCTGGATGGCTGTCGTCATCATTGGCCGCGAGTTTCTGGTCAGCGGGTTGCGTTCCATAGCAGCGTCTGAGGGATTCACCATCGAAGCCAGCGATCTCGGCAAGTTCAAGATGCTGGTTCAGATCCGTCGTTGCTGTAATTCTGGACCACCGTTGGAAAGAATGGATTGTCGGCCCTTACATCTTCCCAGTTCACTGGATCGCCTTCGTCGCCATCTGGTTTATGGTTTTTCTTTCCTCAGTATCCGCCATAGATTATTTTGCCGCCTTCTGGTACAGAATCGATCGTCGCGTCGTGAAGCGCAGACGCCGGGCCTTCGTCCTTAGCCGGCGGAGGAAGCGCGATGTCCCCGCCACCTGAGACTTCGTCTGCATCTCTCTCCCCTTGCGCGCAAGTAGGCGAGTTTTCGCTGGAGGAGCGCAAACTGCTGCTGGCGGTTGCTCATGAGGCCATCGAATCTTCCCTTGAACATCGCGAAATTCCCCTCGATCCTCCTTGCCCACATCTTGCCGAACCGCGCGGGGCGTTCACGACTATTTACTGCGCAGGAGAGCTTCGCGGCTGTGTAGGCTATGTGGCTCCCTCGGTCCCGCTGTATCGCACCGTGGCAGAAACGGCTCGCGGTGCGGCTTTCGAAGATTCGCGCTTCTGGCCCGTGACCCGCGACGAAGTTTCCGGATTGCAAATCTCTCTCAGCATTCTGTCGCCCGTGATGCCGATTCATCCCGATGAGGTAGAAGTCGGACGTCACGGCCTGGTGGTCGCGCTGGGTATTCACCGCGGGCTGCTCCTTCCGCAAGTCCCGGTTGAGCACGGGTGGGACCGCGTCCGCTTCCTCGATGAGACCTGCCGCAAAGCCAGCCTGCCTCCGGGGGCATGGCTCAGCGGAGCTAATCTTGAAGCGTTTACTGCTGAGATATTCGGTGATAGCGATCTCACCTCTTGACCGCCGACGATTTTCTCTTCTATGAATGCCCCAACTTTTGGCGGTGAAGATCTTAACGGCCTTGCTCACATGTCGGCGTTCTGCCCGTCCAATCGCCGAGTGAGAGGACGATATGGACGTTGGGCCCAAACAGAACGGTCGCCATAGCTGGGAGCTCCAGCCTCGGTGTTGGATTTGCGGAACGCTTGTCTACCCAGCTGTGATGGTGTTGATGCTCGCTCATTTTGCCGCGGCCCAAACGCCATTTGACGTGAGCAATCCCAAACAGCAGAAATGGCCGCAAGCTGAAGCCGAGCGGATTTATTTCTCGACAGCACGCGACCTGGCAGCAGAATTCAAGCTGACACAACTCCCTCGCGCACGTTTCAAGCTGGTGCTGGGTGCGGACCAAAACTCTGTGGACATGAATACGAGAGAGTTACGCCTCAAGCAGTGGGACAGATACCTTTATGCGGAAGGCGTGTTGCGGCTCAGCTTCGATCAAATATTGTCTTCAGACGCCAAAATGCGACTGGCGCGCCGGGTAGTTGCAGAATCGGACGCCACCGTGCATTGGTATGACACCTCAAGCACCAGCCTGGATCCCTGGTATGAAGATCCGCCCGCCGAGCATGGATGGGCATCGCCGCGGCCGCGATAGGTGGAGCGGGTGGACCAGCCTTCAGCAAGCTTACAACCATGCGCACGTCAGCGCAGTTAGTCTTATTCTCCATCTGGTTTGCCGGGCTTCTGTCGGAAGAGAAATATTGCCATGCCGACCAGAACTGCTCCAACGATCCGAGCTCCGGTCGGGTTTACATCTTCAAAGCGCGACCAATGGCCGGTTTTGAAGGAATATTCAAAGCCTCCAATGCCGGTGATCAGTGCAACCAGTCCGGCTAGACCAATCACGATGGCGAGAATTTTGAGCGTTCTTGCGTTCATGGAAATTGCACAACCTCGGCCCGTTTGGATCTCGGAGTCCTGCAGGTGCGGCCAGCGAATTGTATTATCGATTTATGGGACACGTGCAACGTGAATTGATGTTGCGCATCGTTTTAGAGGGCCCTCCAGCGGGGGTAGACTTCGGTTTGCAGAACGGCCAAGGCAACGCCTACCAGACCATCCAAAAGCAAAGATCAAAAGGAGAGGATCTGCAGTTCCAATTCGGAATAAGAATAAAAAGGAATGGTGCGAGTGACGCCCCGAAACTTGTTGGCTCCGTTGTTCAGGGTCCTGCGGGCGCGCGCTTCGTCTATCTCGATATCGGCACCTACGCGGGTCAAAAAGAAAGTTGCTGGAGCCGGCGGCTGAAAGTTCCACTGAGTGGGATCACGTGGGATATGATTGATCAATCCGCTGTCGATTCGCGAACACTGCTTGAAACCCGCGTCCCGGGAACTGGAAGGAACGGTGGGCCAAACTGTGGGACGGTGAAGCAGTTTGCGGGTTGGAGGTTGGTGTCGGCTACGACTCGCAAGTGATAGTGGGCGGTTTCTCGATTTTGATGTCCGGAATCATCTGAATTGAATTCCTATCGGCATGATAGAACTCATGCCCTTTAAAACATACGCGGAATCGAATTTCTTCCGCAAACCGTTGGGGAGTCTTTCCCGGCATCAGGGCATCCAATTAACGTGGACAAAAATAGATTTTTCTTTCAGCATTACGGGCTCACTGAGCGCAATCTGGAGCAGTATCTGGCGTCCGCACTTTCGGCAGGCGGAGAATACGCCGATCTGTACTTTGAATATCTGTCTTCGACCTCGCTCAGCGTTGACGAATCGATCGTGAAATCTGCTTCCCAGGGGATCTCGGCGGGCTGCGGGGTTCGCGTGGTTGCGGGCGAGCGCACCGGTTACGCTTACACCGATGATCTTTCTCCGGAACGCATTCTGCAGGCGGCGCGCACGGCGGCGCTGATTGCCAGCGGACCGGCAAAAAGCCCAACAGTCGGCTTCCAGGAAAAGGCAGCTCGCAGTTTGTACCCCGTTACCCTTCCTTCGGTTGACGCCGACATCAATGCCAAGGTCGAATTGGTCATGCGCGCCGATCGGGCTGCGCGTGCATACGATCCCAGGATTAAAGAAGTGCGCACCAGCTACGCCGATGAGCTGCGCAATATTCTCGTTGTGGGTTCAGACGGCACTTTCGCCGAGGATTCGCAGCCCCTGGCGAGGCTGAACGTCTCGTGCATCGCCAAGACTGAGGGCAACTCTGCGCGAGGCAGCGCCGGAGGTGGCGGACGCGTTGCCCTCGACTTCTTCTTCGGCGAGAAAACGCCTGACTACTTTGCCAAAGAGGCAGCGCGGCAGGCTGTGCTGCAACTTGATGCGCGCGAAGCGCCGGCGGGCGAGATGGAAGTTGTGCTTGGGCCGGGCTGGCCGGGCGTGCTGCTGCACGAAGCTATAGGTCATGGGCTGGAAGCGGACTTCAACCGCAAGCAGACTTCGGCGTTCGCAGGGCTGATCGGAAAGCGGGTGGCGAGCGAGAAGTGTACCGTGATCGACAACGGCACGATGCCTTGGCGGCGCGGGTCGCTGAACGTGGACGATGAAGGCCAGCCGACGCAGGAAACAGTTCTGATCGAGAAGGGAATCTTGAAGGGCTATTTGAGCGACAAACTCTCAGCGCGCCTGATGGCCATGGCGGATACGGGCAACGGCCGGCGCGAGAGCTATGAACATATACCAATGCCGCGTATGACGAATACGTACATGCTGGCCGGACAAGATGATCCGCAGGACATCATTCGTTCCGTGAAGCGGGGAGTTTACGCGGTGAACTTCGGCGGCGGCCAGGTGGACATCACGAATGGCAAATTCGTGTTCTCCGCGTCGGAAGCGTACATGATCGAAGATGGCCAGGTGACCGCCCCCATCAAAGGCGCGACTTTGATTGGGAACGGGCCGGATGTGCTCACCCGCGTGTCCATGGTGGGCAATGATCTGAAGCTCGATGAGGGCGTCGGCACTTGCGGCAAAGATGGACAAGCAGTGCCCGTCGGAGTAGGCATTCCGACTATCAAAGTCGACCGCCTGACCGTCGGCGGAACGGCAAAGAAGGAAACCGGAAGCTTCATGCAGTAGTCCTGTCATCGCAGATTTTAGATTGAAGATTTTGCAAAGTTCTCCAATCTAAAATCTGAAGTCTTGATCTTAAATTTCCTATGTCTCCAGTCGAACTCGAAACCA
Organism: Acidobacteriota bacterium; assembly: GCA_003224905.1. GTDB lineage: Bacteria > Acidobacteriota > Terriglobia > Terriglobales > Acidobacteriaceae > QIAA01. The sequence continues at coordinate 13,625 of QIAA01000086.1, forward strand.
GAAGCTCAAAACTCGAAACAAACCATAAAGAACTCGCTCAGGACATAGTTCGCCGCGCCATGAACTCAGGCGCGACTGCTGCTGAGTGCGTGATCCGCGAGGGCGATGAATTTTCTACTCTGGTGCGGCTCGGCCAGGTTGAGACTCTCAAGGAATCTGGCTCAAAGGCGATTGGGGTGCGCGTCTTCAATGGCAAGCGTGCCGCCAGCACCTACTCCAGCGACTTCTCGCGCGAGGGGCTTGATCGCATGCTGAAGTCGGCCCTTGAGCTTTCGCGCATCACCTCCGAAGATCCTTATGCTGGAATTCCTGAGCCGGAACAGCTCGGCTCCATTTCCGGCGATCTCGATCTGTACTACGCAGATGTTTATTCCCTTCCTGGCGAGGAGCGCATCAGCTATGCGCGGCGAACCGAGAAAGCCGCGCTCGATTACGATCCGCGAATCAAGAACTCAGAAGGTGGTTCGTTTGATGCCGCTACTGGTCATAAAGTGCTGGCCAATTCGCACGGTTTCGTTGGTGAATACCGGCGCTCGTACTGCTCGGTTGCGGCAGTTCCCATTGCGCAAAATGAAAGCGGCGCCATGCAGCGCGATTACTGGTACTCGGTCGCGCGCAGCTTGAGTCGGCTGGAGTCTCCTGAGCACGTGGGAAAGACTGCGGCGCAGCGCACGTTGCGTCGGCTCGGAGCCCGCAAGGTGAAAACCGCGCATGTGCCGGTCGTGCTTGATCCGCTGGTGGCGCGCTCGATGCTCGAACACATCTTCGAAGGAGTGAACGGCGATTCGGTTTATCGCGGAGCCTCGTTCCTCGCTGGCAAACTGGGCGCGAAGATTGCCGCCGAGCGCGTAAATGTAATCGACGATGGAACCATGATCGGCGGCTTTGGTACATCTCCCTTCGATGGCGAGGGAATTCCCACGCGAAGAACTGTCGTGATTGAGAACGGCGTGCTGAAGTCCTATCTGCTGAACAGCTACACCGCCAGAAAACTCGGCCTGCAAACTACGGCCAATGCCTCGCGCGGCCTCGCCGGCACTCCCTCCATCAGTCCCGGTAACTACTTCCTGCAGCCGGGATCTAAGACGCCGCAGGCTATCATCAGCGAAATCAAGCAAGGTTTGTATGTCACGGAATTTCTGGGCCACGGAGTGAACCTGGTAACTGGCGACTACTCGCGGGGCGCCTCGGGCTTGTGGATCTCGGGCGGGGAGCTTTCGTATCCCGTCGAGGAAATCACGGTCGCGGGCAATCTGAAAGACATTTTCTTCAACATCTCGGAAATTGCAAACGACCTCGAATTCCGCGGCTCCGTGGCTTGTCCGACCATCAGGATTGATGGGCTGACGGTGGGTGGAGAGTGAGGACAGACTCGCACTCATGCACGAAACAGCCGGAAAAATCCAGTCGAATCTCAATAGTACAATCACCGCATGGGCGGTCTGATTCAACAGTCATCACTGACAGAAGAGCGCGATTCGAACTGGCGTCCGCTGATGATCGCGGTCGCGCTGGTGGTTGTGGTGATCGGACTTCTGCTCTTCCTTTCGCGTGGCGGTCCAAAATCAACGAACACTCCGCACCCGTACTCCGCTAACCTTAAGCTCTCGGATCTAAAGATGAGCGCTGCCGAGAATTTTGTGGGCGCAACTGTGACCTACATCGATGGCACGGTGACCAATGCGGGCGACAAGACCGTGATCCATGCCATGGTGTCGGTGACTTTTAAAGATGATATGGCACAGGTGGCGCAGCAGGAAAACGTGCCGCTGCACGTATTGCAGACTGGCGGGCCTTATCCGGACGCGGTCGATCTAAGCACGTCGCCTCTCCCGCCCGGCCAGAGCAAATCATTCCGGCTTACTTTTGAGAGCATTTCCGCGCAGTGGAACCATGCGTATCCTGAGCTGAATGTAACGGATGTCACCGTGAAATAGAGCCGCCCTGAAGCTGGCCGAAATCACTGCCCCTCGCCCACCTTCAGCACCGCCAAAAACGCCTCTTGCGGAATATCCACGCGCCCGATGCGCTTCATACGCTTCTTACCTTCTTTTTGCTTCTCCAGCAGCTTCCGCTTGCGGGTGATGTCGCCGCCATAGCATTTGGCGAGCACATTCTTGCGCATGGCAGGAACGGTCTCTCGCGCGATGACCTTCGCTCCTACCGCAGCTTGAATCGCCACCTCAAACATCTGCCGGGGAATTAGTTCCTTCATCTTCGCCGCCAGCGCGCGGCCCCGATCATAGGCAAAATCACGATGCACGATGAGCGAAAGCGCATCTACCGGATCGCCCGCCACCAGAATGTCCAATTTCACCATCGGCGATTCCCAATACCCGGCTAAGTGATAGTCAAGCGATGCATATCCCCGCGACACCGACTTTAGTCGATCATAAAAATCAAGCACGATTTCATTCAACGGCAGCTCGTACTGCAGCATCACCCGCGACGCGCTCACATACTCAAAATTCTTCTGCTTTCCGCGCTTCTCTTCTACCAGCTTGAGAATTCCCCCAACGTATTCCTCATTTGTCAGAATCGTGGCTAGTATGACCGGCTCTTCCACTTTAGAAATCTCAGTAGGATTGGGCCATCGTGAAGGATTATCCACTTCGATTAATTTCCCGTCGCTGCCGGTGATCTTGTACCGCACTCCCGGCGCCGTGGTGATGAGATTGAGCCCGAATTCGCGTTCCAGGCGTTCTTGGATGATTTCCATGTGCAGCAAGCCCAGGAATCCGCAGCGAAAGCCGAAGCCCAGCGCCGCCGAGCTTTCGGGCTCGAAAAAGAAAGATGAGTCGTTCAGCCGCAGTTTTTCCAGTGCCTCTCGAAGTTGTGTGTGCTCGTGCGCATCTACCGTGTAGAGCCCAGCGAAAACCATAGGCTTGATGTCTTCGAAGCCGGGCAGTGGCTCAAAGGCGGGACGTTCCTCGTCCGTGATGGTATCCCCGATCTTGGTGTCGGCAACGTTCTTGAT
>QIAA01000087.1 GCA_003224905.1 Acidobacteriota bacterium
TGCCTTCAAAAACACGAGTAAGTACGATTACCCCGCGGTAGGGATCAAACCAGGAATCGAAAATCAGCGCCTGCAGCCTGCGCGTGGGTTTGCCCTTCGGGGGCGGGACACGCTTAACAACCGCCTCCAGCACGTCGGGCACGCCCTGCCCAGTTTTCGCGCTAATGAGCAGAGCGTCAGTGGTATCAAGCCCAACCGCGCCTTCGATCATTTCCTTCGTGCGCGCCACGTCGGCGCTCGGCAAATCAATCTTATTGATCACGGGAATGATCTCAAGCCGGTTATTGATGGCGATATAGGAATTGGCCAGTGTCTGCGCCTCAACGCCTTGCGAGGCATCAACCACCAGCAGCGCCCCCTCGCACGACGCCAGCGAGCGCGAAACTTCGTAGGAGAAGTCCACATGCCCGGGCGTATCGATCAAATTGAGCTGATACGTCTGCCCATCGTGCGCCGTGTACATCATGCGCACGGCATGTGCCTTGATGACGTTCCCGCTCCAGATCCATGGAATCCAGCACCTGCGCCTGCATTTCCCGCGCCGAAACGGAGCCGGTGAGCTCCAGCAAGCGGTCGGCCAGCGTAGACTTTCCGTGGTCGATGTGTGCGATGATGGCAAAATTGCGAATCTGCGAGGCATCCATGATGAGAGGGCTGTTTGTGATTCTAACAGGGACAGTTTGACACCTTAACCGACAGGCTAAAATAGAAATGCCATGCGTTACTTGGTGAGAGCGCGAGTAAAGCCTGGTCGCGAGCACGCGCTTTTGAAAGCGATTCAAGAGGAAACCCTGGGCCGAGGCTCGGTTGCAGAAGGCGAATACCTGCGCAACATGCAGGATGCGCGCCTGTGCGCTGATGACACCACCCGCTGGGTCGAGGTGTGTTACTGTCCAACGCCGCTACAGGAAGAACGGCCCTATTGGGAAGATTATTTCGAGCTCACCAAAGTTCAAGATGCGCATGACCGCCGCAAGTGCCGCGACCAGAACGGTTCGCCTGGAAATGAAATTGAAACAGAGGGGAAAACCCTCCTAAGGTTCACTCCGCACGAATTATGAGTGACTACTCCGCTCGCCCTTCTTAGCAGCTCACCACCCTCTCCGATACAATCGCAGCGCCGAGAAATCCTCCAAAGGAGTAGATATGCGAAAGATTTTCCTTTCGATCATCTGCTTTATCGCCGTCGCCATGGACGGCCAAAACCTCTCCCCTGAAGTAAGTGCCTTTGTAAAAGTAAACGCGCCTACAGTGGCACTCACGCACGTGCGCATTATCGATGGCACTGGAGCCCCGCCGCGTGAGGATCAAACCATTGTCCTCTCGAATGGAAAGATCTCTTCCATTGCCGATTCCCCATCGGCAAGTGTTCCCCCGAATGCCCAAACCTTGGACATGCATGACCACGCGGTCATTCCCGGCCTCGTGGGCATGCACGATCATCTTTTCTATCCCATGGGAGACGCCATCTTCGGCGAAATGGGATTCAGTTTCCCGCGGCTCTACCTTGCCGCCGGAGTAACCACCATCCGCACCGGCGGTTCCATTGAGCCTTACACCGATTTGGA
>QIAA01000287.1 GCA_003224905.1 Acidobacteriota bacterium
TGAATTTCCATGACGATATGGTGGTGCTGGGGAAAATATCGTGCGCCGACGGCCGCATTCCGATGTCGGATGGCGCTGGAGAGGTGATTGCGGTCGGGGATGGTGTCGATGAGTTCAAGGTCGCAGATTCCGTCGTCAGCACGTTTTATCCCTATTGGCTGGGAGGCGAAATGACGCCCGCTACCAGGCGGGATATACCGGGAGATAGTGTTGACGGCTATGCCCGCGAGTACGTGTGCCTGCCGGCGCACGCCTTCACGAAGGCACCGGCAGGCTACACGCATGTGGAGGCGGCAACGCTCACCTGCGCGGGAGTCACCGCCTGGAGAGGCCTGGTGGTGTGCGGCCAGGTGAAGCCCGGTGATACGGTGCTGATCCTTGGCACGGGTGGTGTATCGCTGTTCGCGCTGCAATTCGCGAAAGCTGCGGGAGCCCGAGTAATCGCTACCTCTTCCTCCGAGGAGAAGTTGGAAAAGCTCACGCGTTTCGGGGCCGACGCCGTCATTAATTACAAGGCAGTGCCGGACTGGGGCCAGAAGACAAAGGATTTGACGGACGGACGCGGTGTCGATCATGTGATTGAGGTTGGCGGACCCGGCACGTTGACGCAGTCGATAACAGCTTGCAGGACCGGCGGGCATATCGCCCTGATCGGCGTCCTGACTGGTGTTGCGGGAGAAGTGGCGATCCCGGCACTGTTTTCCAATCAGATTCGTATCAGCGGGATCTCCATTGGCAGCAGAGCAGATCAAGAGGACATGATTCGGGCGATAACGGCCAATCGTTTGAAGCCCGTTATCGACCGCAGTTTTCAGCTGCAGGAAATCGTCGCTGCCTTCAAGTATTACGAATCTCAAAAGCACTTTGGCAAGGTTTGCCTCGAACTTTAAGATCTCCCCTGTAGACTGCTGTCCTTAACTCACTCGCTCATTCGTCGCATCATTGAACAACCCAAAACCATCAACCAATACACAATCAATACATGACCACAATAACCACACCATTCTCAGGCGGATGCGCTTGCGGCGCGATTCGCTACGAATCCACAGCAGAACCGGTTATGATGCTTCACTGTCACTGTCGAGATTGCCAGCGAGCCAGCGGAGGTCCGTTTTCGTCTTACGTCATCGTGCCGACGGAAGCTTTCAAGCTCTTGCAAGGCTCACCGCGCTTCCATGCCTCGCCCAGTGAGATGGGTGGCAAGACTCGTCGGGGCTCCCTGACTGCGGCTCGCCGATCGTAGTGAAGCCCGACGCGGTCCCTCAATTTGTCGCGATCAGAACTGCGAGCTTGGATGATCCGAGCTGGTTCAACCCGCAAGTGGATGTGTGGACATCAGACGCGCATCCTTGGGACCAAATGAATCCCGCGTTGCCAAAGTTTGAGAAGTATCCTCCGTCTGGAGGTTAAGCAGACCCGGCCGCGCGCTGGGATCGTCAGCCGCAAACTCTGGGGAGCGCACGCGCCTCGCGTGCTGGTTTCGGCGCCCTCGCCGAAACGGACTTTTCATGGTACGAGTTGGAATTTCTCATGACTCCGCTTTCACCGAACGATCGCGAGCGACAAGACCGGACTAGACGGAAAATCCGTAAGATGTTACGGAAACATTCCACCCATTTCTTGTAAATGGTATGCCCAATGGTAGCCCAGGCGACGATCCGATAATTGACGTGATCCGCCATGGCCTCACGGTGTATGGCGAGCCGATCGATACTCAATTGCGCGAGCTATCAAAGCTCCTCGCTTTCTCTCGGCTGCAAGATTGGTTCTGGCCGATTCGCGATTTGCCACAAACAAAGCTTCAGACGATTGTCGCTCGCAAGCTCGCCGAGTTGAAGCGCGATGCACGGGATCGAGGCTGGGAGGTCTAACTCCGACTAATAACACATTCCAGCAGAGTTTGGTCATGGGAAAATCGAAGGTTTGGCTTCTGATCGCGGTGGGCATTGTTTGGGCTAGCCTTGTCGCCTGGCCAATACTTGGCCGATATTTTTGCAATGTCTGCAGGTGTGATACTTCGGGACACAAAGTCAGTTTTGTCACGGTCGAGCCGGGCGTCCAGCTTGAGGTCCTGGATTGGGGCGGCACAGGCGAGACTTTGGTTTTGCTCACCGGGGTTGGAGACAACGCCCACGTGTTCGATCAGTTTGCCTACCAGTTCACCGATCGTTTCCATGTCATCGGCATCACGCGTCGAGGTTTCGGGCGCTCAAGCCAGCCTGCGCACGGCTATGACCTTGACACGAGAGCGCGCGATGACATCACAGTCCTCGACAAGCTGAACATACGCGAGGCCGTATTTGTTGGGCACTCCGTTTCCGGAACGGAATTGAACAAGATTGGTGCAGTCTATCCGGATCGCGTCAGGAAACTTGTTTACCTGGATGCTTTAGATCTCGGGTCGGGTGGATGGACAAGTCTTCCTCAACCGCCGCCACCCCCAGAGGATACTCCAGCGGACCTGGAATCGGTGCAACGTTTTGCCGCAGCCAGTGCACGTTTCGATGGATACCGAAAGCCGCTCGCAGCGATATGTAACATGATCCGGACGGACCCCTCCGGCAGAGTTGTTGGAGCGGTTACGCCTCCTGAAATCTCCAGCAAGATATATGCGGGTTTACAGCCCGCTGATTACGACCGTATTCAGGCTCCTGCGCTCGGCATTTTCAATGTAATCACACCTCAATACCGTTTGCCCTACTACTGGTATTTGGATCCTGCCAAACAAGAGGAATTCAATCGCAACATCGAGTCACTCGCGAAGTGGATAGAAGGCGCAATCCAGCGATTCCGCTCAGACGTGAAGAACTCGCGAGTCATCGAACTGCATGACACCAACCACTACGTGTTCATCGTGGACGAAGCGTTGGTCGTTCGAGAAATGCGCAAGTTCTTGCTTGATGAGTGAAGGTGCTTGTTAAACTGACCGCTGACTCCTCCGTTGCTCCGGCTGGATCCAATGTGTGACCCCACTGCACAAGAATGTTGTACGTGAACCGCGTCACCAGGCGCTGGTCTGCGCAGCAGATCGATTGCGGAGCAGGCAGATGCCGGACCACGGGCGGGAGCCTTGCTTGCCCTGCGAATCGGGCAAGAAAGAGAGAAGGCGCATCCAAAGAGTAAGGCGCTTCAGTCGCGCAGCAGTCTTTAACGTTGAGCGAACGTCAAGCACGTCCCATCCGTGCGCCGTGAAGAACATGGGACCCTCCTCCGGCGCAAACTTGAACTCCGCCTTGCCTTCCCTGATTTGCTCGCCCATGCCCTTGTGCAGCATCTTAAGCAAGCCAGGCGACACAATATCGATGATCCAGTGATGGAAGGCGGGTACGGCCGCGAGGTCCTGCGCTAGAGAGGCGACCTCTTCGCGCGAGAAGTAAATCAGCAATCCTTCCGTGATGATGAGGACGTTCTTCGCGGCACCACCGAGCGCGGCGAAAAGCTGGCGGCGCGCAGCGACATCGGATAAATCGAGGCGCACGCGATCGAGAATGCAGGCCGGCTTCTCGCCATGAAGAATCTCCTCTTTGTAATCGAGCATCTCCGGCAGATCGACTTCGATCCAATGAAGCGACGCTGGCAAATTCATTCGATGGGGACGCGCGTCGAGGCCGGCAGCCAGGTTGACGATCATGTCGACGCCCTCCATGACCTGCTGCTTGATGAATTCGTCGTATGCATAAGTGCG
>QIAA01000180.1 GCA_003224905.1 Acidobacteriota bacterium
GATTGTGATCCCAGGTCTGTCCCGGCCAGAACCACTGCCATCCCGGTCCCCGGATGAACGTGCCGATGATGATCATCGAGACCCACAGAACGATGAAGCCGAACAAGAATGTTCCAATGGCAAACTTGCGCTGCTTCCAGGTGTAATAGCCGCTGCCTAGTGGATTGGTATCGATGTAAGGAATCACCATCAACCCGAAGATGATAAGGGTAGGCATCACTACGCCGGCGATCCAGGGATCGAAATAGACGAGCATCTCCTGCAGCCCGAGGAAGTACCATGGCGCTTTCGCGGGATTCATTGTCAGATTCGGATTTGCGGGTTCTTCCAGCGGAGCGTATAGAGTGATGGACCAGATCATCAGAATGATGGTGACGATCATTGCCGCGAGGAACTCAATACGCAGCAGAAAAGGCCATACATGAATTTCTTTTTGCCATCCGGGGCGGAACGGCCAGGTTTTGCGATGATGGGTCTTCGCCATCGCTGGGCTGGTTTCAAGTTCGGCAATCAGATTGTCATTGGCATGGCCCTGCTTCCACGCCAGATAGATGTAGAAGGCCAGCAGCGGAATCATCGCCACGATAGGCACGTTATCCGGCGCCGATGCGATATCCCAAAGTTGTCGCCAATCCATAAAAGTTTTCCCCGAACCTGCGTGGGTTTTTCTCGACTGCAGAAGCCCTAAAACCTTGTCATCCTGAGCGAAGTTGGATCATTCGCTCGCGAATGATCCAACGCAGTCGAAGGACCCCATGGAGTCGAGATTTGGCCCAGGCGCTCCGGGGAATTCTCCCTGTACTGCCGTGGCCGAAACGCCTTGCGAGGCCATTGTTAGAACCGACATTATCGAGATCCTTCGACTCTGCAAGAACTTCGTTTCACGAAGTTCTTACTGCGCTCAGGATGACAATCATCTCCTGGCTTCCTTCACCTCCGACGCCAGCATCACCGGCGCCGGTCCCGAAATGCCTCCATCTTTCCGCACGCGCCAGAAATGCACGATCATCAGCACCGAAGCCACAATCGGAATTCCGATACAGTGCCAGATATAGGATCGCAGCAGTGCATTCGCATCCACGATGGAACCTCCGAGCAATCCGAAGCGCACGTCGTTGTACGGCGTCATCTTCAAGGCCGCCCCAAATGGGCCTTCGTGTCCGAGCAAGGGTGTAGCGCGCGCCATATTCGTGCCCACAGTCACCGCCCAGAATCCCAGCTGATCGTCTGGCAACAGATATCCGGTGAAGGAAAGCAGAAGCGTAAATACCAGCAGCAGCACTCCGATATTCCAGTTGAATTCCCGCGGCTTCTTATAGGACCCGGTGAGAAATACCCGAAACATGTGCAGCCAGACGGCAATCACCATCAGGTGCGCTGCCCAGCGATGCATATTGCGCAGCAGCTTCCCAAAAGGCACATCATGCTCCAGATACAAAACGTCCCGGAACGCCTGCACTTTGCTTGGGTGGTAATAAAACATCAGCAGCACGCCGGTCAGCGTAAGAACAAAGAACAAATAGAACGTGATTCCGCCCATTCCCCAGGTAAAGCTGTAGCGCACCGCGTCGCGATTGATCTTCGCTGGATGGAGGTGGAGAAACACATTCGACAGCACGCCCAGCGCCCGGTTACGCGGGGTGTCATCGTGCTTGTGACGGAAGATCGACGTGTAGACCTGGGTTTTGGTCGGATCCTTGAGCAAATCGATCTGTTCTTTGGCCTTTGCAGGTATGTCCGTCTTCAGCGACTGGACATCTTCCTTCACGCTGGCTTTCACCCGCTCAAGCAGCCCTACACGATTCCCGTTGCCGTTTTGTTCAGGCATTTTGACCTCTGTGTTTCTCTGTGCCCTCTGTGGCTAGAACGAAGTTCACATTCATCCCGGCAGAAAAGCTCCATCATCATTAAACTGGCTCGGCTGGCCTTTAGGCCACTGATACAGCTTCGAGACATCTACCAAAATCTGCCCATCCGGTGCGACTTCCACGTGGGCCCGATCCATGGGCCGTGGTGCCGGCCCTTCGAAATTCACTCCCTCGCTGTCATACCCGCTGCCGTGACACGGACACTTAAATTTGTTTTCGCTCGGCTTCCAGTCCGGCGTGCACCCAAGATGAGTGCAGCGGGCATAAATCACGAACAGCCGGTCAGGAGTGCGATCCACCCAGATGCGATATTTCTGCTGCCATTTGGTGTCAACTCCAAGTCCATAGTCGGCGGCGTAGCCGATCTTGAACGATGTAGCCGGCTCAAACAAAGTTCGCGGCAGAAAGAAACGGAAGAAGGCAATGAACCATGCGGTCAGGAAAGCCGCAATTGCGGTCCAGGCAAAGCGGCGTCGCCCTTGATTGACCGCATTATCCTCCGGACCAACTGCTGCCACCCCGCCGGCGGCCGCAGCTTTCGAAGTCCCCACTGCCGGAGTTCCCACGTATTTTGTCGCGGCTCCCGCACGGCCGACGGAAGCCGCCGCTGACGCAACAGCAGCCGGGCGAGGCGAGGCGGCCGCCGCAGCTGGTCTGGCCGCAGCCGGTGCTGCCGCAGGCACAGTTGTTTGTTCAGCGGGTTCGCCGAGCAAAGCAGTGACCTCAGCATCTGTCAGCGTAGCAAGATTTTTCCGTTTCCGCCGCGCCTGCTCGGCGGCAATCGTAGACTTACTCCACTTCTTACCTTCCGCCACCCACTTCGCAACTTCCTCGCTGATCGGACCGCTCGGTGCAGCTGGGGCTGGCACAGCAGCTGCCGTCTGGAGCGGAGGTGCCGCAGGCGCAGCACTGGCTTCCACCGGTTCACCGAGCAGTGCAGCAATCTCCTCATCATTCAGCGCCGGCAGACCTTTACGGCCCCGCCGCGCCTGCTCGGCGGCAATCGTAGACTTACTCCACTTCTTTCCTTCTGCCACCCACTTGGCAACATCCTCGCGGATCGCAGCAGTCGCAGCTGGTGGCGGTGCCGCCGCAACCGCAGCAGGGGCGGGCGATGACGCTGCTTCGCTGGCGGCCGCAGGAGCGCTGCTAGGTTCGCCGTCGCCGCGCTCCCAGGGCATCGGTTCACCCGCCTTCAACGCCTCAATGTCCGCGTCGGTGAGCAACGGCAGGCCCTTGCGCTTGCGGTAAGCCTGCTCCATGCCAATCACCGAATTATTCAGCGCCGCGCGCGGCAAGGGCGGAAGGTGCCCCAGGATTCCTTTGGATTCGTCTGGCATCAGTTAAAACCTGCTGGTTCCCCGCAATCTTGATTGTTGATTTTTGATTGTAGATTGTTGAATGAATCTCAAACCTTCGAACTCAAATCAACAATTAAAAATCAACAATTCGACTCAGTTCGCTGCCACTAGCCGGTCCACCTCACAGTTGTGATCCATTCCCAGAGCCGCCATCACCAGATTCGCTAGGGCCGCAATGAATGTTGGCGAATCATTCAAGCCGGCAGTCATTTCAAATCTCGTGATTCCAAGTGCCAAGGCCTGCGCGCGAGCTTCGTGATCAATTTCTCCCAGCGTCTCGACGTGATCTGAAACAAACGAGATCGGGACCACACATACTTCCCGTATACCTTCTGCCGCCACTGCACGCACCGTGTGCCTCAACGAAGGCTGCAGCCATCTGCTTGCGCCCACTTTGCTTTGATAACAGAGCCGATAGCCGTTGCTCCACGCACCACGCTGCATTGCCAGGCTGACTGTCTCTTCAATCTGGGTTTGGTACGGATCCCCTCGTTCGATAACAGCTGAGGGAACGCTGTGCGCACTGAAAATGATTTCCGGCTGCTCCGGCTCGGGAAAGCGAGTCAGCGTCTCATCTATCTTTTCTACCACCGCTTGCAAATAACCTTCATCGCGATAGAAGCTCTCGATGGAAAATACTGGAACGGGTTCCCGGAACAGCCGCTTCCACTCATTCAGGCTGCTGCCGGTTGTAGTGCTCGAATACTGCGGATACAAGGGCAGAAGCACGATTTCATCACATTTGGCAGTAACGACCAGCTCAATGGCTTCACTCGTGAACGGATGCCAATAGCGCATTGCCACAAAACAGCGAGCGTCCAGGTCACAGTCGAGAAGCCTTCGCTGCAAGGCCCGGGCCTGCTGCTCCGTGAATCGCCGGATCGGCGAGCCCCCGCCAATCACAGAATAATGATGTGCAACTTTCCGGGCACGAGTGGTCGAGATCAATTTAGCCAGAGGTTTGCGCCCCAGCCGGGCAAAAGGAAAGTCAATGATGTCGGGATCGCAAAACAGGTTAAATAGAAAAGGTTCAATCGCTTCCAGCCTGTCCGGCCCGCCTAGCTGAAAGAGCACCACTCCAATACGGCGATTTGGCTTACCCATCCCCCGGGAGTCCTTCAAGAAGAAAAAGCATGTTACTCAATGGCGGGAAGACTCGTCAACGCGGTGAACCACATCGTACGTATGATTTCGTTGAACTCGCTAGAGGTCCTCTGAGTGAGCCCTGTGTATTTAGCAATTTTGCTTAGAGCACGCGGCCCTATTTCCTCCGAGGGATGCCAAGCTCACGTGTAGTCACGAAAACCTTCACGCTCGAGTTGGACGTGAGAACTTCCCTTTTGCGCTTTTGGCTGCCAACCAATTTTTAGAAGGGCACGATAGACACGATTTGCCTTGCTACTTGGCCATTTGCTCACAGAAAACGTATCGACTTAGGAGGCTTTCTCCCCTGCTCAGTACGATCAGCCAGAACTCGCCAGGCAAGTGCCGTTACGGCGATTTCGGCGTCCTCTCTGGTCTTGCCATACTTCATGACCCCCGGCAGCTCCGGGACCTCCGCCAGCCAGCGGCCATCATCTTCTTCCTCAAAAACAATGCTGAAGGATTCGGATTCGGGCTGTTGTGGAACAGTGGCCATGACCCTCCCTAGCTGAGGCGCCGGTAGTCGGAGAGAAATTATTTTCTGTCGACCACACTAAGTCGGCGTCAACGATGATTTCTATTACTTCAGATCCTGTGCTCACCCGCTATGCATTCAAGAGAAAACGCGCGGGACAATGGTTACACTCGGCATTCTCAATTGGTTATACAGATCAAGTCGTCCAGAGCAACGCGCTAGTTACTACTTGGAGTTTCTTCTGCCTACGCCGCGCTCGCCCGTGCTGCGAAGAACCCAATTGCCTGCTCGGCCGTGATCCCTTTGAAATCCTGAATCGACCAGTTCGCCCCGTGTCGCGCGAGTTCACCGGTGTTGTTGCGGTCGACTCCGAGCACGAGTACGAAACCTCCACGTCGCCCCGCTTCCACTCCGGCGATAGCATCCTCCGCAATTCCTGCCCGTTCTGGGTTTCCATGCGGCACCAGTTGCTGCAGGCATGCCAGGAAAATGTCAGGTTCAGGTTTGCCGTGCAGGTGCAGTTGCTCGCTAACTACACCATCCACTATGGCCTCAAAAACATCGCGAATTCCTGCTTGCTCCAGGATAGGCACAGCATTTCTGCTTGAAGACGCAATGCCGACGCGAACTCCGCGCTCCCGCAATTCCCGCACGAACCGCACTGCTTCCTGATCGACATCGACACCGACTTCGCGTACTTTTCTCAAAAACATATCGTCCTTGCGATTTCCAAGTCCGCAGACCGTCTCTGCAGTCGGCGGATCCGACGGGTTTCCATACGGAATCGTAATGCCACGCGAGGCGAGAAAGCTGAGCACGCCGTCATAACGCGGCTTGCCATCTACAAACGCGAGGTAGTCGTGAGCGGCATCGAACGGCCGAAACGGCTCACCCGGGCGCAGGGCACGTGTTTTCAGATATTGATCGAATAACTCCTTCCACGCTGCGGCATGCACTCGCGCCGTAAACGTGATCACTCCGTCCAAATCGAAAATCATCGCATCTGGGCCCTTGTTCATCCTGAACTCCTGTTTGACCCCATCCTCACTCGCAGTACACCAAAAATACCGGGCACCCGGAAGTCCTGATCACTACTCGGGTCGCGCTGGGATCATGATCCCAATGCCCGTGCCACCCCATAACTACGAGATCCGCATTCCGCTCGCGAGCCACCTGGGCTACCTCCGACCCCGGCTGCCCGCCGGTAACCACTAGATCAAAATGCATCGATGAGGGCGCTGCCCCCATCGCCAGCATGCGGCTCATGAATTCATCCGCCCAGGCGGGCCATTCATGTTGCGGCTGATCGACATATCGCGGAGCGGAAAGGCTGCCTGGCTCTTCGCCTCTCGGATTCCGCCGCGTTGCCACATGCAAGGCGATGATCTGCGCTCCCGCAAGGTGCGCCAATTCCGCCGCCGGTCCGGCAGCAGGATGGCAGGCGGGAGTGCCGTCGTGCGCCAACAAGATAGACCGCAGTTTCCATGCAGGATGGTCAGGCTCCGGTGCCACCAGCACAATGCGCTCAGGCTTGGTCAGCAGGATCGATTCTGCGACCGCGCCAAATCGCTCGCCATTCATTTGTTGACCCGTGTGCGTACACATCACGATCAGGGCTCGCGGCAAATCCCGAGCCGAGTGGATCACCCGCTCCGCTGGATTGCCTTTGCGATGATCCATCACTACTCCGCGCGTTTCGCTGGATTTCAGGCCTAGCCATTTCAGCGTGTCTTGGGCGGCCGCTGCTTGCTCGCCTACATACACCACATGGAGAGTGGCGCCGTGCAGCCGGGCCAATTCCCGCGCAATCGGAATTGCTGACTGGGAAAAGTTTTGGCCATCCAGTGGAAGGATGACGTTTTCCACCGTGCGAGGCTTCGTCTTGCGACGCTCAACCGCACCGTTCCATTCAGGTATTGCCGCAGTCACAAAGGCCTCCTTCCTCCACCTCTCGGCGTCAATGAAGCATGCGCCACGGGTTCCAGCCAGCCTGCGCGCGGTCTGCCATGTACTCCTGCCGCGGTGCGGCGATGACCTCCGAGCCTGCATCCAGGCGCACTCTTACCGGTTCACCGCCTTCAACCGCGATGCGTACTGCGCTTGGTTCAATCGAAATGTGAACCGTGCTTTTCCGCCACTGCAATGGAAACGACAGCCGTCTCCAATGCGACAATAAGTTGGGCGCGAGGCATATCCCATCCCTTTGTGTTCTCAATCCCCCAAATCCAAACACCATGGCCTGCCACAATCCACCCAAAGCAGCTGCGTGTACGCCGCCAGCCGCATTGCCCATGTTGTTGCCCAAATCGATCTCCGACGCCTGCTTCACATATTGTTGCGCCAGATGCCCATCCCCCAAGCGCGCCGCCATAAGAGCATGGATCGAAGGACTTAAGGAACTGCCGTGTCCGGTCCGCGACTCGTAATAGCGGAAATTAGCGCCACGTGCCTCCGGCACCATCTCATCCCACAAGAGATAGGCGGCCATTACTACATCCGCTTGTTTCACAATATTGGTGCGCTGAATTCGCTCATGTCCCAGAATCACATCCATCGCTACCGATCGTGGTTCGTAGCTCTTCAGATTTGCGGGCTCTTTCGCGAAATATCCCTGGAACTGTTCAAACAAGAATGTCTGCTGATCGAACGTCGTGAACATTGAATCCGCCAGCTTGGACCAGGTCTTCAGCTCTTCTTCCGTGATCTGCAGGCGGTCAGCAAGCTCGCGCCATCGCCCCGCCCAGCGGCTTTGCAGCAGTGATGCCGTCTCTGCCCCCCGGCGCAGATTCCACGCCGCCATAAGATTCGTGTATGCGTTGTCATCCACATCCTCGTGGTACTCGTCGGGACCGATGACATGGCGAATGTGGTAACGCCCATCTGACTCCATCGTGCCTCGGCTGGCCCAGAACCGCGCCGTCTCCAGAATGATCTCGGCGCCGCATTGTGAGAAGAATTCCTCATCCCCCGTTACGTTCCAGTACTGCCAAATGCCATACGCTATATCGGCGCTGATGTGGACCTCCATCTCGCCGTTTAGCACTCGCATCACTTCGCCGCCTGGCGTGATGATTGCCTTGGGTGTGGTCTCCTCGCCCGTGTCCGCCGATTCCCACGGATACATCGCTCCGCGAAATCCCGCGGCACGTGCTTTCGCCCGCGCCGCATCCAGAGTGTGATACCGATATTCCAAAAGAGCCCGCGCCGACGGCGGATGCGTAAACGTGAAGAACGGCAGCATGTAAATCTCGGTGTCCCAGAAAACGTGCCCTTTATATGCGCTGCCGGTGAGCGCGCGCGCGCCAATCGAAACCCTCCCGTCCTCCGGATTCGCAGCGCTGATCAGATGATATTCGGCAAAACGCAGCGCCCGCTGTAGAGAATCATCGCCCACGACCTCTATATCGGCCGTCTGCCATCTCGGCTGCCACTCCGACACATGCGAGGACGCGGCATCCGCAATTCCGCGAGGCAATAGGCGATTCAAATGGCTCAGAGCATCCTCAAAGGGCCGGGGCTTTTCCCGCGAGGTGAAAATGGAGATCAGACGATGCAGATGGCACTCCGTCCCAATCTCTGCATTCATCTCACAACGTTCCACGATCCGCCGCTCGTCAGCGTCGATCTCGCGCTCGCCAACTGTACCCGTTGAGGCCACCAGCTGGCCCATCACGCCAAAGGCAATGTTGACCTCTACTCCCGGCGTGCGCAGCACGAGCGGCAGCACGTTCGGCCGCTCCGGACTGCGCCTCGGCTTCCAGTCCGGCATTGGAAAAGTCATCGATCCGGAATCAATGTCAATCGAGCTCTCAAAACGCACCACGCTGCTGTAATTTTCTGCAGTCAACGTCACCGAGTGCAGCAACAAATGCCGGTCGCTCAATGAAGCCAGTCGACATGCCACAATGCGAGTAATCCGTCCGTGCGGATCCCGATGCCGCCACTCCCGCCATAGCATGCCCCGCCGCAAATCGAGAACCCGCCGATGCTCCAGCACCTGCCCGCGTTCAATGCTCAGAGGTTCGTCGCTGATCCATATCCTTACTCCCGCCCAGTCCGGCAGGGTTATCAGTTGCGGCACCGCGCCCGGTGTCTGCGGATGCTCAAACACGCCCGCAATAAAGGTGGCTGGCGCCGAGAGCGCACTGCCTTCGGCCAGACACCCACGGTTTCCCACATACCCGTTCGCGATCGCAAACAGCGACTCAACTTCGTGCTCGCGGGCTAACGTGAATCCTTCTTCTACGAGCAACCAGGTGGGATCGGAGTCGCGGAACAGCGCGGGCAGGATGCTGGGCACCGCCTCCGCATAGGCCAACGCACCGTGGCGCGTATCAACCTGAGGTTGCGACGCCGAATGGTTCATGAATACCTCGCCAGGCTCGGTTTCTATGCTGAGGTGAGTCGCTGTTCCCAACTGGCTATTCTCCGCCTCACGGGAAACGGCTCTCCAGGTGCTAAATCTGTGATGTCATTCCCCGGACAACCTTTGCCTCGCCCAAACTGGCTCCCCTGAGACAACATTCCCGCTTACCCATGAATCGGAACATGAGGAACATGCGAATCGGTTTCATCGCTCCGCCTTTCATTTCTGTTCCGCCCAAAGACTACGGCGGCACCGAGCTCTTTATTGCCCAACTGGCCGAGGGACTGAAAGGGCATGGCATCGACTCCATTGTTTACACCAATGCCGAATCCACAGTCGCTGTGGAAAAGCGCTGGCTCTACGAACACTCCGAGTGGCCGATTAGGTCCGATATCTACTCCTTCATTAAGGAGGCAAATCACACATCCTGGGCAATGCACGAGGCCGCCACCGCCTGCGATGTGCTGCACGTGCACGCCGCCTGTGCTCTCACCTATTCACGTTTCGCAAAAGTTCCGATTGTGTATACCCTCCACGGCCCGCACGAGCCCAAACTCAGCGACCTGTATCGACACTATCCAGACGTCTCCTACGTCTGCATCAGCCAGTTCCAGTGCCAGCAGGAATCCATGCCGCACCGCCGCACCATCCACCACGGAATCGATCTTGCCAGCTACGAACTCAAGGACGAGAAGCAGCCGTATCTGAGCTTCATCGGCCGCATTGCGCCCATCAAAGGCGTGCACCTGGCCATCGCGGTCGCTAAGACTGCCGGTGTTCCCCTGAAGATTGCCGGCGACGTCCAGCCCGCATTCCGCGAGTACTTCGAACGCAAGATCAAACCAGAAATCGACGGCGACTTCATCCAGTACATCGGAGTCGCCGATCTCAAAGCGAAGAACGAGCTATTGGGAAACTCGTTAGCTATGCTATTCCCCATTCAATGGAACGAGCCCTTCGGCTTGGTGATGGTCGAAGCCATGGCATGCGGAACTCCGGTGCTCGCCTTGCGCGGAGGGTCTGTCCCGGAAGTAGTTAAGGACGGCATTTCAGGATACGTCTGCCGTTCCGTTCGCGAACTGGCCACGCGCGTCAAGCAGCTTAATTTCAAGCCCGCTGAGCTCCGCGCATATGTGGCAGAAAATTTCTCTCTCGAGCGCATGGTCCGCGAGTACGAGCAGGCCTATAAGGATGCCATTGCCAGGCAACCCGGCCGAAGCGAAGCCGCATAGCCGGATGCGTGGGCATGGAATTGTCCATACGAACAATGTAGAGAGCAGGCACCTTCGGAGCTTCCGGCGGATTCTGGTCATCGTAATTTCAATCTCGACAGCGCCAACTTCGCAGCGTGATAGCCGCACATGCCGTGGACGCCGCCACCGGGCGGAGTTGATGAGGAGCAGATATAAATGTCGTTGGCCGAGGTCGCGTAGTGTCGCCACGTGGGACGAAATAAGAATTGACGGATGTCCATGACACCGCCGCCGATATCACCCCCGACGAGATTGGCGTCCATACTTTCGAGATCCACAGGAGAGAAAACGCGGCGTGCCAAGACACAATCGCGGAATCCAGGAGCAAAGCGCTCGATCTGAGCCTCCAGCCTCCCGAGCATGTCTACCCGCGAGCCATTGGGAACGTGGCAATATGCCCATGCGGTGTGCTTACTCTCCGGGGCGCGCGATGAATCGAACAAACTGGGCTGAGCCAGGAGAACAAATGGCTGGTCAGGGTGGTGGCCGTTGCGTACTGCTTTTTCAGACGCGGCAATCTCCTCAAAGGTTCCTCCCAGATGGATTGTCGCTGCACGCAAGCAGTCGGAACACTTCCAGGGGACGGGCCCGCTCAATGCGTAATCGACCTTGAACGCGCCGGGGCCGTAGCGAAATCTGGCAAGTTGACGCTTGTAGCTGTTCGATATTCGTTCTCCGGCGATAGTGATCAGTTGTCGCGGAGTCAGGTCGCAGAGAATTAGATCGTAGCGGGGCAGGGATGCAAGACTGTCAACCCGGGATGAGCTTTTAACGTTGCCTCCAAGCATCCCAAGATGGCGGCACAAGGCATTTGTGAGCGATTGCGAGCCGCCGCGTGGAATGGGCCAGCCGACGGCATGAGCCGAGACGGCCATCAGCATGCCAAACGCGCCACTCAAGGGTTGATCAAGGCTGAGAAACGAATGCGCTGCAAGGCCTGCGAACAGCGCCCGAGCTCGTGCGCTGCGGAAACGGCGGGCCACTATTTTCGCGGAGACAAGAGCGCTGATCCCGAAGCGCGCCATTAACCACGGATGTTTCGGAATCGAGGGAACAGGGCGGAGAACTTCTGGCGCAAAATCTTGCCAGCGGTCAACAAACGGCCGCATGAGCTTGACCCAAGAATTACCGTCGACACCAAGGGAGGTTTCGGTTGCGCTGAGATTGCGTTCCAGCATGACTGCGGTTCCGTCGTCGAGCGGATGGGCGAGCACAGCCGGAGAATGAATCCATCCCAGTCCGTGGTCGTGCAGAGGCAGGGAAGAGAAGAATGGGGAACCAGCGCCAAGCGGATGGACCGCGGATCCGAAGTCGTGGAGGAAACCCGGCAAGGTCAATTCCATAGTGCGTGCGGCGCCGCCGGGGGTAGGCTCTGCTTCAAGAACGTCAACGTGCAGGCCTGCCTGCGCGAGGACTATTGCCGCTGCCAGTCCGTTTGGACCCGAGCCGATCACGCACGCGCTGGTGCTCGTCACACTCACCTTGATTCCAGAGGCTCTCTGGTGTGCGACTCTGCGGACTCTGTGGCTAAGAAAAGTGACAACCACCGAGGACACAGAACACAGAGTTCAGTTCCTGGAAAGATATGCTGCCCGGTTCTGTCCGCCATAGAGGCGTTGGAATCCGATCTCAAAAATCCGCGGGTCATCACAACGAAGAATCCGTAGGTTCGCGGCGCAGGGCAGGAAGATCGATTCCCAGTTGCTCGGCCTTCTTGTAGAGATGGCTGCGTTCCAGGCCGAGCGACTTGGCAGCTTTGGTGATCTGATAGTTGTTGCGCTTCAGCTCGGAGAGGATTACTTCGCGCTCAAAGCTCTGCACACGGTCTGCGAGGCGGCTTGAGGAGTCGCTGACCGTGATGTGGGGGGACGCTGGTTCGGGTAGAGCGATGCGCACAGTTTCCAGAGTTACTTCTCCATCCGTGGCGAGGAGCATGAGGCGCTCCACCACGTTGCGCAACTCGCGAACGTTGCCGGGCCAGGAGTGGGCCTGCAGGGCGTGGACTGCGTCAGGCGAGAAAGAAAGGGGTTTCCAGCCGTTCTGTGAACAAACCTGCTGGGCAAAGTGCTCAATGAGTTTCGGGATATCTTCTTTACGCTCACGCAGTACAGGGAGCGTGAGCGGAAAAACGTAAATCCGGTGGAACAGATCCTGGCGAAATTTTCCTTCCCGCACCAGCGTTTCTAGGTTGCGATGGGTGGCCACGATCACGCGCACATTGACTGCAACAGGCTTGTCGCCGCCGATGCGTTCAACTTCGCCTTCTTCGAGGACGCGCAGCAGTTTGGCTTGCATGGTGAGCGGCATGTCGCCGATTTCGTCGAGAAAGAGCGTGCCACCTTCGGCTTGCTCGAACTTGCCGATGTGACGAGTGGCTGCGCCGGTAAAGGAGCCTTTTTCGTGCCCGAAAAGCTCGGATTCGATCAGTTCGGCCGGAACGGCTGCGCAATTTAGCGTGACGAACGTCCCCCCGGCTCGTGGGCTTTTCTCGTGCAGAGTGCGCGCGACCAGTTCTTTGCCAGTGCCGGTTTCGCCGAGAATGCAGACGCGGGTCTCGCTCGCGGCAACGCGTTCCACTTGTGCCATCAGCTTGCGCATCGAGTCGCCAGTCCAGACGATTTCGTGTTTTCCCAGGCGCTGGCGAAGCTGCCGATTTTCTGATTCCAGGCGCTGCAGTCTGAGCGCATTTTCTACTGTGAGCAGCAGCTTTTCAGTGGAGATAGGTTTTTCCAGGAAATCGAGCGCTCCCAGGCGAGTGGCGCGGACGGCCATTTCGATGTGCGCCTGCCCGGACATCATGACGACGGGGGTAGTCACGCCTTGAGACTTGATGTCTTCGAGTAGCGCCAGACCGTCTTTGCCGGGCATCACCACGTCGGAAAGAATTAAATCGAAGTGCTGCGTGCGGATCAGATCGAGTGCCTTGTTAGCGTTGTCACAGACTGTGGCCTCGTGGCCGGCGAGGCGAAAAGCGCGCGACAGAGAGGCCAGTGTGTTTGCCTCGTCATCCACGATCAGTAAATGCGCTTTTTGTGCCATTGGCGTTTGAGTCGCAACTTTCAACGCTTCGTTTGTGCGTGAGAACGTCTCTGTCGTCCCTGCGGAACTCGCTCATTTCCCACGACTACCCAGGACTTACGAGGCTGTTACGAAACTCAAATTTGAGCGGTGAAAACCACAATATGTTGTGATTGCGAAAACAACGGATCACAATATGTGACAAAATTTTCGAGTTTCGTAACAGACTCTTACGTCCTGGGCTGTAATATTCCGCTCCTTCGGAGCTGGTTTTGTTCAGCGGCATTCCGCCTTGCTCTTCCGAAAACGAGTTTTCGAGCACACTCTCCTCATGAATACGCGTTCGAAGTGCTGCGAGCCTGCTGAGCGGCTTCCAGCTTGTCCAGGTTACGCGGCAGTTCGATCAGAAACGCGGCGCCATGCCCCGGCTCGCTGCGAACACTGATTCTGCCGCCGTGATCGCTGATAACAGATTGCACGATGGCCAAGCCTAAACCAGTACCATGCGTCTTCGTTGTGTAATAAGGAGTGAACAGGCGCTGGCATTCTTCTGGAGTCAATCCCACACCTGAATCCGAAATCTCGATGCAGGCGAGACCCCCCTTCTGGTACGTGCGGATCGAGAGCTTGCCACCATCCGGCATTGCATCCAGGGCGTTGAGCACAAGATTCGAGAGCGCGCGGTGCAGCAGATCGGGATCGGCAGCAATTTCCGGCATTTGTTCAGCCAGCTCGAGTTTGAAGTCAATCCGCTTACCATCCTCCGGGGCCTGAAAAAGGCGACAGACATTTTGTGCAATTTCATTCAGTTGCACGCGCTGGAACTGCGGTTGCGGCATCTTTGAGAACTCGCTGAAACGCGAGATGATCGCCTTCAGATTGGCGATCTCTGCCAGAAGAGTCGAAGAGCTTTCGCGAAAAACCTCGTCAAACTGCTCCGGGCTGTGCTGGCGCGCGCGAATCAGATTCTCGACCGTTAATTGCAGTGGGAACAGGGGATTCTTGAGTTCATGGGCCAGACGGCGTGCCAGTTCCCGCCAAGCCGCCACCCGTTCGGCCTGCACGAGGTGTTCGCGCTGTTGCAGGAGTTCCTTGGTCATGTGGTTGAACGATTCGGCGAGTTCGCCGAGTTCGTCGGCTGACGTGACCGCCACCTGAGTACTCCAGTTTCCCGCTGCGACTTCGCGCGCAGCATCCGCGAGTTGCTCGACAGGGCGGATCACACGCGCGGCCGCCCATCCGCTGAATACGATCGCCAGGACGATGCCTGCGCTTCCGGCCAACAAGGCTGCGTATCGAATGTGCCGCCGCAGTTCCACGTAAGGCCGCCGTGCATTCCCCACCAGCAAAATGCCGAGCAGTTGATCGTTCTGACCTGCGAGCGGGATTGCGTGGACGATTTCATCGTCCGCGGCATCGGACGACCAATGAATGTTGGTCTCTCCCTCTTTGCGCTGCTCCTGGACTTCTTTGATCAAAGTGGCGAGCGGTTCAGCTCTGCGTACGACCCCGGAAGCGTCGATCAACAGCGGCGGCGAAAAGCCTGTTCCCAGGTTCTGATAAAACATGGCGCGCATTCCAGTGGGAAGCTCAAGGCTGGCGAGAAAATTCTCATCAACTCGCTGTCCGCCGACAACGTAAAGCGATTTGTCTCCGACCCTTACCTCCCGCACGGAGGAAAGCGCGAGCCTTGCGCCGTCGGCGAGTTCCTCGGATTTTAGAAATGCGTCTCCAGGCAAACTAGAAAAGTTCAGTGATTCTTCGCGATAGCCGAAGCGCGCCGCCCTCTGCGCCGATGAAATAATGACGCTCTGAGCGTCGATCAGTTCCAGGAAATCCAGATGCTGGCTCTCCGCGAGAGCTCTGGCTTCACCAACGTAGGAGCTGTAGTCCGGTGCGCTGCGATTCAATGCGAGGGCAATTCGTGTAACGGATTCGCTGGTGGCGATCGCCTCCACGCGGCGGACCACGTCCTGACCGCGTCGCTGAAATTCCCGACGGAACTGAGCCACCAGAGCAGCGGTGCGTTCCGCATCAGCACGTTCAAACGCATGGCGGGAGAGGACGAGGACAATCCACGCGACACTTCCTACGGAAACCGAAACTGTCAGCGCGAAGACGGCCAGCAGCTTGCGCCGGAAGCTCATGGCTTTTCCGCTCCCAACCAGACATCTTCCAGATGCCATGTTCCGTCGCGGTCCGACATCCAGTTCCTCACATCCGCGCCGAGGCCAAGCGAGTTGCGCACATGCAGCAAGGGAATTATGCGCTTCGACTGCAGCAAGGCCGCTTCCGCGGCATAGAGACTTGACGGCGAATCATCCCCCAACTTTGGGAGCAGAGTGCCTGTTTTGGCAGCAAGCCTGGTGATCGCGACATGTGGTTCCAGGGAGTCCAAGGGTAAACGCTGCAAGCGCAGATCGGGCGGCGCGGAATTGGCGAGTTGCAGTGTCAAGCCGGCATCGTGCGCATTCAGTGCTATCCGTTCCGCAATGATGCGCGAGAGCGGATCTGCTGAATCGTACCCCAAGCTCCAGGAAGATACGGCGAGCGTTTCCGCACGCATACGGCGAGCGCCGGCCAGGTTCAACCCTGCCGGGAAGAGGAATGCATACCCTGTCATCCAATTTGGCAGGAGAGTGCCAGCCGGCTCCCCCTGAGCTTGAAGCAGTCCATTGTTAATGGCTGAGCGATCGATGCCCATTGCAAGCGCATCCCGGAGCTTGGATTCATCGGCACTCCGGGCATCGCGAGAGAAAACCAGGGCCAATAGATCGACGCCGGCATTTGCAATATGGCGGCCTTCCGCCGTCGCGCGGCGAGCTTGATCGGCGGGGATCTCGACGACATCTGCCTGATTCAAATCGAGAGCAATCATCTGATCGCGAGAACTCTTGCCCATCTCGATTTCAATGGAGTCGACGAAGGCTCTGCCGCGCCAGTAATCGTCGCGCGCCGTCAGCGTAAGCTTCTTGCCTGGATCCCAGCGGGTGATGGCAAAAGCGCCGCTTGCGGCGAGTTTTGCCGCTGTGCGCTTTGCGATTCCATAGGCGGGGAGGGCGAGTTGAGCAGGGAGCGAAGGCTCCGGACTCTGACACTCGATGTCCATGCCATTTCCCGTCGGGAAAATCTTCCAGCTTGCATTCGCTGCGCGAAGCGAGGCGGCAACCGCGTCTGCGCCGATTGCGGTCCCATCCTGAAAGGTGAGACCAGGGCGTAACTGAAAATGCCAGCGCTGATCTCCCGGCTCTGCCTGCCATGACGTGGCCAACGCAGGTTGCGGCTTTCCGCGTGTGTCAAGGACGACCAGCGTATCGAACATGAGGCGGTAAATATTGCGAGTTGCAAGTGTGTCGATTGTGGAGTTCGCGGGATCGACCGAGACTGGAGCAACGCCGGTTGTGAGCCGCAGAATTCCGCCATAGCGCGGACGAACCGCGGCGAAGGCGACGCTGGCAAGCAGGCTAGCGGCCACAATCGATAGTAAGGCGGAACGCGTCATATTTCCCGCTTTCTGAATTATGAACGATTGCGATCGCACTGGTGCCACTGGTTTCGGGCCAGAGCGCGGTCATCGCCCCGTTGAAATCTGCTGCCTGGCTCGCAGTGATGGCCTCGCGGTCAGGAAATTCAAACGCCTGCACCGTGTCGATGGCAGCATTGCTACTCGTATTGGCAAGCACCTGCCAACCTGATCCACAGGTGCTGTGCACTGTTGCGATGTCGCTGCCCCATCCAAGTTTCGCGGCGACCTGATCCCTCATACCGTCAACCAAGTGAACTTGTCCATAAATTGCAGCGAAGAGCCATAACGTGTATTTCTCCCGCGGAACGAACGCGGCCGAATAAAAGGCTGGAACGCTATTCTGCGCTCCCAAAGGAGGCGCCACGGCGCCAGTGAAGAAATTGCGCGACGGGGCAAAGAATGCGCTCAAAACAGCCTGGTCCGTTCCCAGAGGCCAGGGATCGTCACTCACGTAACAGGACATTGTGAGGGGCGCTCCGGCAGTGCTCTTGCAATAGACGCCCGGCAGGTGGACATCGAATAGATGATCCTTCCGCAGCACCAGCCTTCCTCGCACATCTCGGGGCCAGGGTTTGGAATGTGTGACTGGCAATAATTGCTCCTGCTGCCAGCGAACCCCCTGCAGCCGGTATACGCCCACATTGCTATCATCCAGCACGAGCATGTTGGAAGGATTGCCGTCGATCACGGCAACATCGAGAATGCGATTGTCCTGCGACCAGAGGAGACCTTTGTGGATCGTGGTTGTGATCGCATCGTGTTCCGATAGCGGCGCGTCAGGCCGCGGCAAGGACACCATCGCGATTGCAGGCTCTCCGGCGCCTTGGCGGACTTCCGCTATCCACAGATAATTGGTCAGATCTTCGGAAAGATAGATTTTTACTGCAGTTGCCGCCCGCTCCGCAGCCACGAACTGGGCTCCTGCGGATGCAAGCTCCGTCAGGATGCCTCGCCGGATTTCGTCTGATTCGTTGCGCGGAAGCGAGGACTTATTGATGAGTTCGAGCGCCATTGTGCCGGGACCGGTCAGGGTGATGATCTTGGCCGCGAGCTGAGCTTGCGCTCCGCTCCATTTTTGCGCATGCAGCGCGGAGAGAAATACGAGCACACAGAGCGTGGCATAGGCCATACGCTGGAGGCGTGAACGCAAAGGAGGCATCAGCGGGATGCGCGGATTATAAATCGCTTTGGGCCCGGTCCTTGACATAGCGTCCTTACTGTTTGGAGTCATCTGTCTTGCAAATTGTTCCCGTCAGCGGGCGGCTCACTTGCATCTGCTCGCGAGCCGCCTGTTCCGGCCGGCAATGAACTCAGTTCTGGGGAGAAGGTTCGGCCTGTTCGGCTTGGCTGGTGTGGTTGGCCACGTTCATGCTCCGGAGAACGTCATTGGCGAAGAAAAATTTGCCATCCGCCGGCACCATCATGATCTGCAACTTGTCGGAGAGACGTTCCGCGACAATCTTGTTGATCAGCAGCGGATTCTGCTTCAGGATCGTCCCCTCACTCTGCATGCGCTCGGCGTCGGCAGCGGCGGTTACACGAATGCGATCCGCTTCGGCTTGCGAGAGCATTTTGCGCCGCTCCATCTCGGCCTTGCTGTCAATCACCTTGGCCTGCGCCATTGCTTCGGCATTCTTTACCGTGGCCTCCTTGCGGGCTTCGGCTTCGAGCTTCGATTGCTCGATCTGCTTCTGCTTCAGGGGCAGCGTGTACTGCATGGCATCGGCCTCGGCCTTCGCTTGAAGAACACGCACCTGCGCCTGACCTTCCGCCTGCTTCACTTGTTGTGCCTTGGTCGCCTCCGCTTCCAGTTCTGAGAGCCTGACCTGCTTCTGCTGAATCTCCGTCTGCACTCCCATCTGATCATTTTCCTGTTCTTTCAACAGTAGGTTCTCCAAGCCCTTGGCGTATTCGGGTGGGAGTTGGATATCGCGCAGCATGACTTCCTTCACCATAATTCCGTCGCTGGAGAGTTTTTGCGCGATCCTGTCTGATGCCCGTTTGCGGATCTCCTCGCGTTTAACCGCGAAGACCTCGCGCACTGTGTAGTTCGGTACGAGCTCACGCCAGGCGCTGGCAACCACTGCGGGGACAATTTCCTTCTCCACCGGCTGCGGCAGATTGCTCTGAATGTAATCCAGGCGCTTGGGATCGAGGCGGTAGCGCACAGTGATCGAAAGTCCGACGTCCAATCCTTCTTTGGACTGAACTTTGAGCGGCTCGATTTTTCCTTTAGCGACCTGCGTTTCTTTTCCATCCTCGAGCGCACCAGTCGTGAACAGCTGATCGCGCGTGTCGAACAGCGCAATCTTTTCCGCCATGGGTGTGATGAAGTGTGTACCCGGGTACAGCGTGCCGGGAATGGTGCCGCTCGTCTGGCTTACACGTACACCAGCCATGCCGCTGGGAACGACAAAAATTCCCAGGGCTATGAGCAACGGCGCCCAGGCAAGCAACGCCAGTGCCAAGGCGCTTCGCCAGCGAATCTGCGGAGGCGCGGGGAGGGCCGCGCCGGCGGTTTGCGCCTTACGATATTGCAGTTCCAGGTAGAGATCATGGATGAGAATGCCGGCCGCAAACACGGCCATTCCGATCCCTCCATACAGCAGCAAGTACTTGAGGATAAGCATGAGTGTTTCTCCTTTCGTCCGTTTAGCGAGCGCGGCCTGCTCTGACGTGCACCGCCTGCCGCGCCTGGATCAGACGGAACACCTTGCCGAAAATCAGTTCTTCAACAAACAGGGCTACTGTTAGCGAAAAAGCCATGCCTGCGATGATTGCGATTGCTGTGATTGCGAGTTGCATAATTTCCTCCTCTTAGCTTTTAGCTTTAAGCTTTAAGCTTTTAGCTTTTAGCTACTGCCCTGCGCCCATCGGTTGCGGTCCATTCATTGCAACTTGTGTTGTTGAGTGCTCTGCGCCACCAAATACCCGCGCTATTTCTTCGTCGCGCTCAGCGCGGATTTTCACAACGTCGCCGACGTTCACCAGGCGGAAGAACTCCACTACCTCACGATTGCGCAGGCGAATGCAGCCGTGAGAGGCGGCTTTACCAATGGAGCGAGGTTCATTCGTTCCGTGAATGCCGAATCCTTTTTTGTCCAGACCGACCCAGCGTGGGCCTATGGGGTTATCCGGGCCCGGCGGAATCACAACTCCGGGGTGGTAATAAGTTGGATCTTTCAGGCGCGCGACGACCCGGAACTCGCCAGCGGGGCTCGGGCTGTTTACTGAGCCAACGGCAACTGAGAAAGTGCGAAGGATTCGTCCGTTTTCGACTACGGCGAGTTTGCGATCAGGAATACTGACCAACACGAGGTGGGAGGGCTGCATAGTCGTGTGAGTGTCTTGTCCGAAGAGTGCCGGGGTGAGCAGCAACAAGATTGCTGCGGCCTTCCTAAATCCCTGTTTTTGCTTTTTGTGCATCATCTGCCACCTCGTTCACTGAGGAAGTGGCAGGAGCCAGGCCAAAGCGTACTTCACTGAAAACAATTAGCTTATGTTTGGAGGTTTGTCAGGGTTTTGTGTACGCCACAAGACGCTGTGTCAGTTCTGACACGGAGGGCTCGCAGACTGCGACGCATTTGAGCGCCAGCATTCAAATTTCGGAGCGTGTTAGCATCAAAAACGATTCCCGGTCCATCAATGCGGCCCGACTTTATGGCCCGTGCCTTCGCCTTTCGGTATCTCTTCTTATTAGTTCTTCTGTTATGTGCTGCTCGTAGAGTTGCCTTCGCCGCCGAGCCAAGCTGGATTCGTGTGAGTTCTGCCCATTTTTCTGTACTGACGGATGCAGGAGAGAAGAACGGGCGCGACGTAATTCTGCGCTTCGAGCAAATGCGCTCGGTTTTCGCTCAGCTTCTTTCGAAGACCAAAGTCAATATGCCCGTGCCACTGGACATCATCGCAGTGAAAGGCGATGAAGAGTACGCGCGCATAGCGCCTTTGCAGCGCGGCAAGCCAATCTCGGCGCCCGGGTTTTTTCTCGCAGGGGAGGATCGCGACTACATCGTGCTTGATCTCTCGGCGGACGACAGCTGGCGGGCCGTAGCGCACCCGTTTGCGCATCTTCTGCTGAATTTCAACTATCCGCCGACCCAGGGCTGGTTCGACGAAGGGTTCGCCGAATACTTCTCGAGTATCACCATGGACAACCGGCAAGTCCTGCTCGGGGGAGATCCGGAAGCGATCTTGCCGTGGCGCGATGATTTGCTCGACACTCGCGTGCAGTTTCAGAACCCGCCCAAGTCGTTCACGGATCTATTGAGCGTTCCGGTCTGGCTATCCATTCCAGATTTGTTCAGTACCCGTCACGATACCTCGACGTATCAGGAAGGCATGCACCACACGCTCTTTTACGCAGAATCGTGGATTGTGATGCATTACTTGATTAGTCAGAACAAGCTTTCTGAGACTGGAGCCTACTTCAACGCGGTCGAGATCAAGAAACTTCCAGTGGATCAGGCAATTCAGCAGGCTTATGGCGTGAACGCGGCGCAGTTTGAAGAAGCAGTGAAGAATTACTTCCATTCTCTGCTGCCGTTGCTGCAGCCAGAGGGTACGACGAGACAAGCTGGATCTGCTAAGGTGAGTGTGCAGTTGTATCAATCCTACAGTGCCCTCGGTCCCACCGACATTGGGGGCAGTGTGCAATCCGTGCCCGAGAATCAGGCGAAATCTCTGATCGCGGAAATGGCATTGCGTATTCCCGAACGACGAGACCAGGCGGTTAAGGAACTCGATCCGATCGTAGCCGATCAGAAGCGAAACAACTCAATCGCGCACCGCGCGCTGGCGTTTGCTCACCTGCAGCGCAAGGAATTCAGCGAGGCGAACGAAGAGCTCGATACTGCGGCGGAACTTGACGGACGCGATCCGTGGGTGCGCTTCTATCGCGCGCTCAGCAAGTATTGGCAAGGGCGAGATGGGCGGTCGTTCCCCGGATTATCGAACATGATCCAGGATCTCCGGGTGGTGCTCGACTGGAGTCCCGATCTGGCGGAAGCCTACAACATGCTGGCCATGGCGCGCTTGGAAGGGGGCGGTGTCAACTCGGCGCTGGAGTCGATGCGAGCCGCTATTGCGCTCAGTCCCCGCAACAGCGAATACCTGTTGGGGCTGGCGCAGATTTATATGGCCGGCAAGAAATGGGATGATGCCACTGCTCTGCTGGAGCGCCTAAAGAATAGTCCCAACGTAAAGGTTGAGCAGCAGGCGCGTCAAAATCTGCAGGACCTGCCGACGATCAAGAAATACGGGATGCCGTCTCAGCAGAATGCCCCAGAAACGAAGGTTACATATGCTCAATCCGACGACAAAGCTGATGAGCAAGGAAACGAATCGTCGGCGGTAGCGGTCACGCCGGCGCCGGCCTCGCGCCCAGATACCCGGAAGGTCCAGTTCCTCAAAGGCAGGTTGGTCAGAGTGGATTGCGCTAACGATCCAGTAGCCATCATTACTGTGACTTCAGGCTCAAGAACGTTGAAGTTAAGAACTGAGAACTACAAGTCTCTGCTGATCATCGGGGCTGATGAATTTTCCTGTACTTGGAGTGGCCGCCCGATTGCGGCGAATTACAAGCCTGGCGGGAAGGCGGATGGAGATTTGGTGTCGCTGGAAGTGCAGTAGAAGACATTGTTGACTTTGGATTGTTGATTGAAGCGGAGTGGCGGAGATCGAGGTGGCTTCGAAAATCAACAATCAACATTTCAAAATCAACAATTCCCTGAAAATACGAAACCCTCTCAGGGGAAGCTGAGAGGGTGAGTGATTGAAAATGGGGACTCAGACACGGACGACGTTTGCAGCCTGGAAGCCCTTAGGACCTTTCAGCAAATCAAATTCCACGGTTTCGCCCTCGTTCAGAGTGCGGTAACCGTTCTCTTGAATTGCCGAAAAGTGAACAAAGACATCCTCCCCGGTTGAGCGCTGGATAAAACCATAACCCTTGGCCCCATTGAACCACTTTACTGTGCCCTTCTCTCTCACAAATTACTCCTTTCACCTCTGCTCAGATTTCTTCTGCTTCTCCGCGAAGCTCACGCTTCTTACAACCCCCTCAGAGAAAGCAAAAGGCAATGCTGGGCGAGATGTTTCGTGATCATGAAATTTTGCGAACAGGAAAGGCTCCTGACTTGCGCGCCGAGAAGGGGCGGCCCACAAGTCCGGAGCCTGTCGTGATTGCGCGATTTCGACTGCAGATACGAAACATCAAACCCTACCACGCGAACATCACTGCTAAATTGCAGTAGCGAGCACCAGATAATATTCATGAACTTCATTTCTGGCAAGCATAAAACGTTTTATCTCATGGACTCTTCTCGAACACACCTGTTCGAAAGATGTAGTTCGCTGGCAGCTGCACCTTTAAGGACGTGATCGCAAATAGCTGAGAACATTAGCGATTGCGAACCCTTTGACCTTAGGTCACGGAGATAGACGGCGTGCATGGTAGGGGTTGTTGCAACGCGGGTTAGAAGCACTTGGCTGCACAAGATGAAATATTTGTTACACGGGAAGGTACACGCGTTTGCATCGTGGTTTGCGGCTATTCAAAGGTTTCGGACAAAAGAGCTCTGAATTTTTCGGGGCATGGGAAAAGGCCGGCAACACCGCGCCTGGGCGATGTAGCCCAGTCCGACGACGGCGTACCGGACCTTTTTAGTTGATTTGGCGATTCTGTTTGTGAGCTTAGGCTGCCGGCTTTCTGCGCGATGATGTTCTGCCACGACGCGCTGTAGCCGGAGTTTCTTCTTCTTCCTCTGCTTCCTCTCCCTTTACTTCGCCAGCGCCAGCCTCCACGTTAATCTCCTCGGCAATCTGGGTTAGGGTCTGGTCAGCCCCTTTCTCCTCTTCAAGCGTTTGCTCGAGCAGGGAGGCCACCTCGTTCTCACCCAGCAAGTTCGCCCAGGTTCTGACGCAACCATAGCCCGCGATCTCATAGTGCTCGACGCGTTGAGCGGCGGATATGATGGCGGCATCCTTGACTTCTGGATCCATGTCGTCTTCTTTGATAATGTCAGTTCCTTCTTTAATCAAGCCTTCCATGCCTTTGCACTTCTGGGCTTTCGGACTTTCATCCAGTTGTGAAAAGACCTGTTTCAGGCGCTCGGCCTGCTGCTCGGTTTTTTCGAGGTGCTCCTCGATGGCAGCTCGCAGATCCTCAGACGAAGCCGCCTCTGCCATTTTCGGCAATGCCTTAATGAGTTGATGTTCAGCGTCGTATAGGTCTTTCAATTCTTCGACGAGTAGTTCACGCAATGAATTCGCTTTCACGTTAGCCTCCGGGGGGAAATTAAGTTGAGTGCTTTCGTTGTTAGAGAATGACAGCGGCCTCTACGCGCACCAGGTCAAGCCTGCATATGCAAGGCGAGGCGAGAAGCAGGGCCAGACTCCATCTGAGACCGGCGCCTGCTCGAATGGTGGGTATGGTAGAGGGCAACTTTCATTTTCCAGAGAATATGTTGCGGTGGTACAACCAACAATCCTGCTGAGTCTGTAATTTCTTTCAGGACTTTATGTAGCGAACAGCAACTTTGGTTTGTTGCTAGCCCTCAGTTAAGCAATACGGCGGGTCTCGTCTTTTCGCCTGATTTCATCTCTCTGCGCTGTGCGCCACTCTTCGATTTCGCGCTCCGCCTGTTCTTTCGTGATGCCGTATCGCTCTTGAAGCTTGCCCGCCAGTTGATTCTGCTTGCCCGCGATCACGTCCAAATCATCGTCAGTTAACTTGCCCCAGCGTTCCTTCACCGATCCATTGATCTGTTTCCATTTTCCTTCCACCTGATCCCAATTCATGTGCAGCTCCTTTCTACAAGTACTTTTACTCAGCCATCAGCAGAGAAATTAGCCGTAACTCTTACGCGTTCCAATCGAGGCTGGGCGGTATTTCGCCTCAGGAGATGACTGTAGGAAGGTCCGAGCAGGCACTGCATAGTTGCAAACTGGTAGTGTCGACGTGGAATTTCCATACCACAGAATGCAGTTTTTTTGCGCTTCGGCGGGCATTCCATGCATTTCGCTGTGGTACAGCAACTTATCAAAACCCCTACAGAGTGCACCGGATGGTTTGTTCGAGCCAGTGACCCTACTCTCTTTGCATGTCACCGAAGATTTTGTTCGGTGGAGAACAAAGTTCAGAACAGTTCTAACCGCGAAACAGTTCTGAAAAGGAGATGCAAGTGAGCGAACTAAATTCCACCGCACGGCTTGAATCCGATCTCGACCTAGTTAAACGCGCTCAACAAGGCGACTCCGATGCATTCGCCTCTTTGTTTTACTCGCACAAGGCACGCATTTATTCCGTGTGCTTGCGCATGACCAACAACACCGCTGAAGCAGAAGATCTGACCCAGGACGCTTTCCTGCAGGTATTCCGCAAACTGGCGACATTCCGCGGGGACTCCGCGCTTTCCACGTGGCTTTACCGGATTGCCGTCAATACCGTGTTGATGCACTTCCGAAAGAAAGCTCTGCGCCAGGTTTCGCTCGATGAACCTTACAACCAGGACGCCAAACAAGTGCGCCGTGAATACGGAAGCCGAGACGGGCGGCTGGTCAGTTCCGTAGACCGCATTGCCTTAGCGCGAGCGATCAAAGAACTGCCGGTCGGATACAGAACCATTTTCCTGCTGCACGAAGTTGAAGGTTACGAGCATCAGGAGATTGCCGAACTGCTCGATTGTTCCGTCGGCAATTCGAAATCGCAGCTGCACAAAGCCAAGCTGCGCATCCGCGAATTGCTTGGATACGCGCGAGAGGAAGAGCTCGAAGTGTCCGTCGCCGCCAAGGGGCAGCAGCGGGTGCGGCAGGCAACCAAGCGCCGTGGCGCAGCTTCGCCCGAGCGCTGGACGAAACAACCTGCCGAGTGGGAGAGAGAGCGTGGTTCGATGATCCCGACGCTCAACACGGGGACGCCGAACTTTCTTGGATCGAACGCATAACGTGGGAGGCCGACCCACCAGTGTGGAACACACCGCCTGAGCAATCGGCAGAAGGACTGGGAATCGGACAACTGTGTACATCGGCGCAATCCTTACTATTGCAGGGCGGCCTCATCTCGAACGTGAGCACCTCAGCAGTTTGCCAAGAAAACGGCTGGAGACTCACGCCTCACCGTCACAACTCCTGCTGGGGAGACCGGTTGCGCTCTGGGACCTCTTAGGCAAGACGGTTCTGGATCGCACCATCGAGCGTCTGCGAATTTTCGGGATTGATCGAATTTCGGTCATCTCCGAAAATTCTGGGCGAAATCTCTCAAACGAGAGGCTTGGATCGTCACTCACGGAAGTGGGTACGGGGCAAAGTTCCTTCTGGTCAGAGTGGGACAGCATCGTCTCCGATTATCTGAATCATGAGATGGAGACGCTGTTGCTGGTTCGGCTTGGGTCTTACGCCGAAGTTGACTTTTCCGACTTATTCACCTTTCACCGGCAGAGCGGGACAGCGCTGACTCAGGTTCAGCATGCCCAGAGTGCGATGGATCTGGTGGTGGCCGATGCCAAACAGCTTCGGAGCGGGATTGGTTCGTTTCGCAGCCGGCTCAGTGCGATGCTGCCCGAGCGCAGCCGCTATGAATTCAAGGGCTACCTGAATCGCCTGACCAGGCCTGCGGACTTTCGGCGGCTGGTCGAGGATGCGCTACTGGGACGGTGCGCAATTCGCCCAGTGGGGGAGGAAGTTAGTGCCCATATATGGCTAGGCGAAGGAGCCTATGTGGAACCGTCCGCGATTGTGATCGGTCCGGCATACGTCGGAATGAACTCGTATGTGGGGCCGGCTTGCACTATCAGCGGAAGCAGCACGATTGAGCGTCAGTGCAAGGTTGACTTTGGCACGGTGGTTGATGCCTCGTGCATCCTTCCTCGAACGTACGTTGGCATGGGATTGAGTGTTGCCAATGCCATTGTGGGGAACGGCAAGGTGTATCACCTGGGCCGAGATGTGCAAGTCAGCATCGCGGACCAGCGGCTGATAGGAGATACGTTCCGCTCGCGCGATCTGGTCAGAAATGCGCGGACGTTGTTTGAGTCGGTGCTGTCAACCCGTTCCGCACAGAGGGCATCTTTAATCTCAACGCGCAGGTTGGATCTTCTGATTAATCGTTTGCGACGGCATGTAGGTTTGAAAACTGCTCCTCTGCGGCAACAATCCCCCATGCTGATGTCGGAGCAACAAGGCGAGGTAGGGGAGACCTTAAACGATGCTGCTTAAATTGCCAGAATGTGTAGGTGCTAAAGAAGCCCGGGCTTTTTGTGAAGCGGTGAGCGCCGAACTGGCGCATGACCGTCCCCGGGTCGTGGTTGATCTTTCCCAGGTGAAGCAGATTGACTCGGTCGCATTGGACGCGCTGCTGAAGTGCATGGTGGAAGTGTCGCGGCGCGATGGAGCGATCAGGCTGGCGGGTGTATCGCCTGAAGCAGCCACGGTTCTGGAAATGACTGGCCTGGACCGGGCCTTCGAGATGTTCCCGAACGTAGCCGAAGCGGCAGCAAGCTTTAGTGTTGCCAGAGTTGAGGCTGTGGCGGAAGAGGCTTCGCCGCAGCCGGCAACTGCGTAGATATCCTTCGTTGTTGCAGAATTTGGGTTCTTGAGGAGCAACTTATGAAGTGCTGCTATTCGCGGCTATTGTGCCTTGTTCTAGCATTTGTGCTCTCCGGGATTGTTGGGCCCGTGTCGTCGCTGGCACAAGCGCCGGCGGGCACCGAGCAGGCGCAACCGCAAGATCAGACACCCGCACAGGATCAGCAGCAGGACCGTCAACAACAGGAAGATAAGGCGTCACAGGAAATTATCAATCGGAATCACCTGCCGGATACTCCGAGCGCTACTAAACCTCAGATACAAGAAGAGCCAAGTCCTGCAGCGCAGCAGACAACGCCGAAAGCTCCGACGGTTGAGCCGAGTGGTACAGCTGCAGCACAAGCGGGGAAGATCAGTGGCAGTGCGGGATCGCGACCTGCGGGCGCAGCGATCGCCCCGGCTAAGCAGCGTCAGGTGCGGTCGTTAGTTATTAAGCTGGGAGCGTTAGCCGGGGCGGGCATTGCGTTGGGCACTGTGGCAGCGCTTTCGAAGGGTACACCGCCAAAACCACCAGGCGCGCAGTGAACGTTTGACACTCACTATGCTGCAAGAATCTGCACCTCTCCTAATCAGTTTTTCGGGAATGGATGGTTCCGGCAAGAGCACGCAGATCGAGTCACTGTGTGCTCGGCTGAAGCAGTCCGGGCTTTCAGTAATGCGGCTTGCATTCTGGGATGACGTAGTGGGACTCTCGAAGCTCCGCGCCGGATTCAGCCATAAATTTCTTAAGAGCGACGGGCGAGTTGGGGCTCCGGGCAAGCCTGCAAACCGCAACGATAAGAACAACCGAGCCTGGTACCTGATTCTGGCGCGCAGCGGGTTATACGTGCTGGATGCTCTCAGGCTCAGCCAGGTGGTGAATAGGGCGCGGCATGCTGATGTGGATGTGATCGTTTTTGATCGTTATATCTTCGATCAGTTGGCGACACTGCCTCTTGAGCACAGGATCGCGCGGGTGTATGCGCGGGCTGTCCTGGAAGTAGTACCTGCGCCGGACCTGGCCTTCGTTCTGGATGCCGAACCGGAAGCCGCCCGCGAACGAAAACCTGAGTATCCCATCGATTTTCTCCATAAATATCGCCGGTCTTACCTGGCACTCAAGGATTTGGCCAGAGTCGAAGTGATCCCGCCGGGAACTGAGGAAGAAGTTCGTCGAGCGATCGTGGCTCGGGTGGAGAGCTGCGACAGATTTGGCACGAGGGTTGAGCAGCAGCAAGCCGCTCCCGCCTAAAGCGGTTCCAGCAGAGACGCCGGCCGAGGTTTCGGGCCAAAACTCGCCTGCGATGCCCGTTCTCAGGTAAAAACCTTGTAAAACCTGGTGTTCTGCCGAACCAACACATTTCAGCTCTAGTTCATCCAAACTCCGCACCACACGTCCCAGGGGACCATTACCTATGACCACCGTCTCGGCACCTGAGAAGTTTGCGCTTGTTATCCCGACCTTAAACGAAGCGGCGAACATTCCAACCCTCATTGATCGCGTGCAAACTGCATTGGCGCGCGGGGATATGGATTGTGAAATTCTGATTGTCGATGACGACAGCCAGGACGGCACAGCAGAGGTGGTGGATGCGTATGTGCGTCGCGATCCGCGCGTCCGCTTCTTCGTGCGGCGAGGGCAACGAGGATTGGCGGGGGCGGTCATTCATGGCTGGGCGCATACCGATGCCACACTACTGGGAGTTATGGATGCAGATCTCCAGCATCCGCCAGAGACCTTGCCCGACTTGCTTGCAGGTATACGGGATGGAAATGACATCGCGATCGCCAGCCGCTATGCGAACAAGAATTCGATTTCAAACTGGAATGCAATTCGTCATCTGATTTCGCGGTTCAGTACCTGGGCTACATTGCCTCTGCAACGGCCCGGGATCCGGGTGAAAGATCCGCTTTCCGGATTCTTTGTGGTACGGCGTGAGTGTATCGAGGATGTGGACCTGCAGCCGTACGGGTTCAAGATTCTGCTGGAAATTCTGGTGAAGGGACGGATTCAGCATGCGGTGGAGGTGCCGTTCCGCTTTTCGGCGCGCTATGCGGGCAAG
Source organism: Acidobacteriota bacterium (assembly GCA_003224905.1). Classification (GTDB taxonomy): domain Bacteria; phylum Acidobacteriota; class Terriglobia; order Terriglobales; family Acidobacteriaceae; genus QIAA01. Next base: position 29,634 of record QIAA01000180.1, read on the forward strand.
AGCAAGGCGGATGTGCGCGTCGCGCTTGAGTACTTTTCTTTGCTTGGGAAACTCTCTCGATACGCGATTTTTGGGCCCGGGCCACAATGAAAATTTGTTTAGTTACCGCCTTTCCTCCAAGCCGGCATGCGCTCAATGAGTACGGCTTCCACATTGCCCGTGAAGTGCGGGAGACACCGGGCTTGTCACTAACAGTTCTTGGCGACGACATCGCGGGGGGCGAAACAGAACTGCCCGATTACAACGTGATTCGCTGCTGGTCGTTTAACGCGCTCTCAAATCCCTGGCGCTTGTTGCGAGCTATCAGGAGTGTGCAACCGGATGTTGTCTGGTTCAATTTTGCTTTTGCCAGCTTTGGCGGCAAGCCGCTGCCGGCGTTTCTCGGGGCGGCTACACCGGCAATCATGCGACTGACCGGGCATTACACCCACGCGACGATCCATCAGTTGATGGAAACGGTTGACCTTAAGGACGCGGGTGTTCGTTATCCGTTCCTGTACAACGCTGCCGGTTTCATCGCAACGCAGTTACTGCTGTTTTCCAATTCAGTCTCTGTGTTGTTGCCGGCTTATCGCAGCATTCTGCGGCACAAATATCGCAGGGGAGCAGTCTATGTGCGCAATCATGGGGTCCTGTCGGGGCGGCCCGAGTATCCTGATTTTGCGCAGCGAGGGAATCCTGATCAACGTATCCTGGCTTTCGGGAAGTGGGGGACGTACAAGCGACTGGAACCCATGATTGAGGCTTTTGAGATTGTGTCGCGACAAGATCCCCGCGCCAAGCTCGTGGTTGGGGGAATGGATCATCCCAAGACGCCGGGGTATTTGGAGTCGATTTCAAAACAGTATTGGCGGCATCCTCGCATCGAATTTACCGGCTACATTCCTGAGGACAAGATTCCGTCTTTGTTTCAAGGCACGAGTGTGGCCGTGATGCCGTATACGTCATCGGCCGGTTCCAGCGGCGTGGCGCACCTGGCTTGCGCTTACGGAGTACCGATCATCGCCTCCGACATTGCTGATTTTCGTCAACTGGCCGAAGAAGAAGGGTTGGCAATTAATTTCTTTGAACCAGGCAATGTGCAGAGCCTGGCCGAGAGGCTGCTGGAGTTGCTGAACAATTCCGAGCGTCAGGCGGAGATGGGCATCCAGAATTTTTCGGCGGCGCTGCGCATGAGCATGCCGGAAATCATTCGTCAATATCTGCGAACATTCCAACTGCAACGCCAGCTCAGCGCGTTGACTTCCGTTTCCCGGCTGCGCAGACTGCCACGCTGGATGCGCCCGCACCTCACGCGAGCCGTGTCGCGGAGGCTATCGATTTCGAATACCGCGCAGTTTGCGGCAGCGCGGCTAGGTAATGGTCAAGACAACGGGAATGGAAGCATTTCCGGTATCCGAAGTGCCATCAATGGTAATGGTGAATCTCCCGTCTGGCGAGTCGAGGCTGGAAACGGCGCTGGGGCTACCGAGTCCACCGCAGGCGGTCAGCACACAAGCACTAAGCACAAGGACGCCGAGCAAGACGCGGGGCCGAATTCGTTTCCGCTTCAGCCAGCTCCCGTTAATGGAAATGGTCACACCGGCTATTCCGAAAGTCGAAAACAATAAAGCATATTTTCCGTGCCTGGCCGGTGGCTTGTCACTCTGGCCCGAGGCCCCGGAGACTGCAGAAACCGTAAGCTTCGAATTAGTCGGGCGACTTCCCGACATCACGGATGGTGGCTCGAACGAGCAGACGACCCCGTCTGGGAGATTCGAGCATGACAGGACCACGGATGTTTGCGTTCCAGCCAAGTTTGTGACCGTCACAGTCGACGTGGTTGAGGTTCCGTTCTTCACGTTCAGTATGGATGGCGAAGCATCGAGGCTCAGACTGGCCGAGGTAGCGGAACAATGCGGTGAATAGTTGATGGCATGTGACATGTGACTGCGAATCATCGGGCGGCCCACCGCCTGCACGTAGAAGACATAATTCCCCGAAGCGAAACTGTAACTGCAAAGGTTGACGGAGCGGTGGCCAGGCCGCAGCGTTTGCAGTGGCATGAGATTTTGTCCGTCGGTGCTGACGTAAACGACGTAATGGTCAATGGTGTTCTCGTTGCCGCTGACGCTCCAATCCAATGAGCTTCCTGCAAGACTCGCCGAGACGGCCAAACAGTTGTCAATTCCGCTTTCAATCTCAGTGCCTTCTTCGTAGTCGTTCCACGTGACGAGCTGCAGCGAATCCAGCTGCTTCGTAGAGTTGTACAGGCTGTTGGCTTTGGCAAAGGTTTGCAGCCAGGTTTGGCCGCAGTGTTGTGGCATGATGCGGTTCAAGCTCCAGGAAGCCAAAGTGTCATCGAAGCCTTTGTATCCCGCGCCTACTGTGTGCAGACGAGGAAAGACGAAGCCAGTATTGTAGAACTTGGTGAGATACGACATACCCAAGTCGCTGGTTGAAGGCCGCACCCAGGAGTAGCTGCCACCTGTGACCTCGTGTGTGAACCCGCCGGCATCCTCGAAGAGAAGAACTGGGTGGGTACTAAGTGCTGCTGCTGCGGCTTTCCAATCTACCGGATAACGCAGCTCGACGTCGAAGTTTGTAATCACCGGACGGCCGTTGACGCGCATGTAGGCGTGAGAAGGGATGAACGTTTTTTCCACGTAGCGCAACTGTTCGATCAGTGCCTGCTGGGCGGTGCACCCTGAACATGAACTCAATTTGATGGCGCCCTTATCCACCATGATGGCGAAGGTGAATCCGGGATGCTGCTCCACTTCCTTCATGATGCGAAGGGTGGCGGTGTTGGTGAAAGTATCGCGCGAGCCATACCAGTCGATCACGATGCCATCGATGCCGCGGCTGATCATGTCACTGATCTGGCGATGAATTTGTGTCGGATCCTGAGAGTTGTAGCCGACTCTCATGTGGCGTGGGTCGCCAAACCAGGGCATCAGGTGCGCATAGACCTTGGTATCGGAGCCTGAATAGAGCAGGGAATGAACGTCGATCTTGCTGATATGAGTGGCGCCCATGTTGCCGTTTGACTGATTTTGAAAGCTGTTTGCCGCGCTGGTGTTATTGGATAGCTGGTATTGAAGAGTTGTTGTGGGGACGATCTTTAGATTGGAAGCGGTTAGGGTCACCGGCGCAATGCCGAGAATTGTTACAACGAAGATCCACTTTCGCATTTCCTCTCCCTCCTTGAACCGAATAGTCGAGGGCTGCAGCCGGACCGGGCTCCAGCCTTCAGCAAATCAAGTTGCTTTGGTCTTGCAGTCTTGCTCAGGGTCAGACAGAACTACTCAGACAGAACCAGGGTCACGATTCGGGGGAGGTGAATCGGCAACCCGACTTTCGGCTGGAAAATGCGGCGCCCCAACGCGAATTGAAGCGCTGCGGTTTACTTACTGCTCTTTACTAAAAGCACTGAAACCTCGGAACTGCGGTACCTCTTGCAAGCTGATTGAAGACGCTCTTTTGCTGTTGTTTATATGATCCATCAATCAAGCTGTAATGGACCCACTGAACCAGTCCGTACCGCTTACCAAGGTAATATTCTTCTTTGTCTCCGCAATTGGCGTAATTGCTGTCGCAGTTGTAGCGATAGCTGACGACGAGGGTCGCCATCTTGCTTGGCAAACTGCCGCCAAACGAGACGTGATAGGGTCCCCAGACCTGGTTAACGCCCTTCTTCAGGTTATGCGACGTAGAGCTATTGCAATCGGTGTAGATGTCGTAGGAGGTGTTGCTGACTTTAACCGTGGATCCGGGAAAGCCGTCCTTTGCGCAGCGTGGCGCCAACGGCATATTCGTGTTGCCGCTAAACTTTTTGAAAGTGTTGGGATAGTTCCAGGCGTATTCAGTTATCCACAAGTAGATGTAATGGTTGTCGTAGAGCTGAATATCCCAAGGATAGCCATTGCCGCCCTTGGTCCAGAAGAACTTGTCCCGCCATATGTTGCTGTAAAGGGGATTGGCAGTACCGGTTAAGTGATGGGAGGAGCGAAGATCGTTGTCCAGAGTCATCCAGTCCAGCATGTCGTGCGTGCCGGCCGGACAACTGATTGTGGTTTCGGCGGATGCGAGATTCGCGCCAGAATACAGGAGCAGTAGACACACTAAGAGTGCCAGAATACCTAACCGCAGATTCATGGAGACGGTCCTAATCGCCCACACCTTCCTTCGCGAGGAGACACTGCCACGGCCTTCTGCCGATGACAGTTCCCAAATCAAGGAGGGGTGCTGGGCTAATTAATTAAAGTTGACGGCAGAGTATCCGGGGCTCAGCAGGAGCGCAATAGGAAGAACGCCTTAGAGGTGTGGAAAATTGTGTGATAATTCCCGAGTTGGTCCTTCTACTTACATGCTAGCAAGGGACTTTTGGACTGGAGACTTACTTGCTAAAGCTCTACTTGAAGCCCGCAGTGCGCCAATGCCGCGCCTATTGCGGCATTTGTGGAGGTGCTGGATTTTGGGGCTGAGAGTTGCCCGTCGGCGGAGCCGCTGGGGCCTGGACGGGTTGTTCCTGGATCGAAGGTGTCGCCGGAGGTTCCACCACAGGCTTATTGTCTCGGGTCTTGAGTTGTATGCTGCCCCCCTCACGGGCTCGCGCTTGTCGCAGCGTTTCCAAATTAGCCTGAGCGCCTTCGTCGTTGGCGCTGGCCACCTGGACTAGAGGCAATCCCTGCATCTCGCGACGGTTTGCGAGCGTGACTTTTTGCTTTGCGCCATCGGCCTGCTTCGCAGCGGCGTAGAATTCGTCCGCGGTTTCCTGATCGCCCTCGAGTTCTGCGACGTATCCAATGTTATTCATCGCGAAGGCATTTCTGGGGTCGAGGCGATACGCTTCACGAAAATATCGTTTGGCAGCTTGAATATCGTTATGGTTGAGCGCCGAAACGCCCTGGAGATTTAGCCGCGTGACCCTCGCTTCTAAGCTTTCGCCAGACTCCAAGCGGCGGCGCACGACCTTTGAATTGTTCGCGGCGATAGTGCTGATTTCCTTGCCCCGCCACCGAGGATCGAGCGCCACTTCGACTTTCTCCGAAGAATGGGTGCCTGCCGCGCGGTCGTAGTACTGAACAGCCTTTTCGAGTTCGCCCTCGGCTTCCATCGTGTAACCGAGATTGTTGAGCGTGAACGGGTTTTTGGCATCGAGAGCCAGAGTCCGCTGCAGGATTTCATCTGCTTCCTGCGTTCTGCCTTGTGACAGCAGGCTCATGGCCTGCACGTTGCCATGGTTAATGCGCAACTCGCGATTGCCGGATTGAGCGGTTACCTCGGCGAGTTGGCGGCCTTTGAATTCGGGAATGCTGGCCTGGTCGATCACGGTTTCGGAATTTTGCCGCGAAGCCAGTTCGTAGTAGCGCTGCGCGCGTTCTACTTTTCCCTGAAGCTCGGAGATGTAGCCAAGGTTGTTGAGCGTGAATGGATCGTCAGGATCAATAAGGTATGCACGGTAGAAGAGTTTTTCAGCATCTGCCAGATGATGTTTCTTGACAGCCTTTACGCCTTCTTGATTTAGCGCCTGCACCGGGGTTGGCCTGGTGCGTTTAGGAAAATGCAGACGCAGATCCCCAGCCCGCGAGTGCTGGGCACATCCCGCGATCATTGCAACGGCCAGGAAAAAGCGAAGGCTGTTGTTGAGCATGAATCTGATTCCAACGCAAGTTTCTGCGTGCGAGATTTCGATGCTGATCCAGCCGATCGCGTTGGCTACTTGGGACAGGCAGATGCCATGTTTTCTGGAGTTTGGCCACCTTTTCCAGAGCTGCAGCATCCAACCACGCCAACAAGATATGTCTCGGATCTCACTAATTGCAGCCCTCTGGCTCGTTTCATCGGTGGGCAATACGCAGGCTAGGCCGGACCAGGCGTCTCCTGCCGACAAGTCGGCGGCAGTTTCCAAGCCCTCCGGCGAGTACGATCCGTTGCTGGACCTATCCCCTTTGCGACCCGACAAGATTTCTTTGATCGGAGGGACGGTTACCCGGCTTGATCGCGTCCAGGATCAGTTAATTCTGCAGCCGTTCGGCGACAAGAAGCAGATGCGCTTGGCCTTCGATGTGCGGACTCGGTTCTATCGCGACGGGCAGCGAACGAGCGGGCGTGAGATCAACCAAGGACAACGCGTATACGCGGATACCATGCTTGACGGTACGCGGCTATTTGCCAAGACCATCTGGATCAACAGTGGCTCTCCAAGCGGCAGCAGCCGAGGTCAGGTTTTGGAGTTCGATTCTCAAGGCGGAATCGTAACCCTTCGGGACGAACTCTCGGCTGAGCCGATGATGTTTCATGTGGACCAGAAGACGGTTGTGCGGGAGCGCAATGAAAGCCGCACGATCGCTGATCTCAAATCCGGCTCTTTGGTTAGTCTTAGCTTCGGCCCGGACCAGCGGCGTTCCGGCAATGTTCGGGAAATTGAGATCCTGGCGCAGCCGGGGTCGATGTTTTCCTTCTTCGGACCGGTTACGTATATGGATTTGTCGAAGAAGATGATCGCTGTCGCGAACGAAGTTGATAGCAAGACTTACGATATCCAGCTTGAGGCGTTACCCGGAAGCAGCTTACGCGGCCTGAGGCAGGGATCGTTGGTGACTGTCTATGCGGTGTTTGACGGCAAGCATTACGTCGCCCGCAACATTGAGCCTGCGGCAAATTCAGAGGCGGCTAATCAGTAATCTGCAGTCTGATTCCATCATTCTTCCTGTTCGGGCTTACGGACAAATTGCGTGACTTCGTGCCGGGGTTGAGCCGCTCCGGTATAATCCCTTGCTTTCTTATGCGTGTCCGTCCTGGCATCCGTTTGGCAAGCCTAAGCGATGTTGGCTGCCAGCGGGAGAACAATGAGGACCGGTGTTCTTACTGGGAGCCGGCCAGCGACGACCAATTCGTGCGCAAGGGTAGGCTGGCGATCATGGCCGATGGCATGGGCGGATATGAAGGCGGGCAGGAAGCCAGCCGCGTGGCGGTGGAGACCGTAGAAGGTGTTTACGCGAACGCGTCGGATGGGAATCCGCACGCGTGGCTGGTGGCCGGATTTCAAGCGGCGCACCAACGTATTCTGGACGAAGCGAGCCGGAATCCAGCTTTAGCGGGAATGGGAACAACCTGCACGGCAATCGCCTTGCTTGAGAAATCGCTGTACTTCGCTCACGTGGGTGATAGCCGCTTGTATCTGGTGCGCGATTCTTCTATCTCGCGGGTTACACGGGATCATTCATATGTGAGCCGGTTAGTGGAGAATGGGGTCATTGCTCCTGAAGAAGCCGAATCTCATCCGCAACGGCACATTCTCACTGCCGCGCTGGGCGCGGGGGCCATCGTTACGCCTGATTCGCCCGAAGAGCCGACCACCTTGCAGCAGTCGGACGTGCTGGTGCTGTGTACGGATGGGCTGTGGAGCCAGGTGAACCAGGACGAGGTTCACGATGTGGTCACCGGCAATGATCCAGACCAGGCGTGCCGCAAACTCGTCGATGCGGCACGTAAACGAGGCGGTCCGGACAACATCACAGTGCAGGTGATCCAAGTCGCCGCGTAATCAGAGCAGGCAAGTTACCTGCTTCCACCCTACACTCGTTTCAGAACGGGCTATCTCTTCCTAATAACGGAAAGTAATTACATTTCGGGACTCCGGGCCCGCCTGAAACCCTCCGCTAACCCACTCTGAATAAAGACGCTTAGATTTTGCTCGGGACTGCTAAAGAGTGGTTTGCCAATTGCAAGGCGTCTATGTTAATAATGTCTATAAGATCAGTAGGGTTTAAGAAAGTTTAAGAGTTCTATGAAAATTTCACAGAAGGGCTTGTATGCATTACAGGCGCTGATGATGCTTGCCCGGCACTACAACCAGGGCGCCATTCGTATTCGCGACATCGCCTATGAAGAAGAGCTTCCGGAAAAATTTCTGGAACTGATTCTGCTGGAACTGAAGAATGCCCGCATCGTGGAGAGCGTGCGGGGGGCCAGGGGTGGATACGCTCTGCGGCGGGCGCCTACGGAGATTCGCCTGAGCGAAATTATCAGACTCATTGATGGTCCTCTGGCGCCGTTCGGCGATGCGGAGCAGCTGCGCTCGTTGATTGACCGCGATACCGAACACCGGGCTCTGTATCAGGTCTTCCTCGATGTGCGTGACGCCGCCGCCAAGATTCTCGAGAACACTTCGCTGGCTGACATCGTGAACGGAGGGGATCGCTCGAAAAAGCGGCGCAAGAAGAAACAGGAAATCTCGGCGGTTTTGCCAATGGTGGTTCACGGAAGCGGCAGGGGTCGAGATGAGTAGGAAACTCGGGCAGAAGCTTTTGACCGCAAAGATCGCAAAGCAGAGGCGAAGAGGAATTGTCGTCCGAATTACGCAATTTTTTGTTTGCGGTTTTTTGCTGTTCTTGACTCTAACCGGTTCGTTGCAAGCTCAAACCACCATCCGTGTGGGCGCATTCCCCAACATCACTCATGCTCAGCCCATGATAGGCAAGGCAAACGGCGATTTTGAAAAAGCCATGGGACCGAGCGTCAAGATCCAATGGACCAGCTTCAACGCGGGACCGTCTGCAATCGAAGCACTTTTCGCCGGTGCGATTGATATGACGTACATCGGGCCGAATCCGGCGATCACCGGTTATGTCCGCTCGGGAGGAGGGGCTCTTCGCGTCGTGGCGGGTGCGGCCAGCGGCGGGGCGTCGCTGGTAGTGCGCAATGATTCGGGCATCCAGAAGCCAGAAGATTTTCACGGCAAGAAGGTAGCTTCACCGCAGATGGGAAACACGCAGGATGTCGCATTGCGCGCCTGGCTCAAGGCGCACGGTATGAAGTCAATGGACAAGGGTGGGGATGTGCAGGTGGTTCCACTCGCCAATCCGGATCAGCTCACACTTTTCTTGAAGAAAGAACTTGATGCGGCGTGGGCGCCGGAACCATGGGCGACGCGCCTGATCCGCGAAGGTAACGGGCGGCTCTTTCTCGAGGAGCGCGATCTGTGGCCGCAGGGACAGTTCGTTACTACGCACCTGATCGTGAGCGCGAAATTGCTGCGAGACCATCCCGACCTGGTCAAGAACTGGATTCGCGCTCACGTGGAGCTGACGGACTGGATTAACGCTCATCAGCCCGAGGCCAAGAGAATTTTGAACCAGCAGATTCAAAAGGAAACCGGCAAGGCGCTTCCTCCAGCTGTGCTGGACGAAGCGTTCGCCAGGTTGCAGGTCACCTATGACCCGGTGCGGAATTCGCTGCTGACCTCGGCGCGTTCCGCTTACGACGCAGGTTTTTTGGGAAAGCAGATGCCGGATTTATCGAAGATGTACGACCTGACTTTACTGAACCAGATTCTGGCGGAAAAAGGGAGGAAGGCCGTCCAATGACCACGAATCCGATTTCGCAACCGGGGTTTTCGGAGCATCGCAGCCCGGTGCGCGGCAGTGTGACGCCCCACAAATCAGGGCTAGTGCCGGTGCGGAGCAACGGCAATAATGGAACTGCCAAGCTGACACTGAAAAATCTCTCGCTGACATATAAGGCGAATGGCTCATCGCGATTGCTGGCGCTCGATGGTATTGACCTCAAAGTGAAGCCGGGAGAGTTTCTCTGCATCGTGGGCCCTTCGGGTTGCGGGAAGTCCACCCTGTTGCACGTGATTGCGGGACTGCAGCAGCCGACCGCGGGGCACGTCCTGGTAGATGACAATCTTATGGACGGTCCGGGCACGGACCGCATTCTGATTTTTCAGGAGCTCGGGTTATTTCCGTGGCTGACGGTGAGTGAGAACGTTGAGTTCGGCATGAAGATGAAGGGAATTGCTCGAGCAGAGCGGCAGGAAAAGGTTCAGTACTATCTGCGACTCGTTCATCTGGCGCAATTCAAGGACAGCTACATCCACCAGCTTTCAGGAGGAATGCGGCAGCGCGTTGCGCTCGCGCGCGCTCTGGCAACCGAGCCTGATGTCCTTCTCATGGACGAGCCTTTCGCGGCGCTGGACGCGCAAACCCGCGATCTGCTGCACGATGAACTGGAGCGCATCTGGGCAGAGACCGGGCGGACCATCGTTTTTGTGACTCACAATGTGCGCGAGGCCGTCCGGCTGGGCGACCGGGTTGCGTTGTTTACGTTCCGGCCGGGCAGGATTAAGCGGGAATACAAAGTTGATTTGCCTCGTCCCAGGCATCTCGAAGATGTCACCGTGGCCAAGAGTGCCCGGGAAATTCTCGACGACTTGCGGGAAGAGATCAACAAGTCGCTGGAAGCCGAATACGCCGGCGAGGTGCTCAAGCGATGAAGAAATTTATGCGGCACGCGATCTTTTACTCGGTACTCATCGGCATTTGGGCGTTGCTGGCGAAGCTGAAAGTGTGGCCTCCTTATGTGTTTCCGTCGCCGCAGGGAGTAGTGGAATCGCTTGCCGCCGGTTTTGCCGATCACAGCTTTTGGATCGCGATCGGCGTCAGCATGAAACGCATGCTACTCGGCTACAGCCTGTCCGTCTTGCTGGGAATGGTGCTGGGGCTTGGCGTCGCCAGCAATAAGTTTCTCGAAGAAACCATGGGTGGCCTGCTGGTGAGCCTGCAGAGTCTGCCGAGCATCTGCTGGCTGCCATTGGCGGTGCTCTGGTTTGGGCTTACAGAGAAAGCGATTTTGTTTGTTGTCGTGATGGGGTCGTTGCTCTCAGTCACGATCGCCATGGAGACCGGGCGCCAGCAGATGCCAAAGATCTACGGCATGGCGGGCCGCAACCTTGGCGCCCGAGGGTTTCGCCTCTTCTGGCACGTGCTGCTGCCTGCCAGTCTGCCCTATATCATCTCCGGATTAAAACAGGGCTGGGCTTTCGCCTGGCGCTCGCTGATTTCCGGTGAGATGATCTTCGTCAGCCTCGGTCTGGGACAGTTGCTCATGATGGGGCGCGACCTGAATGACATGAGCCAGGTAATCGCCGTCATGATTCTTATCATCGCGATCGGGTACATCGTCGATGGGCTGGTGTTCAGGACCATCGAACGGCGCCTGCAGCAGAAGTGGGGACTGGCGCCTGCTACGTAAAGTAGCTCTGCGATTTCCGCGTGGTTGGCCTAAGACCGGGCAGCAATTAGAATTCGCCTTCCGACTGTCAGCGAGTGGCAGCCGGGCAGGAGATTCTCATGCCTGTCCGTAGGACGACGCCGAAGCTGTTGAGTCCGCGGGAAGCGGCCAAAGTGCTGGGGATCAGTTATCCCACGCTCAAGCGCTGGATTTATGAGGGCAAGCTGCGCACGGTCAAGACTCGGGGCGGGCACCACCGTATCCCGGAGAGTGAACTCGATCGATACCTGTACCGGGCGTTACAGAAGGTCGGATATCCGGCGCGGCGGAGCGACTATCGCCGCATCAGCGCGCGCAACCAGTTAATCGGACGGATTGTGGATGTGAAAATCAGCGGCCTCATGGCCCAGGTGACGCTCTCAATCGCGGGTCAACACGTGACTTCGATCATTACGGCGGACGCGGTCCGCGAGATGCGACTGGAGAAAGGTCAGACGGCAGCAGCGTTGATCAAGTCGACGGAGGTAATGATCCTGCGGGTTTAAGCACAGTTGCTTTGTCGAAGCGTATCAAACCGCTTTGACATATCGTTTGTGAACGTATTAAATAATTCGCCTCTTGAATTTCTTACGACGAGAGGCGCCTTGCGCTCTCCAGTCTAGTCTGCAACAAGAAACTGCATGGGGAATGCGAAGGAATAAACGTGGCTAACAAATACAAGTTACCTAATAGACTTACTTGCAAGTGGAAGGGGATTGTCAATCGTTGCAGTCTCACCCTTGCCGCCACCGCATTCCTTAGTTGCGTGGCCGTGGCGCAGGAAATCACTGTGGCTGCTGCTGCCGATCTGCAGTTTGCTTTTCAGGATGTGGCGGCACGTTTTCAGAAAGAAACGGGCAAGAACGTGAAACTGATCTTCGGCTCGTCCGGCAACTTTTTCGCCCAGATCCAGAATGGCGCGCCGTTCGACTTGTTCTTCTCTGCCGATATCGAGTACCCGAAGAGACTCGAAGCCGCCGGGCTGGCCGAACCTGGAACTTTGTATCGCTACGCCACGGGGAAGATCGTGTTGTGGATAACCAACGATTCGAAGCTCGACCTGAAACGGGGCCTCCAGGTTTTGCTTGACCCGAGTATTAAGAAGATCGCGATTGCGAACCCGGAGCACGCGCCCTATGGGGGAGCCGCTGTCGCGGCATTGCGTCACGAAAACATTTACGACCAGGCCTCCGGCAAGTTTGTGCTGGGCGAAAACATTTCGCAGACTGCGACCTTTGTTGTGTCGGGTAGTGCAGATATCGGAATTGTGGCGCTTTCGCTGACGGTGGCGCCGTCCATGAAAACCAAGGGGCGGTACTTTGAGATTCCCGCGGACGAGTACCCGCCTATTGAGCAGGCGGCGGTGGTTATCAAGTCCTCGCAGCACAAAGACATCGCGCGGCAGTATCTGGAATTTTTGAAGACACCGGCGATGCAGGAGCTCTTGCGAGGTTATGGGTTTTCCGTTCCGAGCAGCGCGTCAAAAACACAATAGAGACCAGGCTCACAAGGAGAAGCTAACAGTGAAACCGCTAGCGTTGTTTGGTGTTTTCGTTCTGGCAGTCACCGTCTCAGTGGCCCAGACTGCCTCGCCAACAAAAAGCAGGACAGCAAAGCAACGCGCCGTGAGCGCCAAGGAGGTGCAGGAGCTTCGCGATGCGTTGACCGCGCAGCAGCAACAAACAGAGCAACAGCGCCAACAGTTAGAGCAGTTGCGCTCGCAGCTGCAGCAGTTGATTGATGCGAATCAGCAGTTGACTGCGGCTGCCCAGAAATCTCAAAGCGGTGTCGAGCAGGCGCAGAGCACTGCCGCTCAGGCGCAGCAATCTGCTGCAGAAGCGCGACGGCTGGCGAATCAGGCTTCCGCCAACGTCGTCGAAGCCAAGACAGCGCTTTCGGTGGTCAACAGCAAATCACAGGAGGAAGGGAAGAAGATCAGCGCTCTGGAAGGTGTGCTGGGACGATTCCGCTTTAACGGCGATGTGCGGGTGCGCGGCGAAAGCTTTTTGCAGGATGGAATTCCGGATCGCAACCGCGCCCGCCTGCGTGTCCGCTTTGGCGTTGACGGCAAGCTGACAGAAGATATCACCGGCGGAATCTATATCGCGACCGGCTCACTCGGCGATCCCACTACCACCAACGAAACGCTTACCAATTTCTTTGATCGCAAGACTATCGGCGTGGATCGGGCCTTCATCACTTACAGTCCCGTCGCCCACAAGTGGCTTTCGCTTACCGGGGGCAAGTTCGCATATCAATGGCAGCGGACCGGCACGATCGGCGACCAGGACATCAACCCGGAAGGCTTCAACGAGAAGTTCTCTTTCGATTTGAAGTCTTCCGTCATCAAGAACTTCACAATCCAAGGCATTCAATACCTTTTCAACGAAGTCAACGCTGTAGCGGGCAGCACGGCTGTCGCGGGCCAGGATTCGTATGCCCTTGGCGGCCAAATCTCGACCAAGCTGCAGATCGGGCCCTGGACTGCGACACCGTCCTTTCTCACGATGAAGTGGAATCGGCCGGACTCGATTCTCCAGGCCAGTGCGTTTGCGCTGCAAGCGACGACCACGGGTTCATCCGGAACGACACCTGCTGGACCGTTTCCGGTGCCGGGAGAAGGGCCCGGTTGCCAGAAAGTCGTCGGCGGCCCCAGCTTTCCGCCGTGCCCATTTGCGGCCAATGGCATGACTAACGCGACGTTTGTTGCGGGGGGAAAACCTCATTTCCTTTCCGAGTTCCACTACGCCGACTTCATTCTGAACAATCAGATCAAGACCGGCTCCGAGCGTTGGCCAATCAATCTGATTCTCGAATATGAGCAGAACCTCGGTGCGGCAGATCATCCGCTGGACGCGACGGGTGCGGTGATTTCGGATCTGGGGCCGCAAAATGAGGAGTACGGATTCGACTTCAACGTGGGCCAAACCAGAAACAAGAATGATATTCAGATTGGCTACACCTGGTATCGGCAGGAGCAGGATTCCGTGATTGCTTCATTCGCTGAGAGCGATCAGCGCACGCCGACCAACCTTATTCAAAATAAAATCTATGCGCTCTGGAAGGTGCGTTCAAACACAGTTGCCAGCATCACCTGGTGGCACGGCCGCGTGTTGAACTCGAATCTTGAGAACAACGCAGCTTTGGTGCAGAAGACCGTACCCACGGCGGGTGAGGCCGAGCCGTATCTCAACCGCTTTCAATTTGACTTGATCTACATGTTCTAGATTTTCTTTGAGGAAAATGTTCCAGAAATGGCGAGCGTGTTAGACAGGACAGGGCGCTATCGACCCAGCGTTCAGGAGGCCGAACAAACGCTACGATAGCGCCGCCCGCTTTCTGACCCGATGCTGAAAGCTTAGGCGAGTGTGTGCACCAATAATAGTGCATTGTCGGGTACCTGAATCGGCTCTGCTCAATTCAACTTGATGTCGTGAGATCAGTTTTTTGGATGCCGTTGTTAAGGTAATGCATAATCCAGAGCGTTTCTTGCCATGTTTGTCAGTCGTCGGCTTGTTTCGTTTTCCTCAGAGAGTTATTCGCGCTATCTTAGTGACATGCAAGTGCGCGGCTGTGGTACGGCGCTCGTTACTCCCTTTCGTCAGGATGGCTCGATTGACGACACTGCCTTGCGCAACCTCGTGGCATGGCAGGTGGAGTCCGGCATCGACTTTCTGGTGCCGTGCGGAACTACCGGTGAGGCTCCCACTCTTTCGCACGATGAATGGCTGTATGTAATCGATGTCACCATCGAAGTCGCAGCGGGGCGAGTACCCATCGTGGCGGGGGCGACGTCAAATTCCACGCATGATGCGGTGGAGAAAACAAGAGAAGCGGCCGCGCGACCGGGAGTGAACGCCATTCTCACGGCTTCGCCTTACTACAACAAGCCGACACAGGAAGGGCAGTACCAGCATTTTCGTGCAATCGCCGAGGCTGTGGAGAAGCCTGTGATTCTCTATAACGTTCCCGGGCGGACGGGGGCCAACATCGCACCGGGCACGCTGGCGCGGCTGGGGGAAGTCCCGAACATTGTGGGTGTCAAGGAAGCCAGCGGCAACATGGGGCAGATTGCGGAGATGTGCAATCTCGTGCCCGAGAGCTTTGCGGTTCTGTCTGGCGACGACGCTCTGACTTTGCCGGTCATCGCTCTTGGAGGGGTTGGAATTATCTCGGTGGCGTCGAATGAGATTCCACGAGAGATGGCCGAGATGACACGGGCTGCGCTGAACAACGATTGGGCAACGGCTCGGCAGATTCATCGCAAATATCTGCCGCTGATGCAGGCGAATTTTATTGAGTCCAACCCGCTGCCGGTGAAAGCCGTGTTGGCGATGATGGGGAAGATCGAAGAATTGTACCGGCTTCCGCTCGGACCTGTGCGGCGTGACACCCGTTCGAAGTTGCAGCGGATTGTAGGTGACGCGGGTCTCATCGCGAAGCCGGCGGCTCAGCAATCGGCATTGAACTTTTTTCTTTACGAAAATTGGCTCGCCGGGCCACACAAAGTGGTTCTGCATCGCTCTACTTGTTCGCAGTGCAATCACGGCAAAGGCAGACCTGCGGGACACGGCGAGAATCACGCCCGCTGGCATGGGCCATATGCAACCCTTTCGGAGGCGCGTGACGCTTCACATCATATGCAGGGCGTGCTGATTCGAAGCGAATGTAAGTGCATTTAGGAAGTCGGAAGTCAGAAGTCAGAATGCAGACGTAACGATGGCGCGTTCATTCTGCATTCTGAGTTCTGCATTCTGACTTCTTTTATACTTCCCCGCATGTCTTCCCTGAAAGCCGCGATTCAACGTCTCGCCTCGCTGGGCGAGGTTGAGAGCAATCCTGAGGCCCGGCAGACCTTCCTGGAGTTTCGTGAGCAGCTCACGCACGGCAAGGTTCGCGCGGCCGAGAAGATCGACGGGCAATGGCGCGTCAATGTATGGGTGAAGCAGGGCATTCTGCTGGGATTCCGCCTTGGGCAGATCAGCGAAATGGGCGATGGTTCAGGGCTTTCGTTCGTAGATAAGGATACATTTCCTGCCCGCCGATTTGCCGTCAGCGATCGGGTGCGCGTGGTGCCGGGCGGGTCGTCGATTCGCGAGGGGGCGTATGTGGCGCCGTCTGTGATCTGCATGCCACCGATGTTCATTAACGTCGGGGCCTACGTGGATGAAGGCAGCATGGTTGATTCGCACGCGCTGGTCGGCTCCTGTGCACAGATCGGTAAGCGCGTGCACCTGAGCGCCGCGGCGCAGGTTGGCGGCGTGCTGGAGCCGATCAACGCCACGCCCGTAATCATTGAGGATGATGTTTTGGTTGGCGGCAATTGCGGTGTTTATGAAGGCACGCTGGTGCGCGCCGGAGCTGTGCTCGGAGCGGGAACGATTCTCACCCGGTCTACTCCACTCTATGATCTGGTGCGAGGTGAGGTATATCGTGCGACCAAGGAGGCATCGTTGGAGGTTCCGGAAAATGCCGTGGTCGTTCCGGGATCGAGAGCGGTGAAGAAGGGCAAGAGCGCGGGCTGGAATCTGTCGCTCTATACACCCGTTATTGTTAAGTATCGGGATGAGAAGACCGAGAGCGGGATCGAATTGGAAGAGTGGTTGCGATGAAGAGTCTGGAGTATCAAGACCTTACCTTGATCAGCAGTTTTGCTTTTCCATCCGCAGCTTGGTCTTGAGTCACCTCGATCTGGTCGAGAGATCGAACCAAGGCATCCGCTTCCTTCAACTCCGCCTTAGGAAACGTACTGGTGATCGCGATCACTTTCATTTTTCCGGCATGAGCCGCGCGAACACCCGCAGGTGCGTCTTCGATCACGAGGCACTCTTCTGGCTTGGTCCCCAACAGTTTCGCACCTTTGAGATAAGGCTCAGGATCAGGCTTACCCTTGGTTACGTCGTCGGCAGAGACCATTATGCCCGGGGTAGGCAGATTGGCAACACGCAGCCGTCCAGTAGCCAACAGGCGAGTGCCGGAAGTGACGACACACCAGCGGCCGTCCGGGATGGAGCGCAGCAGGTCTGCCGCGCCGGGCATGACAACTACGCCGTCAGTGTCCTCGACTTCCAGGCGCTCTATCTTTCGCATTTCGGCTTCGGCATTCAGGTGTGGGGCGACCTGGCGGACGGTTTCAATGGTGCGCCTGCCGTGTGCGGCTCGGACAACCGCGTCAGGCTCCAGATTGTTTTCTTGGGCCCATTTGCGCCACTGACGGTCTACCGAGCGGGTGGAATCGACTAGTACTCCGTCAAGGTCGAACAGAATGGCTGAGCAATTGAACATGGCATCAGCAGCGTCGAAAAGAAATCTTCATAGTAGAAAAGCTGTTGTCTATTTCAACCGCCGATTACACAGGCAGGGTGAGAGAAGTTGTCGAAGCTGTAATTGCATGCCCGGAATTGATCTTATTACGTATCTCCAAATGCCGGTTTCGAAAATGTATTCGCGCGCGCTCGCCCCAAGCGCGCACAAAGTAATAATTAAGCCCGGCGCCGATCAGGGAACTGGCGACCGGGATCAGCCTTCCAGACCACCTCTCCACCACTTCGCCACTGGCCTGCACGGCGATACGCTGGATCACACGCGGCACAAAACGATGCACCAATTCCTTCTCCAGCAGTTCGCGGCTGATATCGACTCCGGCGGCGGTAGCCACGGCGATCCAGAGTTCTGCGATCTCTTCATCGGTGTTGAATTCGAAGCCGTAGAGCAAACTTAGCTTTTGGAGGGTACGCAAAGTAATGGCTGCAAGAATGCTGAGATCGGGAACCAGGGTCAGCATGCCGCCTAATCCGAGCCCGGCGCCTTCAACGGCGGCAACCTTCATGCCGCTGCGGACAATCCGGGTCGCCAGATTATCGAGAACGGCGGGTTCGATTGTGTAAACGCCTTGAAAGCTGCTGATGGGAAGTCCGTAGGCCGCGCGCAACTGCAGCAGAAATCGGCTGGGATCAACCTTGACTGTTTCGTAGCCCTGCTGAAGGCCTCGCCGCAGAGCGGTTTCGAGAGTGGAGCGGAGGCGGGATTTCCGATCCTGCAGGATAGCCATCTGTTTCGAGATTAAACCATCTGGAAGAGATACGGAAGAAAACAGGCGCGGAAACAGCCTTATGCTACGATCAGGTACTCCTGAAAATGCCTTCTGGACAGTTGCATATCGTGCCCTTGGGCGGCCTGGGCGAGTTTGGAATGAACTGCATGGCCGTGCGCTGGGGCGAGGACATCATTGTCATCGATGCAGGGCTCATGTTCCCGGAATCGGAGCTGCTCGGCGTCGATATCGTGGTTCCGGAGATTTCTTACCTCATCGAAAATCGCGAGCACGTGCGCGGGATTATTTTGACTCACGGGCACGAAGATCACATTGGCGCTCTGCCCTGGTTTTTGAGTGAGCTCAATGTTCCGGTCTGGGGCACTGAGTTCACCCTTGCCTATGTGGAAGACAAGTTGGACGAGCATGGCTTGCTCGACAGTTCTGACTTGCGTGAGATCAAGCCCGGCGATCGCTTCAAGATTGGCCCATTCACGGTTCATCCGATTCAGGTGACGCACAGCCTCGTGGATTGCATTGCGCTGGCCATCCATACGCCTCTGGGTGTGGTCATGCATACCGGCGATTTCAAGGTTGACCCCACGCCCACCGACACCCGGCTTTTTGATTTGCACGCTTTCGCGGAGTACGGAAAAGAAGGGGTGCTGGCACTCTTTCAGGATTCAACCAATGTGGAGCGCAGGGGCTACACTCCGAGCGAGCGCGCGGTGCGGCGCAAATTCGATGAAGTCTTCGCGCGCACCCAGCGCCGCCTCTTCATCTCCTGTTTTTCCTCATCTATCCATCGCATCAAGCTGGCAGTGGAACTGGCCTGGGAACACGGTAGGAAAGTTGCATTCATCGGGCGGTCGATGACTAGTTCGGCTGAGATCGCCGAAGACCTGGGGTACATCGAGATCCCTGAAGGATTGTTGATTCATCCTGGGGAGATGAAGAATTTCCCGCCGGAAAAAGTCTGCGTGCTGATCAGCGGCACGCAGGGCGAACCGATGTCAGCGCTATCGCGCGCCGCGGTGGATAACCACAAGCACGCCAAAATCGAGAAGGGCGATACGGTCGTGCTTTCGTCGCGCATCATCCCGGGAAATGAGAAGACGATTTATCGCATGATCGATCACTTGTTCCGGCGCGAGGCGCACGTGATCTATGAAGATGGGTCATCGCCGCCGGTGCATGTCAGTGGGCACGCCAGCCAGGAAGAATTGAAGCTGATCATCAATCTGGTGAAGCCGAAGTACTTCATTCCGATTCATGGTGAGTACCGGCAACTGAAGCTGCATGCTGAATTGGCCGGGTCAATGCACGGGTCAGTAGGAAGCGTGATACTGATCGAAAGCGGCGACGTTCTGGAGTTGGACGAACTGGGCGCGCGCAAGGCCGGGCGGGTAAACGTAGGGCGAGTATGTATAGATTCGGGGTCGCGGACAGACGTCGTAGAAGACCTCGTGATCAAAGACCGGCGACATTTGAGCAAGGATGGGATTGTGTTGCCGATCATTGCGATCAATAAGCTTTCCGGACGTGTTGAGACCTCTCCGGAGATTGTGGCGCGCGGGTTCTCGCTCGGTGAAGACGGATTCATGGATGGGGCACGGCAGATCGTCATGCAAACTCTTGAACAGTCGAGCGAGGAAGAGAAAGCGGATTACGGCGTGATCAAAGAGAAGATCCGGGCAGATTTGAAGCGGTATATCTCCAAGCAGACGCAAAAGCGGCCGCTGATTATGCCGGTGATTCTGGAGATTTAAGAGCGCCGCGAACGTCCATCCTTTTGCTTCTCCACCAGCCGCACTTGAAGACGCGCCCCCAGGGCTTGGGCCAAACGGATGAGAGTATCGAGTTGCACGTTCGCAGGTCTACTCTCAATCCGGGATACCTTGGGAGCGCTCATGCGCGCGCGCGCCGCAAGCTGGGTTTGGTTCAAACGGTGCTTAGCCCGCAATTTGGCGATCTGTACACCGATCTCAAGGCTGGCCAATTCCTTCTCAACCAGTTCCCGCATGGTCGAATCTTCCATTTGGCTGCGGTAATACCGTTCGAATCTATTCACGATGTTTTGCTCCCCTCTTGCTGACCTGCTGGGTGTGTCGAGCCATCCGGGTTTCCGCTACCGCAAGCTCGGATCGTTCTAGTTTTGCGGTTCGCTTCACGAAACCGTTTAAAAGAACGAATACCCTTCTCGCATCAGCGAAGTAAAGGATTCTGATTTTCTGTTTCCCATACTAGTACGCAATTCTCGAATCCTTCCCGCGACCTGCGATGAATACGGGAATGGCAGATTTTGTCCGTAGCTAACGAGAGCTCTTATGAGAGTGCCAGGGCCTTCGCACGGGCTTCGGCATGGAGCGAGTCCAGAAATTCTTCGACCGGAGCGCTACCATCTGACTCTTGGTAGAACTCGACCGTCCACTCCATCTCTATATGGTATACCATTAACAGTATTAGTCAGTAACTCTTTTTACCGAGTCCGTCCCAGGGGGGTTGAGCCCTATGTGGGCAAGTCGCGCCGTGCCTTACTGTGCATGCAGGAAACCAGAGGTCTGATACATTTAAAATCCCTGCAGGAAAAAGAGTATGAGCATCGTCGCCCTGGCAGATATCAAGGAAGCCCAAGTCCGCCTACAAGGCATCGCGAACCGCACGTCATTGATCGAGTTTCCCGGCGGCTCAGGTGAGGACAATTGCCGCAAGCTTTATCTCAAGCTGGAGAACCAGCAGCCCATCGGCGCTTTCAAGCTGCGTGGGGCGTACAACAAGATTGCGTCTCTTACTGAAGAGGAACGGAGGCGCGGCGTAGTCTCCTATTCCAGTGGGAATCACGCGCAAGGAGTGGCATACGCGGCGAGGGCTCTGGGAGTAAAGGCGGTCATCGTGATGCCCAATAACGCGCCTGCGATGAAGCGGGAGGCAACCGCCGCGCTGGGAGCGGAGATCGTATTAGTGGGGCCGGGCAGCGACGAACGGATGCTCAGAGCGCAGGAACTCGCGGCGAACTACGGGTATGCCATCGTGCCCCCGTACGACGATGAGAAGATCATCGCTGGCCAGGGGACGATTGGATTGGAAATTCTCGAAGATCTACCGGATGTTGAAACGGTGCTCGTGCCCGTGGGCGGCGGCGGAATGATCAGCGGCATTGCTACGGCGGTTAAGTCGAGCAAACCTTCGGTGAAGGTGATCGGCGTGGAGCCGGAAGTCGCAGGCGACGCGCAGGCCAGCCTGCGAGCCGGCAAAATCGTGCAGTACACGGCGGAGCAAGTGACCCGTACTTTGGCCGACGGGTTGCGCACCCAGAGCATAGGCCAGGCGAACTTCGAGCACATCAAACGCTACGTCGACGATATTGTGACGGTCAGTGAAGATGCTATTCGTGGAGCGATGCAGCGGCTGGCCGCTGATCGCAGGACTGTAGCCGAGCCAAGTGGGGCAGTGGCAGTCGCTGCCTTTTTATTCCATCGCGAGGAATTGCCAAAAACTAATATGAACGTTGCTGTAATCAGCGGGGGAAACATCGAGCCGAGTATGCTGGCGGAGCTTCGATCATGAAACCCAAGCTGATGATGCTTGTGATCATGCTTTTGGCCTCGATCGGTGCAGTTGGTGCCGAGCGCGGGGCGATGGTGCGTGTCGGCACGCTTTATCTTTCTCCGGACCGCGATTCCGCGAAATTGGGTGATGTGGAACGCGGCAGGGAAGTGATCGTTCTGGAAACCAGCCGCAACTGGTTGCACGTGGAAGCAAACATGACCGAAGAGAAGATGGTCACTGGGTGGTTGCTGGATAAAGGTGTGGTGCGTGCTTCGACTCCGAATGGGGACAAAATTTTGTTTGGCGAAGCAGTTGACTCGGAAGATCAGGGCAGCCAGCGGCGGGGCCGTCGAGGGGCAGCCCAGGATGCGATGCGACTTTACTACCGCGTCTCGGAATATTTCCCTAATTCGCCGCTGGCGGGAGAAGCGATGTACCGGTCTGCCGATATCCGCTGGCAGATCGAAAAAGCGGATGTCTCGTCGCGTCCCTCTGCCAAAGCCCGTGAATCCTTCCTGCGGGAAGGCATGGAAGAGAAATACATGAAGGAGGTCATGAAGAAGTTCCCCGGGACAAAGTGGGCCGACCTCGCCGCCTTCCATTTGATCGACAATAAGCTATGCGGTGATTGGCAGGGCGTTTCGAAGTGTCCGGCCAAAGAAGCAGAGATTTACGAAAAATATGCTAACGAGCATCCGCAGTCCCCGGCCGCGCCGGAGGCGCTGTACGATGCCGCCTGGCGCTACTCAGCTCTCATCGAGATCTACAAGACGGAGAATGACACCAAGAAGTCCGAAGAGTCGAAGAATAAGGCTATCGCTCTGGCGCAGAAAGTTGCTTCACAGTATGGGCAGAATGACTGGGGAGCCCGCGCACAGCGGCTGCTTTATGTTGTCCAGCAGGGCATACCGACGTGGGGAAGCGCAGAAGAGTAGCGGCTCGCCCTGAGAGTATCAGTTACGAAACTATTGATTTCAAGTGTGTTACCAGCCTACGAGCAGAGTTAAGCCATTAGCTGCCTTGGGGCTTTAGTGATGTCAGAAATGCGTATTGACATCACACCTTGGCCCGGCATAGGCTATTCCCATGGCCCGAACTGTTTTTACGCTGCGCATTGATGCAGAGGAACGCAACGCACTGGAAAGCCTTAGCAAAATTGAAGGACGCCCTATCAATCAGCTGTTAAATGAGGCGATCAAAAACTACCTTGGGCAGAAAGGCCGAAAAGAGCGCAGCTTGGAGGCTAATTTGGCGGGCCTCAAAGCCTATCGCACGAAGGATCAGGGGTTCCGTCGCGCGATCATGGCGTTCGTAGAAGCTGAAGCAAGCGTGAAGGATCCGCTCGAAGGGAAACCGATCCAGGTCGAAGACTCGCTCAAGCCGGCCGGGCCTGTTCAAAGCAAAGTTCGAGAGGTCATAGGTGCCTGATTGGGACGAAGACAGTCCCAAGTTGAAGCAAAATCTCAAGCTGATCTTGGAAGAGATCGAGGTCCTCGCGGAAGTGCGCGAGATTCCGACGTTGGAGGTAGCGAGGCGTTGGCAACGCCGCTTCATGGAGGGCTTGGGCGCCGAACCGCGATATGTGGGCAGGTTTCGCGGCGAAGTCGGTCTTGAAAACATCGGGGTGAGAATCGGCGAGTACTACGGTGTACATCCGTCCCATGTCGCCGATGAACTAAAGCGGTTTGAAGAAACGCTGCAGGCGGCGGTGGCCCAGTTAGATGAGGATTTGCCGGTTGGCAAAGAACTGGATGCCGACGAACTTGCGGCCATAATTGATTTGTGCGCCTGGGCACATGCTGAGTGGGTGCGAATCCATCCATTTACAAACGGGAGCGGTCGCACTGCCCGCCTTTGGGCAAACTTCCTCGCCATGCGATATGGGCTTCCGCCTTTCGTTCGCTTGCGCCCGAGACCCGATGCCGGTTACGAAGATGACGGAGCCAAAGCGATGCAAGGCGACTGGAAACCGACCGCGGTAGTCTTTCGGCGATTGCTTGACCTTTTCTTGGAGGAGTTTGGGGATTAGCTCTCAAAGCTCCGAAAGCTTCACCGACGAGCCTACATCACCAGCAGGCGGACCGCTGATCTCTGCCATGCTTTCTGCAATCGTTCTGAATGTCAGTCTTCAACGTGGTCACGAAGCTAAACTGTCCGTTTTCTTTTCGTTCGTGGTCTTTGTGGTTACAAAACATAGCTTCAACACCTCGGTCGCATTGTCTTTCGGTGAGGAAACTTGAACGACTACTTGCTTTCCGTTCTGCTGGGCATCATCGAGGGCCTCACCGAGTTCCTTCCCGTCAGCTCCACTGCGCACTTGCGCATCGCTGAAGCGCTGTTTCATATCAGCTTACGCAGTGGATATTGGAAGATGTACACCATCGTGATTCAGTTGGGTGCGATTCTGTGTTTGCCGGTGTACTTTCGGCAGCGCATAGCAAAATTCTTTTCTACATTTCCGCGAGGCGAAAATGGTGATCGCAACCTGCTCACGCATCCGTTGAGTCTGACCATGATTGCGTTTGTTGTGACCGCCATCCCTGCCTTTCTGTTGACGAAGATCATTGGCAAGCACTTGGAAAGCCTTTACATCATGGGTGCTTCTCTGCTGCTAGGCGGGATCGTGATGTGGATGGTGGATGCACTGAATTCACGCGCCGAGATTGCCGGACCCAGTGCGCCGCAGACTCGCATTCACACCTGGCAAATGGAAGCGATGAGCCTTGCCCAGGCGGTTTGGATCGGCGCATGCCAGATACTCTCGGCGGTTTTCCCGGGAACCTCGCGATCGATGTCGACTATCGCCGCAGGTCAGCTTGCCCGCATGTCCCGCGCCGCAGCGCTGGAGTTTTCATTTTTTCTCTCGATCCCGACGATGGTCGTGGCCACGTGTTACGACCTGCTGAAATCACTACGAGGGAAAGGCGAAAATCCCATTGGAGTGGCGCAGATTGATCCGCATGGATGGGTGCTGCTGGCCATCGGGTTCATCGTTTCATTCATCGTTGCCTACGCCTCAGTGGCGTGGTTCATGGCCTGGGTCCGGCGACGAGGATTTGCGCCGTTTGCAGTCTATCGGATTGTGGTGGGCACGCTGGTTTGGGTATTTGCGGCGCGGTTGGCAGGGTAAGCGACAGGCCTGCGGTAGCCACGGCAGGCCTGTGATAGAGACTCTCCGTACGGCAATTTCTAGAACGTAAACTTGGCCGAAATCTGCAACTGCCGGGGATTGAACATCGTTCTCGCTGTCCCGAACAGTGGATTCGGCTCTGGGGCGCCTCCGTTCGTAATAGGGTTGCAGCTTACGTTGCCCTGTTGAATTGCTAACGATGCGGCGTCTCCAAAATGTTGAGGTGTCGCTCCGCAGAAGTCGATGGTGCCGCCGCCGTAGACCGAAGTCACCTCGTTCACATTTTGGCGATTGAACACGTTGAAGGCGTCGAAAGCCAGATCGAACTTGGTGTGCTCAGTAAGACGGAAGGCACGCGCAAGACGAAGATCGACGCTGTACAGCTTGTCACCTCGGTAGGCATTGCGCGGCGACCAGCCGACGCGGTCGGTAACGGGGTTGGTATCACCATTAATGTCATTCCCGACGAAAATAGTGAACGGCCGCGGCGATTGCAGATTGATGATGCTGCTGAACTCGAAATCACGCAGCAGGGCCGGTGCCTTCTTTGGCGTATCTGCGGTGAAGTTCGCAACAAAGCGGTGACGCACATCCTGCACAGAATCCGCGCGTTCCAGAGCGCGGTTATAAAGATCCTCGGGAGTGCTTACGAAAGTTGTGAACGTGCCGTCGTCGCGAGTATGCGACCACGTGTAATTGGCGTTGAAGCGGAAGTACTGCCCGAACCTGTCGTTCACCGAAAGAGTCGCGCCGTCGTATTCGGCGTTGCCAGTGCCGTCCAGGAAGTACATCAGACCGGCATTGGTGTAGAGCACACCGCTGAATCCGTCTCGGCCATCAGCGAGTTTGTTGTTGGGGAACGGTCCAAACGGGGTGATGGGAGGACCAGGAATGACCGAGGCGGGAGGGCAGAATGTGGCGGAGTTTTGCAGTCCTCCGGGTGGGCAGACGTTCAGGTTCTTAGGGCGAATCTGTTTGTGGGCACGAAGAAAAAGATAGCCGGCGCTAACGACCAAT
>QIAA01000134.1 GCA_003224905.1 Acidobacteriota bacterium
TCGCGATCGGCGGTAAACACTGGCCGACCGCTGATGAACCGGCGCAGGATAGAAAGAGCCGTTTCCAAAATCGGGAGACCGCACGAAACTACCGGAATGGCGACAGCGATGATAGTGGGAGCTTTCTGTGCCCCCTGCAGCGCCAGAGCGCTTAGCATGAACCCAATGAACAGGCTGCCGCAATCGCCCAGGAAGATTGTCGCTGGATTAAAGTTAAACCGCAGAAAGCCCAGGATCGCTCCGGCTAGCGCCACAGCCATCGCAGAAACCAGCCCCGACTGGGTGAAGAGCGCCGCGGCGAATACAACGATGGTTGAAAACAAGGCCGACCCAGCCGCTAACCCGTCCAGTCCGTCGATCAAATTGAAGGCATTGGTGATGGCAAGTACCCATAAAATCGTTAATGGCAGTCCTATCCACCATGGAAGATGCTGATCACCAAACAACATGGGCAAATCAAGGATGCGAAGCCCGCCGGCAAACAGCATCGCTGCGGCAAGGGCTTGGACAGTGAACTTGAAATATGGGCCTACGCCGCGAAGGTCGTCATATACGCCCAGCAGGAATATGAGCGTCCCTGGCAGCAGAATCGTGAGTAGCGTCGACGCGGGCAACCCCAGGCGCGGAAACCTGTAATTCAAAAGCAAACCTATGACAAGGCTTGTCACAAAGGCTAAAAATATTGCAACTCCGCCAAGACGCGGCAGAGGAGTGCGATGCAAGTGGCGTCCTTGGGCAGGAGCTGAAACCAGCCCTTGCGATGTCGCCCAGTTCCGAATGTATCGTGTGAATACAAAGGAGAGAAACAGCGAGATGGCGAAAAGCTCCAGGTGAAAAAATGTCACCTGAGCGCCTTTTCTCTCGAAGAAAAAAGAAGAAGCGGCAATTGTCCTCGACTGCTCCGGCTAAATTTTGGTCGCATTGGCGGTAGACGCGAATGCGACATATAGGTCTCGTGCTACTTAAGTTAAAGTGACTATAGCAGTTAGTAAGTGGCGGCTTATCGCCTCTCTTGGTACGCCTTGAATGCCGTATCGTTTTGGAACCGTGGGGTCATATTCCAAAGCTACATCTCTTATTCCGACCGGCAAGCCTATGCGAATAGCCAGAACACTACCATTCACTCTAGCCATTCTGCTTATCATCGCGAACCGCAGTGCATCACCTCAATCGCCCTCACGCGCGCAAGACCCGGCCTCCGACACGGAGCATCACATCCATGTAAATGGCACGGATCGCATGTACTTTCTGCACGTGCCAACGCGCTTGCCAGATGGGAAGGCCGCGCCGCTGGTACTCGTCTTTCACGGAGGCGGCGGCCACGCTGCGAACATGCCCAAGTTCACGCAATTCGATCCGCTCGCCGATCGGGAGGGATTTTTTGTCGCCTATCCCGACAGCTTCAATAAGAGCTGGAATGATGGCCGGGGCCTTTCCCCCGCTGATGATGTAGGTTTTGTACGCCTTCTCATTGAACAGCTGCAGCATTCTTACAAAATCGATCGCAAACGCGTCTACGCCACAGGCATTTCGAATGGCGGATTTTTTTCCATGCGCCTCGCCTGCGACCTAAGCCGGCAGATTGCAGCCGTAGCTGCAGTCGCAGCAACCATGCCGGAGCCACTCGTGCCTGTGTGCAAACCTTCGGCGCCTGTCTCTGCCATGTTTATTCACGGCACCAAGGATCCTCTTGTCCATATTAACGGTGGTCCGATCGGCGTCCGTCGAGATCGTGGAAGCGCGGTTTCCCTTCGTGAAGCAGCGGAATTCTGGCGCAACCAGGACCGCACTTCACCCAACTCCGTTGCGGAAGAAGTCTCAGAATCAGCACGTGACAGCACTCAGGTTCATCGGGAGATGTACGGCGGCGGGCGAGACGGAACCGAGGTAGTTGTCTATATCGTCGAAGGCGGCGGTCACACCTGGCCCGGCGGTTCGCAATATCTGCCTGTTTTTCTGGTAGGGAAGGTCAGCCATAAGCTCGATGCTACACAGGTAATCTGGGAATTCTTCAAGACGCACCGCCGATGAGCCTAACTTGAATCTATAGACCCTGTGCTCCTCTGTGATCTGAAACTGCGAAACGGCCTGGAACATCGATGAAATCAACTTTGCTCGAATTGATACCGGCAATACTTCTCATGATGGTGGCGACAGCTCATCCGTCTGAGATCGCTGACAAAACTCTCGCCGCCCAAGTAGAAGCGTATATACAGCCATACGTCGAGGGCCGGAACTTCAGCGGCGCCCTCTTAATCGCCAGAGGAGGACGCGTCCTGGTCACCAACGGTTATGGCATGGCAAATTACGAGCTCGGAGTGCCGAACCGGCCGGATACGCGCTTTCACATAGCCTCAATTTCCAAGAGCTTTACGGCAGCGGCGATTCTTATGCTGGAGGAGCGAGGTCAACTTCACGTGCAGGGCCCGCTGGCGAAATATATTCCAGATTATCCGCAAGGTGACAAAATTACTTTGCACCACCTGCTCACTCACACTTCCGGCATCCCGAACGTGAACAATCTGCCGACCTATGCAGAAAAATCTCTGCTCCGGCTGAATTTGAGCCAAATCATTCCACTCTTCAAGGACAAGCCGCTTGAGTTTCAGCCCGGCTCGCGTTTTCACTATTCCAACTCCAACTACAACCTGCTCGCCTTCATCATCGAGAAGGCTTCGGGCAAGCAGTATGGAGAGTTCCTCGAAGAGAATATTTTTCGGCCTCTCGGGATGAACGCCACTGGCAACGACGATGGATCCGACACGCTGATCCCCAACCGCGCCTCCGGATATGTGCCCGCCGGTATGCAGGATGTCGAAAACGCCCCGCTTCTGAACTGGTCGGTCAAAACCGGCAACGGCTCCTTATATTCGACAGTCGAGGATCTCTATAAATGGGATCGCGCGTTGTACTCAGACACGATTCTGAAGAAAGCCACACGCGATCGAATGTTTACCGATTACGGAGGCTTCGGCTACGGCTGGTTCGTGCGCAAGAAGTTTGACCGTCGCGTGGTGGCCATTAATGGGCGCAGCCCGGGCTTCACTTCTTCGCTCGACCGCTTCATTGATGACGACGTAGCCATCATCCTCGCGGCCAACACCTATTCAGGAATGACGCAATCGATGGCGGATGACCTCGCGGCCATAGTTTTCGGACAAAAGTATGCGAGTCCACAAAAACCGGCGAACGTGAGTGCGGCGAGCCTCGAAAACTACTCGGGACGCTACCAGTTCGACCAGGATTTCACGTTCAACCCGGGCGCGACTGTTACTGTAGAAAGAATCGATAACACGCTCCGCATGGTGACGGGCGGTAGTACCAGTTACCTTATCCCGCAATCTGAAACCACGTTCGTGGATCGTTTGTTCGGTGGAGTGGTTAGTTTTGCAAAGGGCGCAAACGGCAAGGTCACGAGTCTGACCTGGAATTTCGGGAGCGATTTCAAAGCCTCAAAGATACAGTAAGCCTGCTAACTCTTGCGCACGAACCGGAGGATGTACACTTCGAGTGATGCCTGAATTCTCTACAACTAGAGGATTGTTTCCCTCACGTTCGCCAAAGGTTCCCGAGCATTACCTCATTGCACACAGCGATGGCGGTGCCCGGGGCAATCCCGGTCCCGCCGGTTATGGAGTTGTGATTCAGGATCAATCAGGGAAAAAGATCGCCACCCTTAGCCAATATCTCGGTCACCAAACCAATAATTTTGCCGAGTACCAGGGCCTCATCGCGGCGTTAGAGTATGCAATTGATCACGGGCATAAAGCGCTGAAAGTGGTGAGCGACTCCGAACTCCTGGTGCGCCAGATTAAAGGCATTTACAAAGTAAAGAACCAGGCTTTGAAAGATCTTCACGCACGGGCGAAAGACGTGATCGCAAAGCTTGACTGGTTTCAAATCGAGCACGCCCTCCGAGAGCACAATCACGAAGCCGACCGTCTGGCGAATGAAGCCATGGATCAGGGCATGGGACGCAGGACTTCACCCCAACCCTCTCCGAGAGCAACAGAAGAATTCGAGGGAGTTGTTCAGGATGGAGTCATCAAACTGCCCGGAAATAACCTGCCGGAGGGCACACGTGTGCAAGTCCGTGTCAAAAAATAGAGGTACGGCTTTCAAATGATGCACTCTGAGCTAAGCGAAGAATCTATGCTTTTCTGATTCTGGCGAGATCTAAACCCGGTTCTTCTTCACCGGCTTGACCAGCTTCGTCCGCACTACTTCCCAGGGCCGCTTGGGTCTTTCCGAAATAGGCTTGTCACGGTTCTCGACTCGATCATATTCGTAGGATTCGCTGACGGTTCCCAGCGACTCATTGTAAAGACTAGGCAATCCCAGCGCTTCCTTTAGCTCTTCGGTGAATTGTTGCAGCGCCTTGAGGTGGTCTGCGGTGGCAGGAATTTCAGTTTTTGCAGTCTTGAGGAACTGCTGGTATCCACGATTCACCAGCTTGGAAATCTCGCTGCCCACAAGATAACCCGGGTAGGCGAATATTTTCACGCCATCGTCCCCATCCTTCTGGATAGCGGCAGAGACGTTGTACTTCCTCACAAACACGCGGCCCTGCGTGCCCGGCGCTTCGAGTAAATCAAATCCGTGATCGCGGAGCCAGTTCAGCGCATCTTCGTAGGTCCGTTGTTCGACTTTGGTTGTCATCGCGTGTCTCGGTTCCCCTTTATCCTGCGATTAGATGCTGATTCGCAGAAATATGCATCTACAGTGATCAGAGAATCGGATGCAGGTCTTTTATAATCTAATGCTTTGTTGTTGTTTCATTAATTCGCGTTTTGCGCACATTACGATAGTCACGGTCTTCTTGCAGCCAATCCTATGCAATCGCTTCCTTCCCGATTGATGGAAAAGTCGAGATCTCAAAGCGCGAGTGCGAGCAAAACCAGAGCAGCGCACCTAGGAGAGCGCAGCCTGGAACGGATTGGCAACACGCCCCTTTTCCGTCTGGACAGGATCAACGATCTGGCGAACATAGAGTTACTCGGCAAAGCAGAGTGGTTCAATCCCGGCGGATCAGTGAAAGATCGTGCTGCGTCGAACATCGTCGCCGAAGGGCGCGCAAGCGGAACCTTCAAGAGCGGACAAACCCTGCTGGACTCCACCAGTGGAAATACAGGCATTGCCTACGCTATGATCGGCGCGGCCCAGGGTTTTCCGGTGACGCTCTGCATGCCGGAAAATGTTTCGGTCGAGCGCAAACGCATCCTGCGCGCGTACGGAGCGAACATCATTTACACCGATCCCGCAGATGGTTCCGATGGCGCAATCCACAAAGCGCGCGAACTCTATTCCGAACAGCCGGATAGATTTTTCTACGCCGACCAGTATTCAAATGATGCAAACTGGCGGGCACATTACCATGGCACGGCCAACGAAGTCTGGCAACAAACCGAAGGACGTATCACGCATTTTGTTGCCATGCTCGGCACCAGTGGCACATTCGTAGGGACATCACGGCGACTGAAAGAGTTGAATCCGAACATTCGCTGCATCTCTCTGCAGCCAGACTCCCCGTTCCACGGCATCGAGGGAGCAAAACACATGGCCAGCGCCATCGTGCCGCGCATTTATGATCCGTCACTCGCGGATCAGGACATCGGCATCGCCACTGAGAAGGCGTACGTCATGGCCAAGCGCCTTGCGAGGGAAGAAGGTCTGTTGGTGGGGATTTCTGCTGCAGCCGCCGTAGCAGGCTGCCTCGAGGTGGCAAGACAGCTGCCAAAAACTCAGCCGGCGGTTTTTGTCACAATCCTCTGCGACTCAGGCGATAAGTACTTGAGTGAGCGGTTCTGGGACGAAGATTAGAACTAATCATCAGGACATCGATCACGTTGTTCGCGCCCGCACGGCCTGCAGGAGCGAGGCCATGTCAGCGAGCTTGTAGGCGTTGCCCGCCGCCGCGTTGCCGGTGAGGCGGGATTTGACCGATTGGACGCATCGTCGGCGCCGAGGCCATGAAGTTCGGCGGCTGGCAGCGGCTGAACGCGGAGTACGCCAAGCAGTTCGGTATTGAAACGCCCAACTGGCCGCCTCAGGCGGCTCAAAAGTCGTGAATCGAGGAGGATCGCCTCGTCAACGGGAGCAACCCCGTCATCATGTCAAACGTAACCTTTTCCAAAAAACAACGTGAAGAGATACTCAGAGCATTGAAAGTCCGCTTTGAGCAAAACATGAACCGCCATAAAGGTCTTGAATGGGCGAAAGTACAAGCAAAGCTGGAAGCTGATGCTGAAAAACTGTGGTCACTCAATGAAATGGAAAGAACTGGCGGTGAACCGGACGTTGTTGGTCATGATAAAAAGACGGGTGAATACATTTTTTATGATTGTTCAGCGGAAAGTCCTAAAGGCCGCAGAAGTTTTTGCTACGACCGTGAAGCGCTGGACTCAAGGAAAGAACATAAACCAGAAGATAGCGCGATTGATATGGCAGCTGCCATGGGCATTGAGGTTTTAACGGAAGAACAATATCGAGAGTTGCAGAAACTTGGAAATTTCGATACGAAAACGTCGAGCTGGGTGAAAACACCTTCTGATATCAGAAAACTCGGCGGCGCCCTCTTTTGTGATCGCCGCTACAACACTGTTTTCATGTATCACAACGGTGCGGAATCCTACTATGCCGCCAGGGCATTCCGTGGCTCGCTAAGGGTCTGAATTGCCCGAATTTAACGCCATCCTCTAGCTACTTGCAATCGACCTTGTTGTCCTGCGCGGCAGCGATCTGCCACTTGCCATCGCGCTTCAACCAGGTATCGGTCCAGACCTGGCACTGCTCCGCGTCTGGATGCGTTTTGTCTTTACCGATGGCGTGCTCGCTGCCGTAAATGATCGCCACGTCTTCGCCGAAGAAGCGCACCTTGGCATCGTCGAGCGCGCAGCCGTGCGCCGAGTGTGGACCTTTTTCATCGCGTAGCTCATCCGCCTTGTTGTAGCGCTCGCCGCGAGTGCTGGTGCCCTGGAAATCGTCGGCCAACAACTCAGAGATAACTCCATTATTTGTGCAAACGCCTTCGGCCCACTTGCGCTCCATGTCGATCATGAACTTGGCGGATTTGTCGTCGGGTGTGGCCCAATGGCTTTGCTGTGCATAGGCGGCGTACATAAGGACTACGGCGCACATCAGGTGCAGAATTCGGTGACGCATCGTCCCTCCAGTGTTTGAGTCACTATACAGCTACTCACGCGCGTGGCTGGGCGGCCCACTGAGAGTAACTTGGAAACCTGGTCGACAGACGTGACGTTCACCGGTTTTTGCGAATTAGAGCTTGGATACGTCCCGTCTGTCCCTACCTCCCGTACGCACGTAGGCGAATAAACAGCGAATATGCTACACTCCCAAGATCGGCTTGATTTGTTTGCGGCCGTTTCTCAGATCCGAATTCTCATTCAATTTAAGGAGAGCCCTATGAAGGCGCGTTTCACCATTCTCACCTGCATGACGCTTTTGATCGGGATTGCGTTATCGGCCCGAGCCCAGACGGAGATACCGAAGCCCGCGCCCGAGCTAAAGAAACTCGACTACTTCGCGGGCACATGGGCCGCGGAAGGCGACATAAAGCCGGGGCCCATGGGCCCGGGCGGCAAATTCACTGGAACAAACCGCGTCCAGTGGATGGACGGTGGATTCTTCCTCGTGACCCACTCCGAGTTCATTGGCGCCATGGGCAAAGGTACGGAAACGTCCTACATGGGCTACGACAGCAACGACAAGATGTACACCTACGACTCTTTCAACACCCTGGGCGAAGCCGACCACGCCAATGGCAATGTGGACGGCGACACTTGGACCTGGCAGAGCGAGACAAGGATGGGCCCACAGACCATAAAAGGACGACTCACCATTAAGGTGCTTTCGGCCACGGCCTACAACTTTAAGTTCGAAATGTCGCCCGATGGCACCACCTGGAACACCGTACTGGAAGGCAAAGACACGAAGAAACTAAGCTGGGCCACACGTTTCCCCAGGCGCTGTTGCGACACCGTAACTGCATTGTGCAGGTTCACCGCGCACGCGGACTTCATACCGTCCTCCTCATTCAGAACGACTTCCGATGGCACGCCGCGAATCGTGGAAGTGACCGGCGCAACCGTGACTGTGGATAAATACGCGATGGCGCTGTTGCGGGTGAGCACGAGGGCCGGTCGTTTCTTGTCGGGCGCGGCAAACTGGTAGAGCCGAACCTCTCCTCGGGATATCTGGCTTCGGGCTATTCTTCCGGCCACGTGGCCTCCGATTCCCAACCCCGTGCTTCCGCGTCGGCTTGCGACTGTCGCGAGTAGCCCTGGCGGTCGCGCTCTTCACTGGCTCGCAGTTCCAACCGGCGGAGATGTTCCCGCAGGGCGTCGCGCACCAGAGCGGAACGGTTTCGCCTGGTGCGCTTCGCGGCTTGGTCGGCGGCCTGTAACAGCTTCTTATCCAGCACGATTTGAACGATTTGCATATGTGGAGTCTATTCCACAGTATATTCCACATAAGGACATTTCAAAGCAGTTGTCTTCCGGGCGGGGTGGGCGGCGGAGGGTGCGGGTTACGCTGAGCGCGCAGCTAAAATAGGTGCGAGACTGGAAGCTGCACATGAAAAGGCCCGTCCCGGTGGAATCTGCCTCTGCATCAATAGACCAGACCTTTGTAGCGGTGATTCAGCACATAGTGTCCCATCTCATGCCCCATCGTCGCTTCGATCTCGGGAAGCGTGCAGCGGTTCAGCAGGTTGTCGTTCAAAGAAATTCGCATTGTGCCTGCAAGCCCGCTTACATTGGCGCTGACCCGCTTATTCTGCCGCGACTCATCGAACACGTACACATCCTTGGCCGGAATCCCGTCAGCACGCGCCATACTCAGAATCGGATCTCTTATCCGCGCATCCTGCAGCCTTGTGTACGTGTTGAACAACGGAGAGATAAAGACGGGCGAAATCAGGAACACGAACGCGAGAAACACAACCGAAACCACGCCGCCCCAAACCCACCAACTCTTTCCCAGTTTGCGGCACTAGGCAAACAAGATCGAGAGCAGCACCCCTCCCAGCACGGCCGTCACCGCTAACATGATCACCTGATCCCGCATCCATGCGCCGAATGTCTGGTTCGATAGCCCGTACTTATGTTCGCGGACAAAGCCCTCATAGCACGTGAGCGGGAAAGTGACAACGCTCACCAGCACGATGAACGCGACCGAGTAGATTGCCGTTTGCAGAACCTTGAAGCGAGTCAGGCGTTCGGCCCAACTGCGCATCCGCGCCGAGATGCGAAGCTGCAGCAGCAGCCACATCGCTATTACTGTGGAAACGAAATCCCAGAGCAGAAGCCCGTAGCCGCCTTCAAAGTAAGCGTCCGATCCGGCGCGCTGGTCCGCCGGCACCGTGGCAAGATAAGCATCCACAGCTGCCCTAACGTCAAAGGCTGGTCCGGAACTGTTCTGAATGGATGTAGTGGAAGCCGCCGAAGTCGTCTGCGCTGAAACCGAAGAAAAAGTTGCGGAGATTAGAAGAACGATAGAAAACCAACGCCTCGGACGCATTAGCAAGACCTCCGAAGCGACGAACTATACCAGACCTCCTTGAAGGTGCAACAACAGCGCCAGTCTGGACCGCTGCCTTGAGCTATCTAGCTCCGCCAAGAATTCGCTATAATCAGGATCTCCACGTATTCGCGCACAATTTATCCGCGCCCTTAGCTCAGTTGGATAGAGCGTCTGGCTACGAACCAGAAGGTCGGGAGTTCGAATCTCTCAGGGCGCGCCATCCCTCGCCAGCAATACCGTCGTTTCGGTTATCTCCAAGGATGTCGCGGGTCCGCAATCATGTATTCTTGAGCAAGTATCTCAGCACGCACTTGCGCTTTGCAGTTTGGCAGCATTCTCAAT